>JBQGCI010000516.1:0-10937 GCA_052038405.1 Acinetobacter pittii
CGATCTGGTCGATCCTGACCAAGTGCATGGCTTCCTGTGTGGGCAGTACGATCCGCTCCGGCGCCTGTTTCAGGTTCTGCGAAAAAGCCTGCCACTCCCCTGTCTTCGGATAGCCGGCCGGTTGGGGAACGATCCTTTCCAGGGCTTCCCGGAGCTCGGCCGGATCAAGGGGTTTCAACAGGTAGTCGATGGCATTACAACGGAAAGCCCGTACGGCATACTTTTCGTAAGCCGTGGTAAAGATGAGCCGAAACCCGGTATGCCGGATGGCACTTAATACTTCAAAGCCGGTACCGTCTTTCAGAACGATATCCATAAAAATCAGATCCGGCTCCAGGCGGTCAATCAGCTTCACCGCCTGCCCTACCGCTTCGGCATGGCCTGTGATTTGTACCTGCCCGGGCGCTATCTGGTTCAGCAGGATGGTCAGTGCCTCCCGCAAATGATGTTCATCTTCTATGATAACTGCGCTATACATGATGGTTGAAGGGAATATGAATCAATACGGTACAGCCTGTTGCCTGAGCTACATCCGGGTAACTGACGCGTTCGGCGGGGCCGGGTTCGTCGCCGAACATCAGCGCCAGCCGTTCTGCAGTGATCCGGGTAGACAGCGATCGATGGCCGGTATCTTTTTGCCGGCTCCGCGAAGCAGCCATCCCGATACCGTTATCGCTGACCGAACAGGTGATCATGCGCCCGTTGGTGTCCAGGCTGAAATAGATCCGCAACCAACCACGGCGGCTGCCCTCCAGGGGTTTCAATCCATGCTCGATTGCATTTTCTACAAAAGGTTGTATCAGCAATGGCGGTAGTTGTTCCTGCAGGCTTAGTGCCGGGTCGTAGCCAACCTCATAATCGAAGCGGTCGTTGAATCGCAGTTGCTGCAGCGCCATATAGTGAGTAAGGGTGCTGATCTCCTCCTCCAGCGTGATCAGCGGCTGGCGCGATTGTTCCAGTACCTGCCGGGTAAGATGAGAGAATTTTCCCAGGTACCGTACCGCCTCTTCATTTTTCTGCTGCAGGATCATGCTTTGGATATTGCCCAGGGCGTTGAAGATAAAATGCGGATCCATTTGCGATTGCAGCAACCTGCGCTCCAGCGATAATTTCTCGGTGAGGGTTTCCAGGCTTTCCTTCTCGAGCAGCTGCATTTTCAAGTCACTGTTCTGCTGCTCCTGTTGCCGGCTGGCAGCCTGTTCGCGGTAAAAACGCCGCTTGAAATAGTACGACCGGTAGCCCAGTGCCAGCCCGGCCAGTAACACGGCGGCGATGCCTGCTGCCAGGTAGGTATTCTGTTTTTGCAGCCGGTTCTCCTGCTCCAGCTGGCGGATGGTGGCTGTCTTCTTATCGGAGTCGAACCGCGCATGAACCAGCTGCAACAACTGCTGGCTTTTTTCATTGAACTGCAGCTGGCTGTACCGGGTGAACGCGGTATCATACCGGTAATAGCCCGCGTAATCCTGTTGCAGGGAAGCCAGCCTTTTTAAAGAACCGTACACGGCCACCATCAGGTAAGGATCCGGGTAAGGCAGGCGCTGCTGTACGGAAATCGCTTCCCTGAACAACTGCCCCGCCTGGTCATATTGTCCCTGGCTGATCAGGTACTCCCCCCGCAGGCCAAGTGCATTGCGGTAAACATTTTTGATGCCATATTGGCGACCGGTGCCTTGCGCCTGACCCAGGTGGTACAAAAAAGCGGGTATGTTGACGGGGGGCGGCGATTCCCAATACAGTACCGCCAGGTTGAGGTAGGCTACCGCTATATTGCTTTTACTCGCTACCCGTAAACTGTCTTGTTCAGCCATCCGGATCACCTGTTGCAGCTGCAGCACGGCCTCCTGCCAGGCCAGGGTATCCCCTGCTTCCCTGAACCGGTCGGTGAGGTAGCTGGCCATCGCCAGCCCCGCATGCAGCTTGCTATCGCTATCGCCGGCTTTGTTAGCCTCCCGCACCGCCGTGGATGCATATTGCTGGATCGTGGCTAAAGGCCCGGGCGAGTAGCAGTAAGAAAGCTCGGCAGCGATCTTGGAACTATGCTCATATACCTGCAGCTGCCGGAACAGGCGGTAGGCTTGTAACAGGTAAACGGCCGCGGCGGCCTTATCATCAATATAAGAACGGTAACTGCCCATAGCCCAGTACGCATAGGCCTGTGCCCTGGTATCCTTAACCGCACGGGCGATCTTCCAGGACCCTTCAACATATTCAGTAAACCGTTGCAGGTTCAGCAGCCGCCGCTGTGTCAGCGCCAGGTAAGCATAGGCAATGGCTTCATCGGCCGGGCGATGCTGTTGCTGCGCAGCCCGGATAGCTGCCTTTTGCAATTGCAGGCACCGTACCGTATCCGTAAAACGGAGCGCATACCCTTTGGCGGCCATTTGTTCAATAGATGATGGACCGGCAGGCGGTACACCAGCGGTCACCCCACCGGGAAACCAGGATAATAGCCAGGTGAGCAGGAAGACGAAGCGGAAAGTTGGTTTCATTGAAATGATTCAGGGAGGCAAATGTAGCTAAAATAACTGCTGCCGCACCGGCACTACAGGGCATGTATGCCGGTAACGATACGGGCCCTGCAATACCGGATCGCCGGGGGGAACCTGTTGCCGGCTGCTTTCAGCCAAACAACAACCGAACATGACCAAATGCCAATTCAGGCATTCCTTCTGTTCAGAAGGTATTAATCTTGTTCAGCGGTAAACCGCTTTTCCTTTGAAAAAAACAACAACCTTTCAGATATGGAAAGCAGGTATTTTATTAAAGAAGGTACAAAGTACATTATGAAGCGCCAGCTGGGCTTTGGTTTGGGCATTGCCGTGGGCTGCGCAGTTATGGCGGTTATCGGGATGGTTACCGGGCTCAGCGGCATGACCTGGGTATTTGGCATCCTGGCATTGATCTGCGGGGCCGCTGCCTTAACCGAACGCGTGGAGATCGACACAGAGCGCCGTGAGATCCGGGTAAAGAAGGGGCTGCTGAAGCCACCGGTAGTGATTCCCTTTGCACAAATCATGGGCTTTAATATAGGCCGGCTCATCTACGTGATCCCGGTGAACGTGTCGCTCGCGGTAAAATACATCAGCGATGGCCGGGAACATACGGCGCTGGTGGGCCAGGGACTAACCATGCGGGCCATGGAGCAGTTATTACAGGAGGTGGAAACGATTGTTGCCGTGGCGCCGGGCCGCAACCCTGCACAACATTCCTGAGCCATCATTGGTGCCACTGATCGGGTGCTGCCCTGTGCTCAACCCCCGGACAAGGGGATACTACCTGTACCTGTAAGGGTATTGTTACCGGTCAGCTACCGGGTGATATTGAAAAATAATAGTAGCAAAGCCCCCGGATACAAAGGCAAAGCGACTGTTTACCAATTCCCGGGATACCGCTACCGCTGCCGGAACTATTTTCGTTTCGATATATAGCATTGCCCCCGGACCGGTTGTTGAATGTGCTTTAACAGGGATGTTCAGCACTTCAGCCTAACTGTTGCTATTACCTTACTGAATCAACTTTTTATTTAAATCAAAAAAAACATGCGTATTCAATCCATTACATGCTGCCTTTGCCTGCTACTGTTCAGTTATCTGTCATCAGTAGCTCAACCTTATACAATCAATACCGCACTGACGGCTAATGACAGGACACCCAGTGCTTTTCTGGGTAGCGCGGTAGCCCTGGCAGGCAATTATGCTTTTGTGGGTGCTAATGGCGATAACGGTTCGGGAGCCGTTTACGTATATGAGAAAAGCGGATCTGCCTGGACCTTTAAACAGAAACTGGTAACTGACGACCTGCAGGCCGGCGATCAGCTGGGTTATTCCCTGGTGGCGGACGGTACGCGACTCGTCGTGGGTGCCTATTCCAAAAACAATAACAGCGGTGCCATTTACGTTTTTTCGCTGGTGAATAATAGCTGGACCCAACAGTCTAAATTAACAACACCAACCGGTACCAGTGGTGAAGGATTGGGCTATTCCCTGGCGATGAAGGATGATTTACTGGTAGCCGGTGCTATTTACAGGAATAACAGCCAGGGGGCTGCGTACGTGTACCAGTTCAACACGGGCACCCAAACCTATACGCAAACACAGATCCTGGTCGCAGCAGACGGCGCTGCCTTTGACGGAATGGGTGGCGCGGTAGCAACAGACGGCACCAGGATCGTTGTGGGAGCTAACAATGATGATTCAAACAGTGGTTCAGCCTATGTGTTTGAACTATCAGGAGGATCCTGGATACAACAACAAAAACTGGTGGCTGCCACCCGTACTGCAGACGACCTGTTTGGACAGTCTGTAGCCATCCTTAATAACCGTATTGTAGTAGGCGCTTACGGGGACAACAGCTACCAGGGCGCCGCATACGCGTTCACTTTATCAGGCAGCACCTGGTCGCAGTCGCAAAAAATAGTTCCTGCTACACGGGTGGATGGAGAAGGGATGGGCGCCAGCCTGGTGCTCATTGGTAACGGGTTGTTCATTGGTTCGAGCAGCGGTGCGGCCAGAACTTCTGTATACTTTTTTACCGCTTCAGGTAATACGTACACCCAACAGCAGAAAATAACCGGTGCGGCTGACGGCGACGGGTTCGGGCAGGTAATCCATGCAGGTCCGACCGACCTGATCGTTGGTGCACCGTTTGTCAACTCAGGCAATGTATTTCAGTCAGGTACTGCTTATATCTATGAGTCGCCCATCGCATTACCCGTGGTTTTTGGCGATATCCGGGCCCGGTTGATGAAGGTCGCGCTTACCATTGACTGGACCACCCAATCAGAAATGAATAATGACCGCTTTGAAGTACAGGCATCCGCCAATGGCATTGATTTTACCACCATTGCTACCGTATCTTCCAAAGCCCCCAACGGCAACGCCGATACGCCCACAAAATACCAGGTACTTGTTAAAAGCCCTGCAGGGGCCCTGGGTATTATGGGGCTGCTGGGTCTTTTGGGTATCGGCTGGGCGCCGCTGAAAAGAAGAACCCTGCTGGCAGCCGGTATGGCCTGCATGTTGGCAGCGGGTATTTTTCACAGCTGCACGAAGAACACAGAGGCTTACCCCGATGCTTCGGCGGGCAACATTTTTATCCGGATCAAGCAGATGGACAAGGATGGCAAGTACACCTACAGCAAAATGCAACAGGTAACCCGTGGCTAAAAGCCCTTAGCCGGATCCCTGCCCTACGCCAATTCAGAGCCGTACTTTCCTACGATACAAGTCAGCCCTTCACCTCTGGTGCGGGTGCTGACTTTTTTTTATAGGAACAGCCGCTGCAGCAGGCCTTTACAAACCAATGGCCGTATTTCCATGCGCCTCATCATTCTTTACAATTTGTTCTTTTTTAGATAACAGTTCCATAACGTTGTTTCAACATCATTTAGCGGCAGATGATGAACCTTTGCCGCTCAAAAAATTCCAAAATGATGTTTACTGTTTTTACAGGCCGGATGCCCGCCTGTATCTTACTCGCCTGGTGCTGTATCCTGTGGGTGACCACAGCCGCACAAAGTGGCCAACCCTCCGTGAAGGGAACTGTTCTGAATGACCAATCCGCGCCGCTGGCCGGCGTCACCGTGGTCATTTCAGACAGTACCAACACCTATAGAAAAACGACCCAGACCGACCCCGAAGGACGCTTTGCCTTTTTTAACCTGTCGTCCAACCGTTATCAGCTGGTAATGTCCCATGTAGGCTATACCACGCGTACGGTTAACCGGCAATATGTTGCCGGCAATGCGCTATCCGTGGAAGTAGTGTTGGAAACCAGCCAGGGGGCAGTGGAAGATGAAGTGGTGATTGTAGGATACGGCAAGTCGAAGAAGCAGGACCTGACCGGGTCCGTGAAATCGGTTAAAGCAGCCGAATTCAATCAGGGTATTATTAATTCGCCTGAACAGCTTTTACAGGGCAAGGTATCCGGTGTTAACATCACTTCGGCGAGTGGCGAGCCCGGTGCCGCGCAGCATATTACGGTGAGGGGTCCTGGTGGTATCAGAACCGGCAACACGCCGCTTTATGTGGTGGACGGACTGGCCCTTGATAACTCACCGGTTGGTGGCGCTATTAACCCGTTGAGTTTTTTAAACCCGCAGGATATTGAATCGATAGATGTATTAAAAGACGCATCGGCTACAGCCATTTATGGGTCAAGAGGCGCCAACGGCGTAGTGATCATCACTACCCGTAAAGGTAAATCAGGATTCAGCTCCCTGAACTATTCTTTCGTGGCAGGCGTAAGCAAAATGGCCAGCAAGCTTCCTGTATTAAATGCCGAGCAATACAGGAAAGAAGTAGTAGCGCTGGGCGGAAAACTGGAAGACTTTGGTGGTAGTACCAACTGGCAGGAAGAAGTAACACGCACTGCTTTTACGCAAAACCATAACCTGGCTTTGTCGGGTGGTAATAACGGTACCACCTACTATGGCTCTTTTGGTATGCAACTGCAGGAAGGTATACTTAAAGGCAATGAGCTGAAGAGATATACCGGCCGTTTAAACATTTCCCAGAAATTACTGAACGATCGCCTGGTAATAGATGCAGGCATCAGCGCCAATAATACCGCCAATCTGCGGCCTAACATCGGCGCACTGATCGGCGGAGCCCTGTCTACCAACCCCACCATACCGGCTTACGGCGATGATGGCAAGCCTTTCCAATTTGAAAACGGTATTAACCCGCTGAAAGTGCTGGAGCTGGAAAAGGATAAAACTATTAACAACCGTATTATAGGAAACCTGGCGGGAACGTTAACCCTTTTAAAAGGATTGACCTACAAGATCAATTTTGGCATTGACAATTCTACTGCTACGCGCGATATACAATCGTTGCCTAATACGGTACCTTTAAGAGATGGCCGCCTCGAAACCTATACCACGCACAACAAAAATTACCTGATAGAGAACTACCTCACTTTTAACCGCTCGTTTGGTGACCACCAGCTTACCTTGCTGGCAGGTCATTCTTACCAGAACATATTTGTACAGGGCCGCGGCAACAGTGTCAATAAATTTCCGGTTTCCAGTGTAGAGCCTGTCTATAACCCGGGTATTGGTCAGGAGCTTACTTTGGCAGGCAACCGCCCCTCCGGTTATGCTTTTGAAAATGAATTACAATCATTCTTCTCCCGGTTGAATTATCAATATAAAAACAGGTATTTGTTTACGGCGACCTTCCGTGCTGACGGATCATCAAAATTTGGCGCCAATAATAAGTACGGCTACTTCCCTTCCCTTTCAGGCGCATGGGTAGTGTCGCAGGAAGATTTTTATAATAGCGGTTTTCTTACCAACCTGAAGTTAAGAGCCGGCTGGGGCCAAACCGGCAACCAGGAAATTCCGCCCAAGATCACGCAGGCGCTGTTCACCTCTACACTGGAGGCCAGCTACCCCCTGTATGCCTCAGGAGCTTACCCGGGCGGAACCACGTATGCGCGGCTTTTCAATCCCGATCTGCAGTGGGAAGTATCGGCTCAAACCGATATCGGTATCGACTTCGAATTACTGGATGGGCAAATAGGCGGTACGCTGGACTATTTCCGAAAGGTAACCAATAACATTTTACTGGAAGTAATACCTGCCGATCCTATTCAACCGGCACCCAGCGTATGGAATAATGTAAAGGATATGAAGATCACCAACCAGGGTTTTGAAGCAGACCTGTACTATAAAGATGTTACTGCCGGAGGCTTGTCGTATACCATTGGCGGAAATATCACTTTTATTAAAAATAATGTAACTCACTCTCCCTATACGGTTATCGCTACCGGTTCGGCATCGGGGTCGGGGCTGAGCTCTGCCACCATTAATGGTTATGTAAACAATCAGCCGATTGGTACTTTTTACCTGCTGGAGTTTATTGGTTTTGATAACGAAGGCAAGAGCAGGTATAAAGATATAAACGGCGACAATGTAGTAAACGATAAGGACCGCCAGGCACTGGGCACTGCGTTGCCAAAGAATATGTATAATTTCTACGGTAATCTCGCCTACAAAGGAGTTGATCTGGCTGTTAATTTTAATGGCGTTACCGGTAATAAAATTTATGATAACACAGCCAACGCCAGCTTTTACAAATTGCTGTTGTCAAAAGGAGTCAATACTACGCCTGAGGCGATACAATATCCGGAGGAAAATGTGAATAATGCCGCACCGGTATCTTCAAGATTTTTGAAGAGCGGCGATTTTCTGCGCCTTAATAACCTGGCGCTGGGCTATACTTTCGACACCAGGGCCCTGGGCTTTGCGAACTGGATCAAAGCGATGCGTATTTCACTTACAGGACAGAACCTGTTTGTGATAACCCCCTACAATGGTTTCGATCCGGAAGTGAATACCGAACGTTCTGTGAACGGCTTCCTTTCCTATGGTATCGACTATCTCAGTTATCCCAAACCCCGTACGTTTCAGGTGGGTTTAAATATTACTTTATAAACTACTTTATATATGAAAACAATACTATCTAAAATATGGGTATGTTTTGCTGCGGCGCTGCTGTTGGCGGGCTGTACCAAACTCAACGAAAATATTCTCGACGAATCGTCGGCCGGCGGCCAAACGGAGAAGGAAACCGCCGAGGGGTTTATTGCACCGGTATACGCTACATTGCCTAATTTGTTTTTACATACCAATTACCTGGCAGTGCAGGAAATATCAACCGATGAAGCGATACTACCCTACCGCGGTGGCACCGACTGGGGGGATAATGGTATCTATATCGCGTTGCACTCCCATAATTTTGGCACCACCGATGCGCCCGGGCGCAATACCTGGAACTTTTTAACCCAGGGCATCTCACGATGTGTAAGCGCTATCAGCGTTTTACCTGCTTCTAACTTTGCATCGGCCAAAACCTTTTTGGCAGAGGCCAGGGCCATGCGTGCCTATTACTCCATGGTAATGCTGGATGTATTTGGCGTTGTATTTATCAAAGAGAACCCCAATGATTTCTCGCGTGTGGCCAGGGGGCCTGAAGCATATGAATATATAAAGAATGAGTTCCTCGCTGCTGAACCCGATCTGGTCTCAGATGTAACGCATGGCCGTTTGTCGAAAGAGGCCATTTGGGGATTGCTGGCGCGATTGTACCTGAACGCAGCAGTTTACCGTGATGTGTATGGAACTCCGGCGTTTCAGAGAGAAGACATGAACAAGGTCATTGAATATACGGATAAGGTGATCGCTTCAGGCAAGTACGCTTTATCACCCGAGTACTTTGCCATTTTCGATGATAATAATAACACCAACAAAGAAATCATATTCGCGGTGGACCAGCGTGCGGATCTGAACGGGCATAACCGCATGGCTTATTTTTCCCTTTCAGGAGATCAGTTTCCGCTTCCTGAATATGTGGCGGCCAATGGTACCGACGGTCCGGCTATTACCTCCGATTTTTACCGTACCTGGGTAAATGCCTATGCACCTGCCGATCCGGCGGCAGACCCCAGGTTCTTTAAAGACAACTTAAAGATCAAACCCGGTTCAGGAGACACCTGTATTCCGGCCGCGCAGTTTCATATTAACCGCGGTATCTTAAGAGGCCAGCAGCATGGCCTGATTCGCAGAAGTGGTGCCTTTGTAAAATGTGCCAATGGCGACATGCTGGTTAGCAAACTGGCGCACGATACCCGCAACCGCCCTGATCTTCCGGTGAACTTTACCGAGCAGGTAGACTTTACAACTGCAGGAAGCAACTACCCCTCCGGTTACCGGGTATCCAAGTATGAATTCAGCCGTAAATCGGTAAGCGGCCGTAACTTCGGAGAAGCTAATATTGTTATATTAAGAATGGCAGATATTTACCTGATGAGAGCAGAAGCAAAGCTGCGTGCCAATAATGATGCTTCCGGTGCGCTGGCCGATGTGAACACGGTGAGAGCAGCGCGTACCGCCCGTACAGCGCCACCCGCCCTCACTTCAATGAATCTGGATTTGCTGTACCGGGAAAGAGGGTTTGAATTGTACTGGGAATGCCTGCGCCGTACCGATATGATCCGTTTTGGTAAATATGAAGATAGCTGGACGGAAAAAAGCAGTACCAATAAACAAAAAAGGATCTTTCCGATTCCGCAAACCGCTATCGACGGCGCCAGCAATGTACCGGGTTATCTGGTCCAAAACCCGGGCTATTGAGTGATACAGGCCCTGTCACTCTTTATCCAGTAATAATTTTACCTGCCTGGCGTTGCGTAATAAGCGCACGCCGGGTTTTACACTAAATAGGGTAAGTTTGTTTTAACAGCACCCGGTTTTTCTATTTTTTCAGCAACTACCGAAAAAGCCATTATACAGTTTATTCATTATAAAGACGGAATTATTAATGAAACGATCATTTATCAATAAAGCAATCAGTCAATGCTGGTTCTGCCTGCTACTATCTGTATTAGTTACGGCACCGGCCACAGCGCAAAAAAAACAGGCCACTCCCACTACCGCGGCGGCACATTCACATAACGATTACCTGCAGAAATTTCCTTTCTGGCAGGCCTACAATGAAGGGTTTGGCTCTATTGAAGCGGATATTTTTCTGAAGGAGGGTACCCTGATGGTGGCCCATACGGCCGGGGAGCTAGACAAGGAGCGGACACTGGAAGCCCTTTATCTGAAGCCACTGCAAAAAGTAATCGATAAAAATAAAGGCCGGGTGTATGCCGACAGCTCGCGCTCCCTGCAATTACTGATCGATCTGAAAACAGAAGCTGTTCCCACACTAAAGGCTTTGCTGGATGAATTGGCCCGGTATCCTTCGGTAACCGCAGCTAAAACATTACATATCGTCATTACCGGCAACCGTCCTCCTGTAGAACACTATAAGCAATACCCGTTGTGGCTGTTATTTGATGGCGACCTGGCAACCAGCTATAACCCGGAAACCCTTCAGAAAGTAGCATTGTTCAGCGATAATTTTGCCCGTTACTCTACATGGAACGGAAAG
>JBQGCI010000517.1:0-2525 GCA_052038405.1 Acinetobacter pittii
GACAGTGACTGGTCAACCCAGGTAAATATTGAAACCCTTAGCGGTGATAATACTTTGTCTTTAGGGGCAGGCACAGCTCTTTCCCAGGTGTTGAATTGGTTACCTGTTTCCGGAGCCTACGTATATCAGTTGAGAAGGTCAGCCAGCTCTTCTATGACAGGATATGTAACATTGTATACCGGCAAAGACCTGACCTATAAGGATCATACAGTACTGCCGGGCAGTGAAAACTACTACCAGCTGGTGCCTATGGCTGCCAATGAAACATTTCAGGCATCAAATATTGTACTGGCTGATATACCCGAACTAACAGGTAATGTGTATGAAGTCGGGACGACTACTCCCGGAACCCACCAGATTCCAATTGATGGAAATGATTTTTGGCCTAACGGGGCTACCGGCCCGGTTACGTTACAAGCCGGCGATACCGTTGAGATCCTTTCCAATAATTATTATATACTGGACGTTAAGAACATTAGTATAACCGGCGATACACCCCTTTTGATTCGTCCAAAAGTGACGGGTGGAGTGATCTTCGACGGACAGGGTTATACATTGGTTTTGGGTGCTTTAAATAACGTGAGGGTCACGGGGTTGCAATTTGCTAATAATTTGATAAACTGTGTGGATGTAAAAAGCGCTTTACATAATGTATTCCTGGATCATTTTAGTTTTGAGAATATTGCTGAAGGCATCAGGTGGACCAATACTTTAGGTAGCGTCGTGTATAATCCTTCCGACCCGGCTTCTTTTTGCAGCAATATCCGGATTTCCCATATCGTCGCAAACAACGTTGGCCAGGTAGTAAATACTTCCTACACGGCTGGAATTGCAGGAGGTGATATTACCGGACTGGTTAAAGATCTTGTATTTTCTTCCTGCAGCATCTTCAATGCTCCCGAAGCAGGTTCTGTTTTGTCTCTTGGTTGTGTGGACAATGCCAAGGTGCATGATAATTACTTTGAAAACATAAATCTCGGCCTGACTAACCATACCTGTATATCCATATTTAAAGGCACTGGCCAATGGTTTTCGAATAAAGCTAGAAACGTGCAGGGACAAATGGTTCGTTTCTGGCCCAGGAAATACGCCTCTGCTATGGCGGGGTTGCTGGTATATAATAATATACTGTATGATACGCCCATGTATGGGATGTTTGAGATCCAGGTAGTGGAAGCAGACTACATTTCTCCTGCATTTATACCTATTGATGGAGCTCTTTTTGAAAGCAATACCGGTGGACTTTTTAACACCACTAACTACTCTTTTGCAGGAAGATTCCTGGATATTTATGATAAAAGTTATTTTGGTGACGTGATTGTTAACAATAATCTGATGTTCGCCAACCAGGATGCCCTGTGGTATCAGTTAGGGCTGCCTGACAGCGAGGCCAATAACGAGTATTTTGCTACAGCGGCCTTGGCAGTGAATAATACTACTGACTTTGATAGCCTACATACAGGCGTCGGCGCCTCTTTATAATAAACATAACCTGATTAATAAGGCTGTCTCAAGTATCCCGGGGCGGCCTTTTTAATTGTGATCCAATCGGTGTTGGAAAGTCGGATATGTATACTATATAGTCGAATTGTTGTAATAGTTTAACAGGGTTCCGTTGTAAATTTGTCGAAAAAGCCGGCGACCGGATTTGCTGTCATATCGTTTTTGCGAAATAAAAATGATCGCGTTTTAATACCTCTTTGCAGATAGGAAGGAGTGAGCATGTTGCGGGATATTAAGGTATTCCGGCTCGAAAACAGATTGCTGAAATTAACCTCATAATCGATTTTTCATTTATAAATACTCAAGTAATAATTATAGCATAAATATTTTATCAATCGTTAGCAAAGCACAACCGGCCGCAGTATTCTTACTGTGGCTTATCCTATTCAAATATACTGCTTGCGGTCCGGTAATTTCGATTCAGGTAGAATACTGCCTGGTATCTGTTCTTACGCAGCCGGTCTCATTCCTGCTAAATATTTTTAGTCACTTCAGTAGTTGAAATAATAAATATTCAGGCTGAAAGGAAAAGAAGGTTTTTTTGATCTTTTATGAACCTTCCTGTATTGTACCCACCGGTGTGATCAGTGAATATTTTTACTTTGGCTCACACGCGGTACGAAACAGCCGGAGTGCTCATCATTCCCCCATTTACCTGACCGTCGGTATGTTTCACGCATTTATTTTTTATCATAAATAATTAATCAGCCTCGCCTGTTTTCATAAAGCAGGATGTAGGGGTTTGTAGCATTCCCGAGAAGGATGGAAAGCTCCCAATTGAAAGATAAGAAATACAGCAACCACTTACTGCGAAGACAGAGCAAAAATGACATTTTACCCCCCTTTTTTTGACAACTACCCCCTCTTATACGCTTAGATATCACTCTAAATTGCATCACAATCTTTTTATAAGATGAAAAACGAAAGCTTGGTAAACTAATAATTAGTTCCGATTTAGAATAAATCAAGATTGCGCGTTGCCCGGTCCCTTTAGAATTGCCATTTACAACCGGCATGTTTCA
>JBQGCI010000518.1:0-29972 GCA_052038405.1 Acinetobacter pittii
TCATCGGACTGGCAGCAATGACCAAAAGCGAGCTGACCATAAAAAATGCTGATGTGCCGCATCTTGGCGTCATCCCCGAGACCTTTCAGCGGCTGGGGATTCAGCTGTCTGTACAGGGTGACGATATCCATATCCCCGCACAGGAAAGCTACCGTATACAGAAATTCATAGACGGCTCCATCCTTACAATTTACGATCATCCCTGGCCGGGCTTTACGCCCGATTTGCTGAGCATTGTGCTGGTAACGGCTATACAGGCACACGGAAGTGTTTTGATACACCAGAAGATGTTTGAAAGTCGCTTGTTTTTTGTAGATAAGCTCATCGAAATGGGGGCACAGATCATCCTCTGTGATCCACACCGCGCCGTCGTTATCGGTCTCGAAAGAGAACATCAGTTAAGGGGAATTACCATGAGCAGTCCGGATATACGTGCAGGTGTGGCTTTGCTGATTGCTGCATTAAGCGCCGAAGGAAAAAGTACGATTCAAAATATAGAACAAATAGATCGTGGTTATCAGAACATAGATGCCAGATTACAGGCCCTTGGAGCAGACATTAAGCGGGTAGCAGGTTAATATTTTAAACGTTGACAGATGACGGTTCACATATGACAGGTTGAACGCTGAATATCTTTAACCCTGCCAACCGTCATCTAACAACTGTCAACTAAAAACATGAAATACTATAATACAAAAGACTGGCTGGGCATTCTTTTTAAGGTAACCAAAGCAGATGTATTAAGAAAGCTTTGGTGGATATTATTGATCATTGCCGCTTATTCGGGCTTCATTGCCTACCTGGAGCTGGGCTATTGGAAGCTGTCGGATAAAAGTGTCATTAAAAATCTGCCGATACTGCATTCGCTTTTAGGTTTTGCTATTTCGCTGGTGCTGGTATTCAGAACGAATACTGCTTACGATCGGTGGTGGGAAGGGCGCAAGCTTTGGGGCGCCCTCATGAACAATTCGCGCAACCTGGCCTTGAAACTATCTGTGGTATTAAGAGAAGATCAAAAGGAAGAGCGGGAGTTTTTTAGAAGGATCATTCCGGGTTATGCGCAGGCCCTGCATCAGCATTTATTAAAAGAGCGTACCCGGATCATGTTGTTTGATGAAAACGACCAAACCAAAAAAATCATTTCAACAATAGACACCGATAAGCATGTCCCCAACCAGGTGGCAGGGCTCATTTATGAACATGTAAAAAAATTATACCGGGACGGAACCATCAGTGGAGAAGTGTTGCTGTTTTTAAATAACGAGCTGCAATCCTTCACCGATATCTGTGGGGCCTGCGAGCGTATTAAGAATACGCCCATCCCGTCATCTTATGGTATTTTTATTAAAAGATTCGTGCTCATCTACCTGCTTACCTTACCCTGGGGGTATGTATTCCAACTGGGTTACTGGGTGGTGCCGGTTGTTGTTTTTATCGCCTATGTGCTCGCAAGCCTTGAGCTGATTGCTGAAGAGATCGAAGACCCTTTTGGAGGCGATGAGAACGATCTGCCTACGCACAAAATGGCAGATAATATCAGGAGAAGTGTAGAAGAGATACTGTAATGAGCAGCTTCAAAACAAGCGGCCCGCAGCTTACAACAGGAGCCGTTGTTTGGACAGGCCATACCCAACTAAAAACGACGTGTTATTGCTTGCATCAATCATTTTCGTTGCATAAACTTAATCGCTCAAATTTTTTACTCCCGGCACAAATACCGTAATTTGTGTATGGCTTCCCACAACAAAAGAATTATCATTATTACAGCGCCTTCAGGGGCCGGTAAAACATCCATCACCCGTTTTTTACTGGATAAATATCCTCAGCTTGCATTCTCTATTTCTGCAGCTACCCGGTCTCCTCGAGGTAACGAGGTTGATGGAAAAGATTATTATTTTATGTCGGTGGAAGCGTTTCAGCAAAAAATCCAAAAAGGAGCATTTGTTGAATGGGAAATGGTATATGAAGGCAAGTACTATGGAACACTTAAAAAAGAACTGGACCGGCTTTGGAAAGAAAATAAATGCCCTTTACTGGATATCGATGTAAAAGGTGCCATACATGTACAAACCCAATATCCTCAAAATGTTCTATCTATCTTTATCGAGCCACCGTCCGTACGGGAACTGGCCCGCAGACTGGCCAGCCGGGGTACGGAAACGGAAGAGTCGCTACAAACAAGGGTTAATAAGGCAGAATATGAAATGTCCTTCAGCCATCATTTTCATCATACTATTGTAAACGACGATTTGCAGGAGGCTTGCGAAGAAACCGAAAAACTGATTACTGCATTCCTGGCAAAATAGCGGACTTTGGCGATGGTTGAGTTGCTTTGTGGCGACTCGTATCGGGAAAATTTACCTTTAATATTTTGGTTTTTTGCATTCGTTATTCAAACCCGCCGTTGTATCTTTAGAATATGGACATAACTCTTATATCCTGGTGCGCTGCATTATTGTTTATGATGTTTTTTGCGGGCATAGAAATGGCTTTTTATAGCGCCAGCCGGTTGAACATAGAACTAAAAAGAAAGCAGGACACGGCAACCGGCAACAGGTTGGGCCGCTTTATTGATGCGCCGGCTGTATTTCTGGGCGTAGCCATTACAGGTTATATTATCGCGCTGACGATTTTTGTTTTGCTAACCGCAGAAGTGGCTGTTCCGGTATGGAAAAAATTAAATGTTGCCGATCGAGGTCTTCAAATAGCCGGTGAAATTCTTTTCAACGTTTTGGTAGCACTGATTTTTGCTGAGTTCATTCCGAGGGCACTGTTCAGGGTCAAAAGCAATGCCTTACTTAGCGGATTTTCTCTTTTCTTCAGTTTTTTTTTCTGGCTGTTTGCACCATTTGTGCGGGGCATGTTTCAACTTACCAATTGGATACTAAAATATGTTTTTAATGTGCGCCTCGATAAAAGCAAGTCTCCGTTGAGTAAGAACGAGCTGCGGTTTGTTTTCTCAGATGGCGTTAAAGAAAACTCCAAGGCAGAAACCAGCACCCAGTTGCTGGAAAATGCGCAGGAGCTGCCCAATATTAAGATCCGGCAGTCGATGGTGCCGCGTAAAGAAGTGATCGGCGTTGATGTAAAAACCTCCATTGAAGAGTTGCATCAACGGTTTATCGAGACCAAAAGAACACGGATCATTGTTTATGAAGATTCTATTGATAATATCCTGGGTTATGTGCACCAGTTAGATCTGTTCAAAAAGCCTTCCGACATCAGAAGTATCCTTATTAATATACTGGCGGTGCCACAGAGTATGAATGCGGTAGATCTTATTTATAAATTTAGCCATGAGGGCAAAAGTATTGCCTGGGTGGTGGATGAATTCGGAGGAACCGCCGGCATCATCACGATGGAGGATGTACTGGAAGAGCTGTTTGGAGAGATCTGGGATGAATACGATACCGAAAAGTTTGTGGAGAAGCAAATTGCGGAAGGCGAATATATTTTCTCCGGCCGGCTGGAGTTGGACTATATCGAAAAAAAGTATGAACTGAACTTTGAAGGCCATGATACCGAAACCCTATCGGGTTATATCATCAACCATCACGAAACCATTCCCGTACAAAAAGAACGCATCATTATTGGAGACTATGAATTTGATGTGTTAGGCGTAACTCATACCCGTATTGAAATGGTGAAACTTAAAAAACTGAAATAGTTCGTTGTCGGTGGTTCTTAGAAGCTGGAGCTGCAAGCGCTAAGGGATATTGGCCACTCTAAGCAATCAACGATAAACTATTAACCATAAAGTCGCATCTTTGCGTACTTATTTTACGTACATGGCTATAATGGATTTTTTTAAGAAGAGAAATCAGGGTAACGAAGATGAAATGTCGTTTATTGATCACCTGGAAGTATTGAGGTGGCATTTAATACGTTCGATTTTAGCCGTTGCTATTGGCGCGATCATCGTTTTTATATTTACCGACTTTTTTGTAGATGATATTGTTTTCGGTCCAACAAGAGCCGATTTTATTTCTGCCGAGTGGATGTGTAAAATGGGCCAGGCTGTTGGGGTGGGTGAATCGCTTTGTTTTAAAGAAGTTAAGACACAGTTTATTGAAACCACTATGACGGGGCAGTTTATAGCCAACTTTACGGTAGCGTTTATCGGCGGCTTTGTTTTAGCCTTTCCTTACATTTTCTGGGAAATATGGAAGTTTGTAAAACCTGCTCTTTCTGAAAAAGAAAACAGGCAGGCATCGGGGATCATATTTTGGGTATCTATATTGTTCTTCATAGGCGTTGCTTTCGGCTATTTCATATTAATGCCACTGATGGTACAGTTTTATTTTAATTATACCCTTAGCGATAAGATCACCATCATGCCTACTTTTTCTGATTACCTGGAGAACATGACCTATACTACAGTAGGAGTGGGCCTACTCTTCCAGCTTCCTTTATTGATATTATTATTGGCGAAAGCGGGAATTGTAACCGCCAAAATCCTTCGAAAATTCAGACGTCATGCTTTTGTTGTAATTTTGATAGCAGCGGCGATTATTACTCCAACAACAGACCCCTTCAGCCTGGCAGTAGTAGCAGCGCCTTTATACCTGCTATTCGAAATAAGCATTGCGCTGGCAGCAAAGGGAGAGAAAAAGAATGCCGCAGCAGACGCAGAAGAGTGGAGCTAAATAAAACCGATCATTATGGAGACAACATTTGATCTAAGCAAACCGATCGCGATCGCCTCTGACCACGCCGGTTTTGAAATGAAAGAATTTGTTATCTCATTTATCGAAGGAAGGGATATTGCCTTTAAAGATTTTGGTCCCGCCACCGATGATGCCGTAGATTACCCCGATTTTGCACATCCGGTTGCACAGGCCGTTGAATCAGGCGATTGTGCTTTCGGCATCCTGCTTTGCGGAAGTGGAAACGGTGTTGCCATTACCGCAAATAAACATCAGGGCATTCGGGCCGCGCTTTGCTGGGACGATGAAATAGCCGCCCTGGCCCGTAAACATAACAACGCCAATATTCTTTGTATTCCTGCCCGCTTCGTTTCAGAAAGCACCGCCGAAGAAATGGTAGCGGTATTTTTAAATACGGCTTTTGAAGGTGGCCGCCATGCCGGCCGTGTCCATAAAATTTCGGGTAGATGAATCTCCATAAAATTTCGGGTAGATGAATCTCTTGAGGTAACGACCAACCTACTTCTTAATGAACCTTAATTCCTTAATGGTTCCCATATTATAGCGATCTCATCATGCCGCTTATAACAGATCCCTGGTATTTTATATTTTTATAAACGGTAGATATTTATTTGCCGTTGTTGGTTACATTTACAACTTAACAAGCAATTTTTATATGGGAAAGAATTTACTACTAGCGGTATGTACACTGGCCAGTGTTAGTGTTCATGCACAGAAAAAGGCAGATCCCCAACCCTTTGCCAAAACAATTACGACAACCGACCTAAAAAAGCATCTCAGTATTATAGCCAGTGCTGAAATGGAGGGCCGGGATACCCCGTCTCCGGGCCTTGAAAAAGCCGCCACTTATATCGAAACACAGTTCAAAGCCTTTGGCGTACAGCCCGGAAATAAAGATAGCTATCGCCAGTTTTTTGATCTGGAAAAAGATAGCGCATCCACACTTTCCTTAAACATGGGAGGTATAGACTTTAATGCATGGTCCGACTTTGCGCCCTGGATGCAAATGCCACAGCAGGTAGACCTGAAGTTTACCGAATATGTATTTGTGGGCTATGGTATTGTAGATGAAAAAAGAGATGATTATAAAACAACGGATGTAAAAGGTAAGCTGGTGATCTTATTAGCCGGGCAACCTGATGGTTTCAAAACGGACAAGCCCCGCAGACAATCACCCGCTTTTACTGCGAATAAAATAGCCAATGCAAAAAGTAAAGGAGCCGCAGCAGTACTGATCATTACCGATCAGCTACCATCGCAAAAAATGTTGAATAATTCTTACAGGCCTAAGCCCACGGTTGCTACAGAGGAAGAAAATAATTCCATACCGGCATTTTTAATTAATGATAATGTAATTAAAAAAGACGGTCATAGCATCAGCGAAATCAAAGCCTCTGTAGGAAAGGAAACGATTGACCCCATTACCCGTCAGCTGCCTGTTGCGATACAATATGTTTCAGGTAAAAAAACAGCCACTGTTAGCAACGTGGTAGGCCTGGTAGAGGGTTCCGATAAGAAAAATGAATACCTGTTTGTAACAGCACACTACGATCATGTAGGAATAGATGAAAAGGGAAATATTTATTATGGAGCCGATGATGACGGGTCAGGTACTGTAAGTGTGATGAAGATGGCAGAGGCCTTTGCCAAAGCAAAAAAAGAAGGAAAGGGTCCCCGCCGAACTGTAGTGTTCATGCTGGTAGCCGGAGAGGAGAAAGGCCTATGGGGATCTGAATATTATTCCGAAAACCCTATCTTTCCATTGGATAAAACTACCGCAGATCTCAACATTGATATGATTGGCCGCATCGATACCGAAAGAATGACTGCCGATACGCAGAACTATGTGTATGTAGTGGGGCATAATAAATTAAGCACAGACCTGCCTAAAATAAATGAAGGCATGAATAATAAGTACACTAAATTGGTGCTTGATTATAAATTCGACGATCCCAATGATCCCAACAGGATTTATTATAGAAGCGATCACTACAATTTTGCGAGAAAAGGCGTGCCGGTTTTATTTTTTTATGACGGCATGCTAAAGGCCGATTATCATCAGCCCACAGATACCGTAGACAAGATTAATTTCCCTTTAATGGCTAAAAGAGCGCAAATGATATTCTATACTGCCTGGGAAATGGCTAACAGAAACGATATGTTGAAGCGTGATTTAAAATTGACACAATAAGAAATAAAACGTAACTTACGGTTGGTCTTCTAACAAAGATCAAAGAAACCGAAACCCATCATAACAACAAAGGGACGCGATAAGCGTCCCTTTTTGGTATTCAACAGATCAGATAATTTAGGAGCTTCCTGCTTTTTCAATTCTTTTTTACTTGTTCCCTTTGTTATATCTTTTTGCGGGCTTATTGTGTATCCACGAACTCCCGGAACAGCCTGACAGCCCCTGGCCATAGCCTCCGCCGGAAAGGGGATTAAACGATGTGCAACAATAATGTGATACCTGTCTGTTATAACAAAAAACAGCTTCTGGTAAAACCGGTAAAGGCTTTACTAACACCGGAAGATGTTGGCAAAGCCTTTTCACGTTATAATATAGATCCGTTTAAATTACCAGCCCAGTATCCAGGCAAACATTAACGGAGCAACAATAGTTGCATCACTCTCAACAATAAATTTGGGCGTGTGAATATCCAGTTTACCCCAGGTGATTTTTTCATTGGGCACAGCGCCGCTATAAGATCCGTACGATGTAGTACTGTCACTGATCTGGCAGAAATAGCTCCAGAAAGGAACATCATGCCATTCCAGGTCCTGGTACATCATCGGAACTACACAAATAGGAAAGTCTCCCGCAATACCGCCACCGATCTGGAAAAAACCAACGCCTTTTCCCGACGAGTTATTGCGGTACCACTCGGTTAGCCAAACCATGTACTCAATACCGCTTTTCACGGTAGACGCCTGCAATTCACCCTTTACCACATAGCTGGCAAAAATATTACCGGTGGTGCTGTCTTCCCAACCCGGGCAAACGATCGGCAGGTTTTTTTCCGCAGCAGCAACAATCCAGCTGTCTTTCGGATCAATTTCATAATACTGCTCCAGCTCTCCGCTTAAAACAGTTTTATATAAGAACTCATGCGGGAAATACCGCTCTCCTTTGGATTCGGCATCATTCCATTGTTTTACCAGGTGTTTCTGTAAACGGCGGAATGCTTCTTCTTCGGGGATACAGGTATCTGTAACACGGTTATAATGATTTTCCAGCAAATCCCACTCTTCCTGTGGAGTCAGATCGCGGTAATTGGGAACTCTTTTATAATGGCTATGCGCTACCAGGTTCATTACATCTTCTTCCAGGTTGGCTCCGGTACAGCTAATGATATGTACTTTGTCCTGGCGGATCATCTCAGCAAGCGAAATACCCAACTCTGCAGTACTCATAGCTCCGGCCAATGTCACCATCATTTTACCACCTTCCAGCAAGTGGGTTTCATAGCCCTTTGCTGCATCCACTAACGCGGCGGCATTAAAATGGCGGTAATGATGCTGAATAAAATTTGAAACGGGTCCTTTGTTCATGATTCAAAACTTTTGGTTCGCCTTCAGATCACAAAAGCGTGAGACATTGCGGACCGCAAAAATATCTAATTTTGATATTGAAGAAAGGTTATTCTTTTCTTAACTTACTGGCTTAATAAGATCCTATGTACAGACTGTTGATGCTTTTATCGTTTGTCTTTTTCAATCAGCTATTATGGGCCCAAAATGAAGAACCAGTAACGCTGCACACCGCCACGGGGGATCTTTATGGAACTTTAATGGTGCCGGCAAATCGGCCCCGGTTCGACCTGGTTATATTGCAGCCGGGATCTGGCCCGACAGATAGAAGAGGAAATAACCCGCTGGGTGTAAATGCCGATAGTTATTGGATGCTGGCTCAGGAGCTCGCTAACAACAATATTGCAACATTGTTGATCGACAAACGGGGCACCGGGGCGAGCAGGGATGCCGGAAAAGACGAGTCGAAACTCGTTTTTGATGATTATATAAAAGACCTTGTGGATTGGGCTGCGCTGTTAAAAAAGGATAAAAGAGTCCAGAGGCTGGTACTGGCCGGGCATAGCGAGGGCTCACTTATAGCAATGGTCGCAGCACAAAAAGTAAAGGTCAGTAAATATATTTCCATTGCTGGTCCTGCAAAATCCATCGACCAGATCATCAATTGGCAACTGGAGCAGCAGGCTCCTGTTTTAGCCCCTGCGGCAGACTCCCTTTTTAAAAGACTAAAGAAAGGAGAAAAAATTGACTCCATACCGCCGTTATTATTTTCTCTGTTTCGCCCCAGTATTCAACCCTACATGATTTCCTGGATGAAATACAGCCCCTGTGCCGAAATAAAAAAGTTATCTGTACCCGTATTGATCTTACAGGGTTCTCAGGATTACCAGGTGCAGCAGAGCGAGGGAGAAGCATTACACGCTTGCAACCCTAAAGCTGGGTTTTCGCTTATTCAGGGAATGAACCATGTATTAAAAAAGTCGCCGGGTAATTTTGAAGAAGACCGCGCTACCTACCTGCAGCCCTCTTTACCGGTTGTAGCCGAATTGATCAATGAAATGGTAAACTTTATAAAGCAGTAGTATGAATTATCTGGCTCATGCATATTTATCATTTGGCAATGAAGAGATTTTGCTGGGCAACATGATCAGTGATTTTGTAAAAGGGAAAAAACAGTACGGCTATCCACCTATTGTTCACAAAGGCATTTTGTTGCACAGGGCTATAGACGATTTTACGGATACACATCCTATAACACAAAAAGCCAAATCAGTTTTTAAAAATCCATACAGACTGTACAGCGGTGCATTTATCGATGTTGTGTACGATCACTTCCTGGCAAAAGAACCAACGGCTTTTGCAAATGAAACAGCTTTGTACGATTTCTCCCAAACAACCTATTGGCAGTTGGAAAAGCAAACAGCGATAATGCCCAGGGGTTTTGAACGCATGTTCTTTTACATGCAGTCACAAAACTGGTTATCCGGGTACCGAACGGCAGCCGGTATTTATCAAAGTTTTGGAGGGTTGGTACGAAGAGCTGCATATTTGCAGGATAGTGGCCCGGCGATACAAATATTCGATCAGCATTATAGCTTCCTGCAGGGCTGCTTTAATGAATTTTGGGGGGAGATACGTTTCTTTGCTGCTAATAAAATGAGCCTTTTATTGTCAGATAACCGAACTTCGCCCTGGTAAACTCAGGCACTTTGCAGTATGGAAAAAGATCGCCAAATAAAAAATAAGATGAAGAAATGGATGTTTCTGGCAGCCGGCATCATTGCAGGCTCACAGTTTGTAGCAGCGCAACAATGGGCGCCCGTAGATAAGTCTCCTCTCGACCAGATTTACTTTCCAGTCAATTATCCGTCTCAGAAAGTAAAAGGAACAAGAGAACCACTAAGGCTGCGGGTTATTTACAGCCGCCCCAATAAAGGCAACCGCCAGGTTTTCGGTTCTGAAATAGTACCTTACGGAAAGGTATGGCGACTGGGTGCAAATGAAGCCACAGAGTTAGATCTTTTCACCGAAGCCAGAATAGGAGGCAAAAAAATACCTGCGGGGCGTTATACTTTATATGCTATAGTTAGCGAAAAGAACTGGACATTTATTATCAACAAAGAAACAGATACCTGGGGCGCATTTAAATACGATCCCGCTAAGGATGTGTGCCGGGTAACGGCTCCCATTGAAAAAGTAGATAAGCCGATTGAGTCCTTAACCATCGATCTTGAGAAATCGGGCAGCGGCGTAAATCTGGTTGCCGGCTGGGATACGGTCTCTGCGACCTTACCTATTTTATTTTAATTTATTATTTCAACTCCATGTCTCTATTTTGTAAGTGTTTCGTAGCATCCGCGTTCGTATTGAGTTTATTTGTTGGCTGTAAAGAAAAATCTTCCACACCCGATACAACAACCCCAACACAACATACTGGCAACGCCATTGATACCTCAACCCAGGCTACGCCGGTTATAGAGGATAACAATATCTACGCGGATGTAGACATATCTCCAATGGATATGAGTTATTTCCCTGCTAAATATCCACAGCAAAAAATTGCAGATCCAACGGCACCTCCACCCGTAATGCGGGTAATATACAGTCGTCCCCATTTGCAGGGTCGTAAATTGTTTGAAGAGATCCTCCAGTATGGTCAAACCTGGAGACTGGGAGCAAACGAAGCAACGGAGCTGGACATTTTTCAGCCCGTTACCATTGGTGATAAAAAGATACCGGTTGGCAGGTATACTTTGTATGCAATACCCAAGGCAGGATATTGGACCATTGCAATTAATAACGATCTGGATCTATGGGGATTGAAGCAGGATGTGACAAAAGATCTGGTAAGAGTTGAAGTGCCGGTTAGTTATTACAACCCGATAATGGAGTACTTTACCATGGTTTTTGAAAAGTCTGATACCGGGGCCAATCTTATTATTGCCTGGGATGACGCTTTAGTGAAACTGCCGGTTAAAATATAGTACCTGTTTGAAATAAAAAGGGAGAAGATAAGAATACCCCCTCCGTTGTTTTACATGAGAAAAAGTTAAATCAGCCTTTTGTCTGGCTGTCCGAAGGAGTTCTTCAAACCTTCGGAGCGTATTTAAGAAGCTTATTTGTCGCCTCTTTTATATTTTGATACCACTTCTGTTTCACCAGTACTGTTGGCGTTAACATGGGTGTAGTTTTTGTCGTCTCTTAAAACAATCCTGTAGTTTACTCCATTTTTGTTGGATACCTCTGTTACTCCCCAGATGTCTTTATCCCTGAATTCTTTTTTTACGGCATACAGTACATTTGAAGGGAGGTCTTCTTCCTTATAATAGCGAATAGTTTGTACCAGATTTCCTTTTGTATCCAGTAAGGCGCGGGTTTTTATATTGTTGTCTCCTACAAAGTAAGCTTCAAAATGATTACCAGTATGGGTCCAACTTACGTTATTGGCTTCTTTAAAGATTTGCCCGAAAGTTTTAAGTACATATTCATTAGCCGGATCAACCCAACCGGCGGAGGTGTTGCTGACCATGAATAACATAAAGGCGGCTGATAGGATTAAGTTTCTCATTTTATTATGTTTTAATTTGTTGGAGATTATTGATTACTTATTGTTTTACAAACATACACCCGGCTAATGCCTTCTATCTAGTGGTTATGGGTCAACGGCGCCGAAAACTCCGGTGAATGACAGATTTTCTACCGTGAAACTCACCTTCATCATGCAGCCCTTCCAGCTCCTAATCTGCGCTTCATCAAGGTAAAGGTATCCGCAGGAGCGGCGTTTAATCAAGTGAAAATTGATCAACGGCGGGCGTTTTCCTGTTAAATAATTTTAACGAATCGACAAACTGATTGAAAATTATCAATGAAAGGTCTAAAAATCATTTAAGCGGCAAACTGATTGTCAGCGGTTTGACCGCCTTCAAGTATCATTTTAGGACGAGCGGCAAACAACTACGAAGATTTTCATAGATTGATCGAGATCAAGCGAGCGTTTTCCGGTGATTGGTGGCCCTAATCACTTTGATCATGCGCAAAAGGAGTTTAATTACTGCAAACAGTTCATCATTTTTATTCTACCTTGCAATAATTGGTTCTCCCTTTCCAATTTACATAAAACGAAAATAAATGAAACGCAATACCAGTATCATCCACGCAGGTGTAGAGCCGGATCCGTCTACAGGCGCTATTATGACGCCGATTTTCCAGACCTCCACCTACGTGCAAACCGGACCTAATGAACACAAAGGTTACGACTATTCGCGTGCAGGGAATCCTACGCGTACAGCCCTGGAAATTGCTTTTGCGGCCCTGGAAAATGCACAGTATGGATTGGCATTCAGCAGCGGGGTGGCTGCTACGGATGCGGTGATCCGTTTATTAAAGCCGGGAGATGAAGTAATAGCAGCAAATGATATGTATGGAGGCACGTATCGGCTATTTTCCAAAATATGGGCCGATTTTGGGATAAAATTTATCTATATAGATACAACCAATACCGCGCATATCAGCGCCGCTATAACCGGCCGAACAAAAATGGTATGGGTAGAAACCCCAACCAACCCACTGATGAATATTACCGATATTGAAGCAACCGCTGCCATAGCAAAAAGGGCTAATGCATTATTGGTGGTTGATAATACATTTGCTTCACCTTATTTACAAAATCCTTTAGACCTGGGTGCCGATATCGTTATGCATTCGGCAACCAAATACCTGGGTGGACACAGCGATGTCATTATGGGCGCTTTAATGATGAACGATGATGAATTGCGGGAACAACTGTTCTTTATACAAAAAAGCAGCGGTGCGGTACCTGGTCCGCTAGATTGCTTCCTGGTTTTAAGAGGTATTAAGACCCTGCATGTACGCATGCAGCGCCACTGCGAAAACGGTAGAAAGGTGGCTGAATTCCTGGCGCGGCACCCTAAAATAAAAAAAGTCTACTGGTGCGGATTTGAAAGTAGTACCGGCTATGCCATAGCGCAAAAGCAGATGCGCGGTTTTGGAGGTATGATGAGCTTCGAACTGGCCGATGAGTCTATCGACGCTGCAGTAAAAGTTTTAAAAGGAACCCGGATCATAGCCCTGGCAGAAAGCCTGGGAGGCGTGGAATCGCTGATTAATCACCCGGCTACTATGACACATGCATCGGTACCGCGCGAAGAAAGAATAAGAAACGGGCTCAGCGACTCATTGATCCGGTTGAGTATCGGCATTGAAGATGCTGACGACCTGATCGATGACCTGAAGCAGGCGATAGGGTAACCCATCATTCATTTCTAAAAATTTTTTAAAACCTGGCGGATTCAAAACTCGTCAGGTTTTATTGTAAATTTCCAGATTTTACCGGAATTTGCCGGTTATTTCCAATAATAGAGATATAATGCAACTGCAAAACGACGATCCTGCAAGAAAACTGGTTTCTAATCTCAATAACAATTACGTTCATTGGGATAAGTTTAAAGACATGCAGATTCCGGAACCGGATCACCGGATGGATATCTGGGCCAAAGCGCTCGCGGAAAGGGATCAGGGTTTTTACCGCCGCTTGTTTTTTCACGCTTTCGATATCAAATGGTGGATCAGCAACAGCCTGGAAGCTCAATTACATAAGCTGGATATTGGACTGGCGGGGGGGCGCGATTTACAGGTGTTGCTGGAGCCCAAACATATCCACCGGCATAAAACAAATGCCCTCCTCGACGAGAGCATCACCTCAGCACAATTGGCCGGTGTAACCGTCTCTAAAAAAGCAGCCAAAGAAATGTTGCTTAAAAAACGAGCTCCCCAGGATATAAATGAGCAGGTTTGCGTTAATATCTACAGGGCCTTGCAATTAGCCTACACCAGGAAAGAAGAAACGCTCTCGGTGGAACTGCTGCTTCAATTACATCAAACACTCACCAGGGACACGATAAAACTGAAGGGGGTAGGGCAGTATCGAACCAATAATAAGGCAGATCTTTCTGCGGTTGATGCCTCTTCGGGATATCAACCGGTTGACATAGCCTATATCCCCACCATAGTTGAACAGTTAACAGCGCTTTATAATAATGATGCGGACCCTTACTTTATACATCCGCTGGTAAAAGCCTGCCTGATACATTATGTCATTACAACCGGGAGGCCTTTTAAAGATGGTAACGGTCGCCTGGCCCGGCTGCTTGCGCAGATGTATTTATTAAAAAAAGAGTATTGGGCGGCTGAATTTATATCTGTATCGAACGTTATTTCTAAGTTCAGGCAGCAGTACCACAAAGCTTTTGCGCAGGCACAGAGCGACGATAACAACGCAGGGTATTTCATCCAGTTTTATATCCAGGCTGTACAACTGGCCTTCAAATCGGCGCGCGACTTTTCTTTGCGGATCAACAAAGAAAAAGTTGAAAAGCGGGGGCATAAAATTCCCGGTTATAACGAAAGGCAAACCGCAGTTTTACAATGGTTGAAAGAAGATGGTTCTAAAGTAGTAACTATACGCGAATTGCGCTCGGTTTATGGTGTATCAAAAGAAACTGCCCGTACTGACCTTACCGCGTTGGTTGAAAAAGGATGGATCAAATACTATCATATCAATAAAAAAACCTATGCCTTTGTAAAGGGTGATGCATTTGACGAGCTTGCTCAACCATCAGTATCACTTTGACTTTAAATAATGCAGGTATGCGAAGCCGGTTTCTATTTATTCTGATTCATGCCATGTTATTTACCCATGCGCAGCAGCCTGGTGAATCCATAGGCAGCTTTATTATAAAAACCGCGGATAGTTTGATGACTGCGGCCAGCCTGCCTGGGATCGCCATTGGTGTATTTGCTAATGGTGAAGAGCATTATTACCAAGTTGGTTATGCAGATACAGCTCAAAAAACACGCTTTGATAAAACAACCGTTTTTGAAGCAGGTAGCATCACTAAAACATTAACGGCTTACATTGTAGCGGCTGTTTTAGAGGAGCGGGGAATTGCAGACACTTCCCTGGTTTACGCATACCTCCCCGATAGCGTTCGGGCGAACGAAGCGCTGAAAACAATAACCTTTAAAAGCTTGCTCAATCACACATCCGGGCTGAGCCGGTTAGCTTCGAATGTCCCCTTAAACGGCAGCCAGCCCTACGATAATTATACCATTGATAGTTTATACAGGTATTTAAAAACAGCCGAAGTTACAACAACCGGAAAAAGCAACTACTCCAATACGGGTGTTTGCCTGGCCGGAGTATTGGCGCAAACGATAAGTGGCAAAACGTTTCAGCAGTTATTGCAAGATTATATTTGGGTTCCTTTTAAAATAGCGGGTATTGATACAGCAAGAGGCCTTAATAAAAGTCAGGGCTATTTCGTTTACGACAAAGCTCCTTATTGGAACATGGACGTGTATTACCCTGCAGGCGGATTGAAAACCAATTGCAAGCAAATGCTGGGCTACCTGGCCGCCATGGCCGCACCCACTGCCGCCATGCAAAAAGATGTGGTAGAGCAGGTGCTGACGCCAACCGTGGTGATCGATAAAAAGCTAAGCATTGCTTTAGCCTGGCATGTACTAAGGCTTAAAGAGACGCCAGTTATTTATATGCATAATGGCGGCACATATGGTTTTTCTACTTTTGCCGGGTTTATCCCCCAAAAGCCGGCGGGTGTAATAATAGCTATTAATCAATTTAATCAGGTTCAATACGCCGAATGGCTGGGTATTGAAATATTGAAAAGACTGGCAACGAATCAATAATGACCAACGAAGGACTAAAACAATTCCTAGATAAAAAAGTAGCACAGTATGAAAAGCCGGATTTTATACAGGACGACCCGATTTGCGTACCGCACCGGTTTACAAAGAAGCCGGATATTGAAATAGCGGGATTTTTTGCCGCCATCCTGGCCTGGGGTAACCGTAAAAGTATCATCAGTTCCTGCAACCGGCTTTTGGCCGGTATGGACAATGCGCCCTACGATTTTATACTCAATTTTGAAGAGGGAGATTTAAAGCCTTTCCTGGGCTTTGCTCATCGCACGTTTAATGCAACGGATTTGTTTCATTTTCTCGACATCCTGCAATACCATTATAAAACTTCTGGGGCAGTATCGCTTGAAACCGCCTTCTCAAAATACCTGACAAAAGCCGATCCCGATGTGGAGCCCGCATTGGTCAGTTTCTATAGTTCTTTTTTCGACGAAGATATTTTTCCCGACTATCCACGGCGCACCAGGAAGCATATTGCCACGCCGTTTAAAAAATCAGCTTGCAAACGGCTGAATATGTTTTTGCGCTGGATGGTAAGAAGCAACGCTAAAGGCGTTGATTTTGGTATCTGGGAAACCATAAAGCCGTCACAATTGGTTTGTCCGTTAGACGTACATGTAGCCCGCGTAGCCAAACATTTTGGCCTGCTGCAGCGGCCAGGCAACGACTGGTTAGCAGCAAAAGAGCTTACCCAAAATTTGAAAATGCTGGATGACAAAGACCCTGTCAAGTATGATTTTGCGCTCTTTGGGCTGGGAGTGGTAGAAAAGTTTTAGGGAAGACAGCCGTACTGGTTATTGTTAGTTACAAGAACATTCTTTTAATTTTCTGGCTTTTGGAAAAAGCATTTTTAAAGCGAACGGATGCCGTGACCATCATAGACAATCCTGTAAAAAAATCCCGGCTTAAGCCGGGATAAATACGTTACTAAAAATACACTTACTTCTTTCCAAACATCAGCTCCTGCACTTTCTCCTTGTCTTCTTTTTCTTTCTTAAGATCGAACATGGTGCCGAACACATGATCCCAGATGGTGCTGCTTACACCAAACCCTTTATGTTCGTCTTTATAGTGATGTAAATGGTGATTGCGCCAAAGACCTTTCATCCATTTAAATGGAGGGTTCCAGGCGTGAATAGCGTAATGCATAGTACCATACATCAGGTAGCCCAACATAAACCCCGGAAAGAACATAAAGGCATAACGACCTAAAATAAGATAAAACAGGCTGAATAAAACGGAAGCAATAATGATGCTCGGAACGGGAGGCATGAATAAGCGTTGCCTGTCACGCGGGTAGTGGTGATGATTGCCATGCATTACATAAGCGATTTTTTTTGCGGTGGGATTATCGCTTACCCAGTGAAAAATAAACCGGTGGGCGATATATTCGAAAAAGGACCAGAAAAAAATACCACAGAAGAAGATCAGAAAAACATATCCTACCGAGAAGTTAAGCGTATTGGCACTATAATATAATAAATAAGAGATAATAGGAATATAAATGCCCCAAATAACCAATGGATGTGTTTTTGTCAGCATTTCCAGGTAATCATTCTTAAAAAGTCTTGCCTGTCCTTTATTATGGATCTTTTCAAACTTCATGCGGTAAAAATAAAATAAAATTGAAAAATCGTCGAAGCGCCATGCGCGTTAAACGATAATACACACCCCTATTGACAACAAAAATGATGCAAATCAATGAATTCAAAACAAACAGCAGCATAAAAAGTTTTGAAAACAGAATTAAAAACTAATTAGTCGTATGTCAGTTTCCATTGGGTAAGATCGGGCACTACTTTTCTTTTTCTTTTCAATTCGTAGTTATAAATTTTCTCTCCAACCTCCCTGAAAAAAGGATAACCTGTTTCTATATACTCATATTTATTATCATTAAGCACCTGGTCTTGGTTTACATAAATACAGGCACTTAGCATAAATTCAACATTGTTTTTAAAATCAACAATGTAGCAAACATCTGTCAGGAAGCCATGACTCCAACCTGTTTTATTGAAACTGCGGATATAATCGGGTATCTTTTGTTTTCCATCCTTAAAGAAAAAAAACTTGGCGTAGCTATCAAAAAATTCTGTTGTATCGTATCGGGGAAAGCGACTTTCAGCAGGCTTTTCCGACATGTACCGGTAAAGGCTCTTATAATCATCTTCAGTAAGATTAAATTGACGGTTTTTAGGAACCGAACCCGGAAATAAAACAGACAGCATCATTTGCTGTAAATCGCTTAGTGTTGCTTTGTTGTGAGCTGTAAAATCATAAGGGGCGTTAACGAGCTTGTCGTCCTGGTCAAGATGGGCTTTACCGATTAGTATTTGCCTGCTAAAATCAAAAACTGCGTTACTGGTAACAGGTTCTTGTGTATAAATGATCTTCCCATCCTTTTGAAAACGAATAGCGTTGGTATGACGGTTTTGTTCTGCGGTCATTTTCACAAACCGTCGGGTAATGCGCATGTTTTTGTAGCCTTTTTTCCATAGCGCCTCATTTAAATATTGCTGACCACAAAATTCATACAAGCGGTTATAAGCATCATTATCGCTCACTACTAATATTTTTTTTATATAGTGGTCGATAGATGGCAGTCCGGTTGCTGCCGTGGTATCTGTGCTAACCGCGGTTTGACCCTCGTAACTGCTGTCTGTAAGCATTGCAGTGTACTTATCAATCCCCTTATCTTTTAGAGAGTTTATTTTTTCGAGGGCGGCTAAAGCAGTAGGCAGCTTTACCATAGAGGCCGGGTAGAAATATGAATTGTCATCAACGTTAAGATAAAAATTGGTGAATTTGGGCGAATTTCTTACATCCCGGTCTATTTTAGTATAAATGATTTGGTATTTGAATGTATCAGGCTGATTCAAAACATTAGTTAATGATGGAGACGCATTAGATCTAAGTTGATCGTGCAGCCATTGACTATTTTTTATTTGTGCCTGTACCATTGTAAAAAAGATGAAGAATAAACCGGTAAGTTCAAGCCTTTTCATCAGCAAAAGTTAGATCAGAATTTTCAAACTAATATGAAATGTTTCGGTGAACCAAATAAAGTGAACAGAGTTGAGCGCAAATAAAAACATACAGGAGAAATTTCAAATAGCAAATAGCCATTACCTTTGGCGCGCAAAAGTTATATGAAGGATGCATTAATCTATATTAAATAGTTTTATGCGGGCTCCTTTGCCGTTCGTCCGGTGTCAGACGTATTAAAATAAACAAATGAAGCAGACTCCGTTTACACAAAAGCACATCGACCTGGGTGCGAAAATGGCCGAATTTGCAGGCTACAATATGCCGATCAGCTATAGCAGTATTAATGAAGAGCATCATACCGTAAGAAAAAATGCAGGTGTTTTTGATGTGAGTCATATGGGCGAGTTTATTTTAAAAGGAGAAAAGGCCTTAGACCTGATACAAAAAGTAACGACCAACGACGCAGCGAAACTAAAAAATGGCCAGGCTCAATATAGTACGTTTACCAACGAGCAGGGAGGAATTGTTGATGATCTGATCGTTTACTGCGTGGAAGAAAATAACCCGTCTGCCGGAAGGGCAGGCGTTTATATGCTGGTGGTGAATGCCGCCAATATCGATAAAGACTGGAACTGGTTATCTCAACATAATACAGATCATGTAGAGATGCACAATATTTCCGAAAAAACGGCATTACTGGCCATACAGGGTCCCCAGGCAACCGCTATTTTACAGCCGCTTACAGACATTGATATCTTAAATCTCAAATACTACACTTTTGCGAAAGGAAATTTTGCCGGTGTGCCTAATGTACTTATCAGTGCCACGGGTTATACCGGGGCAGGAGGCGTGGAGATCTATTTTGAAGATAAAGACGGGGCTGCCGAAAAAATCTGGAACGCTATATTTGAAGCGGGTACACCCAAGGGTTTAAAACCCATTGGCCTGGCCGCCCGTGACACTTTACGGCTGGAAATGGGCTACAGTTTATACGGTAATGACCTGGACGACACCACCAGCCCTTTGGAAGCTGGTCTGGGCTGGGTAACCAAGTTTACCAAAGACTTTACGGCTAAAGATTTATTGCAGCAGCAAAAAGCAGCAGGCGTGAAACGCCGGCTGGTAGGATTTGAACTGGCAGATAAAGGCATTCCCCGCCACGGTTACGATATCGTGGATGAGGCCGGTAACAACATCGGTGTGGTAACATCCGGTACTCAATCTCCTACTTTAGGTAAAGCCATCGGCCTGGGTTATGTACAAACCGGCAACGCGGCCATTGGATCCAGTGTTTTTATTAAAGTTCGCGATAAACAACTGGCGGCAACCGTGGTTAAAATGCCTTTTGTTTAAAAACACAGACTTCATATGCGAGTAAAGGAAACGCCTTTTCCCGGATCATTCGCGTATTGTGGTATCATAACGCTTCAACATAATGTCTCAAAAACCTACTCTTTATACCTCTCTGTCTCCGGCGCTTTTGCATTTATATGATGTAAAAGATACGGTTGTGGTGGTCATCGATGTTTTTCGTGCTACGTCTACTATTGCGGCGGCGCTACACAACGGAGCCCGGTATATTATACCTGTAGACGCTGTACCCCGGGCAGTGGAAATCAGCCGGGAAATTGGGGGGATTGCTGCGGGGGAACGGGATGGTAAACTGGCCGAAGGCCTTAACCACGGCAACTCACCGCTCGAATATACCCGGGACTTTATTGAAAATAAAATACTCGTGCTTACCACCACCAATGGTACCAGGTTATTGCATATGGCGCTGGCCAATGGCGCCGACGATATTGTTACGGGATCATTTCCTAATCTGAGCTCGGTTGGTAATTACCTGCTACAACAAAACAAGAATGTAATTCTGGCCTGTGCCGGGTGGAAAGACCGCTTTAATATAGAAGATACCCTGTTTGCCGGTGCTGTGATTGATCAGGTAAAAGATCATTTTACTATTCATTGCGACAGTTCATTAATGGCGCATCATCTGTATATACAAAACCGGTCTGATCTTTTAAAATTCGCCGAAAACCTTACGCATTACCATCGCCTGGTAAACCGGTTTGGATATATCGATGATATTGAGTTTTGCCTCACTGCCGACGTGGCGGATGTATTGCCGCTGTATAAAGAAGAAAAGCTGGTAAGAGGTTAAAAGCGGTGATCAGATCAGACCGGGAACTGATCCTGGTTTAAAATACAGTGCAGGTAATAAAAACCATTAAAAATGGCGGGGCCAACCTACAAAGATAAGGCTTTCTTTTCAGGTCCTTTCCGGAAATAAAATATTCATCAAAACCTATGGAAAAGCGGAAATCTTTCTTTTATTTTTGCCGATTGTCCCATTTGCACGGCGTTGCCGGAAGGATCGCTCAAATTGATCCGGACTATTCAAAGTACAGATAAGAAAGGGTACAATACAATTAAAGACGACCCTATAAATTAAAAGAACAAGCTTTGGCATTACCCCATATTTTAAAACACGTTTATACCAACGGAACAGATGAAGTGATCAGGCGCGGCAAGAAAACCCATGCATTGGGTTTTGTGGAGTTGGTAGAATTCGACAAACTAACCGGAAATATTGTCTTTCGTGTTAAAGACGACACTTACAGCAGCTTCTATAAAGTGTACATCCAAAAATACAGCGATCCTAAACAGATATCGTTACGTTGCACCTGCCCTTATAACCTCGGAGATATCTGCAAGCATGAAGTGGCTTCCCTGTTCCAGCTGCAGGAACTTCTGGATAAAGGACAACTGGGCGATGAGGAAGTGTACTACGATCAACGTCACACCGTAGTTAAACTTCGCAATTTCGATCTCCGCTCTTTAAGAGCCCTTTGCAGCAGCGAAAGCTTTAATGATGCAGAGAAGTTTTTGCAAAAAAAGAAAGTAAAAATTATTTCGGCCAAGGATGAAACCGTAAAGGCGAATGTGGTATTGCCCGATAAGGATTATACGGTGGTTATCCGCAAGAACGACGAAAGAAATTTCGATACCAGTTGTGAGTATGAAGACACGGAGTTTCCGCTTTGTTTACCCAAGGTGATGGTCTTTATGCAATTGATCAAGCAGCATGGTGCCGATTATTTTGATACCATTCGCAATCGCGATGTAGAAAAGAACAAGCTGCTCGAAGCGTATGGTTATTCACTGGCCGATGACCTGAGGGGGAAATTCGAGTTTGTATTCAAAGATGGCAAACCCTTTTTAAGGGTGCTGGATGCCAAAATAAAAAGAGTGAACACGCCCGGGGCATTAGTGCCCAAACCGGTTGCAGCGCAGCAGAAGACAGAAGCCATGCCTGAGGCTGATGTTGCAGTAGAGACAACGCCCCAGTTGTCAACCCGCCTGGGTTTTGTTTTCAATTTTAATAAAAAAACATATCCTTATTTTTCCATTGACACCGTAATTGGAGAGGCCAATGATGATCAAAGCGGCTTTGCCGGCAAAGTGGAGCTGCTGGACATCGCAAAATACATTGATACGGCCCATTATGACCCCGCCGATGTTGCCGTGTTAAACAACGTGCGCAAACTACAGGATGCCGAGCTTAAAAAATATATTATCCGTAATACGCCTTTTACCGATTCGCTGGAAGAGCCGGCGCTTACCGGTGAACTGGATGAAGAACAGCAGAAGTTGGCTACGGAATATTTGTTACCACGTATCAAGAAACTATTGGCAGATAGTGGTGAAAACCCGTTGGCTTTTATATTGCCTGCCGGTAAAAAATTCATCACGCAAAATCTCCAAAGCGTGGATGCAATGGATACGCCGGCCGCTGTCGAATTTTATATTGATAAGAATGGTGATGAATTTACCTGCGAGTGTTTGGTGCGTACGCGCGGCATGGTACATGGTATTGAAGAGAATGAAGCCCCAACCTCATTAGTTTACGTGTATAACCACCAGCTGTTTGCAATGCCCGATGCAGATACCGTAGCTCTGGTACAGCCATTTACTGCTGATGGAAAAATGAAGATGTCGTTAGACGAGTGGCCGCTGAAATTGCACGAATTTATTCTGCCGGTTTCCAAAGAGTATAAAACGGATTTCGATCCTTCTCTTTTGCAAACGATTAAAGGAGCGGAGCCCGAAGTAAAACTCTTTTTAACCGAGAAAGGCGACTACCTGGTTTTCAGACCCGTGTTCTCTTACAAAGGGCATGAAACCAGCGCTGCCGGCAAGCAGGTGATGTTAATTCCCGAGGGAGGAAAAGTGCTGGCCATTCATCGCAATAAAGAGAAAGAAGACGCTTTTGTACAAAGACTGCAAAACCTGCACTCCAATTTTGTAGTTAACGAGGAGGATGGTACCCTGGCATTAAAAGGTGTTGAAATATTAAAGGAGAACTGGTTCTTTTTATTCGTAGACGCGATGAAAGAAATGCAGGTGCCGGTATTTGGACATGAAGCGCTGCGTAACTTCCGCTTTAATACCGCCAAACCGCAAACCAAGATCTTTATTAGCAGCAATACCGATTGGTTTGATGCTAAAGTAGACATCATGTTTGGTGAGCAGAAAGTGTCTATCTCTGAAGTAAAGAGGGCACTGGCTGCCAAGCAGCAATATGTACAGTTGAATGACGGAACCCTGGGTATATTACCTGACGAATGGCTGAAAAAATATGCTTTATTATTCAGGGTGGGAGAGGGAACGAACAATAAATTAAAACTTTCCCAATATCATAAGAACGTTATAGACGAGCTCTTCGAATTAAAAAATGAAGAAGAGCTGCAGTTTGAGCTGGAAGAAAAATATAATCGCCTTAAAGATTTTGAAAAGATTTACGAGGTAGACGCGCCCGAGCACCTGCGGCCCATTTTAAGGCCATACCAGTTGGCAGGTTTTCAATGGCTGAATTACCTCCAGCATATTAACTGGGGAGGTATACTGGCCGACGATATGGGTTTGGGTAAAACCATACAGGCTTTATCTTTCCTGCAACATTACAAAAACAATCACCCGGAGATGAAAGCATTGGTGGTTTGTCCCACAACGCTTATTTATAACTGGGAGAACGAGATTAAAAAGTTTGCACCATCTATAACGTATTGTATCCATCATGGCAGCACCAGAACCCGAAGTTCAGATGAGGTCATGAAGCATGATATCACCATCACTACTTACGGTACCTTAAGAAGTGATATCAAGCTCTTCCTGAATGTTAAGTTCGATTATCTGGTACTGGATGAAAGCCAGGCGATAAAGAATCCTTCCAGTAAGGTGACGCGGGCGGCATCTTTGCTCAACTCGAAGCATCGCTTATGCATGAGTGGTACGCCTTTACAGAACAACACGTTCGATATTTATGCCCAGATGAATTTCTTAAACCCGGGAATGCTGGGCAGCATGGAGTTCTTCCGGCAGGAATTTGCCATCCCAATCGATAAACTAGGTGAGCAGGAAAGAAAAGAGCACCTTAGAAAAATCCTGTATCCATTTATCCTGCGCCGTACCAAAGAACAGGTGGCTAAAGATCTGCCCGAAAAACAGGAGATGATCCTTTGGTGCGAAATGGGCGATGAGCAACGCCGTATCTACGATGCCTACCGCAACGATTACCGGGATAAGATTTTAGGCACCATCGATAACCAGGGCCTGGGTAAATCTCAGTTAACCATTCTGCAGGGCCTGATGAAACTGCGTCAGATATGCGACTCTCCGGCAATCTTAAATGAGGAAGATGTGTTTGAAAATCATTCTATCAAGATCGAAGAGCTGGCACGGGAAATTACTGAAGACATGAGCGATCATAAAGCCCTGGTGTTTTCTCAGTTCCTGGGTATGCTCGGGCTGATTCGCCAGAAGCTGGATGAGCTGGGTGTAAAATATGAATACTTCGATGGTAGCACATCAGCGCCTGATCGTGAAAAGGCCATACAAAATTTCCAGAAGAATGATGAAGTGCGGGTATTCCTGATTTCATTAAAAGCGGGGGGTGTGGGTTTGAACCTTACGGCGGCAGACTATGTATATATCGTAGATCCGTGGTGGAACCCGGCGGTGGAGCAACAGGCGATTGACCGTACACACCGTATCGGCCAAACCAAGAACATTTTTGCCTACCGGATGATCTGTAAAGACACGATAGAAGATAAGATATTAAAGTTGCAGGAAAAGAAAAAAGCGCTGGCAAAAGACCTGATCTCCGATGAGTCCGGCTTCGTGAAGTCTTTAACAAAAGAGGATGTAGAGTATTTGTTTAGTTAGATCGTTAACAAATAGCAGGAACGCTCCAAAGTGAAACTGAAGGTGCAAGTGATCTTTTCGACGATGCACGTAAATCTTCGGATATGCTTTCGACAATACGTATACCGCTTTGTTGTGTTCCTGCACCACCGCTGGAGGCGTACGCTGTGCAGCGGTAACCAAAAGAGATGGAATCAGGGGACTTTTTTGAAAAACGGTTAACCGAAAAGAAACTGACGCCAATTTGATACTGGGCATTACGGTTTCTTTTTCGATGATCGCGTTTGTTACCGGGTTCTTGGTAAGCCTTCGACCTACAAAAAAGCAGTGTTTAAAGAAAGCGGCCTCCTCTTTTCTTTGGTTAGGCTTTTTGTTTTGTACTTATTAATAATTTTTTGGGTGTTAGCTTCTTTATTAATGTCGTAATATAGTTATGAAATTCCGTCGTCTTATTTCCTTACTGATCATTGCTGCTATTTTAGGGGCTTTTTTTACCAATCCTAAAGAAGCAGATTTTGCCAAATTCATTCAGCCAACAGTGGGAAGAGTAAGCTCTCCTCCGCTGATCGAGTACGAAAGCCAACTGCTTTACTCCAACGCAAGGGTAACTTATTTCAGTCCTGTATCAGAACAGGGCAAATTTGTGGCCGCTGCCAGTAAAGAAAAATACATTGGCTTATTCGGACGGTTCTGGCGCATCAATAACTAGCGGCCATGTTTAATGATCTTTTGAGATGGCGTATAGTAAACATTTCTTTCACCTACCTGGGCAGCAAATGCCAATGCTTCAGGCATTCTGTTAAGTTTGTAGGCCGACAGCGCTGCAAAAAAAGCAGCATCCTCCTTATAAGCCGATTCTCCTTCCGACATCGGCTTTAATACAGACAGCGCTTCCCCGAATTTTTCCGTTTTCACCAGGCTAACGGCGTAAAAGAAATTTGCTGTAGCATCATTAGGTTTTGATAAAGCCTGCTTTTTCAAGAGGGGCAACGCTTCTTCATAACGTCCTTCATTAAATAGCAGAGCTCCTTTATTAGATAGATCCTCTGAGCCTCTTACGACTGCCTGCGGCATGTTGGGAACAAAATAGTTATCTATCCCGCCCGGCAAATTAAGATACAGAATAAATATCGCCGCAGCTGCCATAGCTGCCAGCACATATTTTTTAATAGAAACTACTTTTGCTTGGGGTGCCTTATCTGTTTTAAAATGTTGCTGCGTAAGCGGATTTAAGATTTGTTTTAGACCCGCGATACCAGACTCGTTACCTATATGGCGTTTTAATATCCCATCGGTTTCCAGCCAGTTTTCATAATCCCGCTGCAGTTGGGGGTCGGTTTGCAGCTCCAGCTCAAAGGCAGCACGCTCCGGCTCAGGCATCCACCCACTGGTATAGGCTTCTATTTTTTCAAAGTTGCTCATGCTGCATGATTTTTATTGTTTCGTACCAATGATATCAATTCTGCCATGCAAAGAGATTTCTTCTTCCTTAAATACGCATAACTCACTCCTAGTTCATCGGCTAGCTGCTGCTGGGGCTTATCAGCATAACTGCTAATGATAATTTCACGGCACCGGTCGCTTATTTTTTGAAGCATCGCTACCACTACCTCCTCTTTTTCCAGGGTGTCGGCAAAAAGTGCAGCCGCTTCATCATCTTTGCCGGCTACAGATGTATATCCCTCATCAACCGGTTTTGTTACCCCCTGCCTTTTATTTTTTTCTACCTGGTTGATCCACTTTCTTTTACAGATCAGCAACAAAAAGGCTTCCAAAGGACAGGTGAGGATGAACGTTTTATTTTGAGCAAGCTTGTATACATCAATGATGGTTTCCTGGAAAATATCGCCTGCCTCCTCTGCGCTCGCCCCTTTCGACAATAAAAAGCTTTTAATACCAGGTGCGAAATTCCGGTATATCTCCTCTATTTGCCGGGAGTTATGTTGCCTGAGGGCATCGATATATTGCTGATCAGCGTGCAAGAGGCTGGTTTATAACCAGCTAATGTAGTAAAATTCTTTTCCCTGGTAATAATTAAATAAATTTATGCAGTCATTAAAACCCGGGGGTAACAAAATATACTCCCCATTGATATACTGGAAAAACTGCCGGCGTGAAATATTTTTATACATTGTTCTTACTGATATTTTCTTTAACCACCATCGCACAACAGGCGGATAGTACCATTATTGCAACAACAGACAGCAGCAATAAGATTTCCTTCTCTGTAAAATTGCCCGCTCTTACGCAGATACCGGGGGCGCCCGCACCTTTTTACACCTACCTCTGGGACTTTGGAGATGGACATTTCAGTACGGCTGAAAATCCACAACATGTATATACCCAGGCGGATACTTACAATGTACTGTTATACGCGGTTAATAATTATGACGATGGAAGAAAGCCGCAGCGCAAAACGCAAAAAATACAGATCAAAAAATCATCTTCTATACAAGGCAATGTGGCGTCAGTAGCTGAAAAAGATTTTTTCAAGGCCAATGGCACCTTCGAGCTGAAGTATAATTGCATGGCCAAACCCAACGATACGCTGGTATTGATTGTGGGATGGAAGAATACGGAAGCACTACAGCAAAAAGGCCGGCTCTACCTGATGCTCAATGAAAAGCAGTTCGATCAAAACTGCTTTGATATTTCAGATTTCAGAACCTACAATAGCGCCGATCCACTGGTAGCTTTTACGAAAACCATGAACATGCCTTTACTACAATCCGACCTGCTGGTAACTGAAAGCGGTAGCCCGGCCTCTAATTTCCCTGTAACAGTAAAGGGTGCCGCCGCAGGGGCCCTGTTTACTAATACGGCTTCACTGTATAAAAATGTATACAGCTCGGATATAGAAAGCACACCTGCCGGGGATGCGCGGTTTTCTTTTTTGCAATTGTACGTTACGCCCGAGATGATCAAAGACACGAATGCGACACTTACCATCACCGGCGTATATGTTCCTGAAAAAGGAAAACCCGTTATGCATAAACTCAGTGTTCCGGTAGTTAACTCACACGATCCTAATAAAATGAATATTAAAGGAGGGCGTATCAGCTACCGTTTTCTTAAAAAATATAAACCCTTAAATTATAAGGTTCGTTTTCAGAACAACGGAAAAGGACCGGCCAGGAAAATTGCATTGGATATGACAATGGCCGGTGTTTTAAACCCGGAAACGATTCAGGTTACCGATATGTCGCCGTTTTGTCCGCCCTGTGATAGCCTGGCAAAAGAAAAGCGGGGATGCTGGGAGCTGGAAAAAAATGAAAAAGGTGCTGTATTCACATTTCATGGAATCTACCTGGCAGGCACCAATCAAAAAGGAGTAGAAGATATCGATAGTACCAAGGGATTCCTGGAATTCAGCATCATTACACGCAAAAAGCTGGAGAATAAACCCTTTAAATCCCGAACCGCCATTTACTTTGATCGCAACGAGCCGGTCATCACCAATCATGCAACGGGCCGGTTTAAGAAAAGTCCTTCTCCGGTTATTATGGCGGGGTATGAGCAGGCATTCAGTTCGGGTGCTGCAGCCAGCAATGGTATTGTTACGGGTGTGGGTGTGGCGCCATTGGCACCCTATCTTCCTTACCTGCAACTGGAACTCTATTACAAACAAGGATTACAAACAACGGGAGTCCGTATTGCGGGCATAGAGCGACCCGGAGTTATCAGAATAGGCGACCGGCAGGAATATGGGTACAAAACCTTTGACTCTTCTCAAACACTAACCATAAACCAGGTGAGGCTCGTGCCTTTGCAACTGCGACATAATATAGGCGATTATTTTTCAATCGGCGCCGGAGCTGCGGTAACTGCAGATATGGGGGGAACAATCGAAACGGAAAATACATACCATATTACAGGAGCCAACGGGGTGTCAGCAGCGCCTTACAAAATAGCGCAGACGAGAAGTATTAAAGCCTTTAGCAACTGGCGCTTCCAGCCTTTTGTTGATCTGCAGGCAGGAAAGGTAAAGCTGGGACCTCACCTGGGGGTGCGTTATTATTACAATGGTAAAAACAATAGTTTCGGTTACATATATGCAGGATGGCGTTTTTAATTCAATCCCACTCTTACTACAAGAAAGCGCCGGTTATACTTTTAGTGGCGCTAACATTACTGTTGTTGGGTAATGCCCGTTTACAGCATTCCCGGCGGGCGGCAATTTATACTAACCTGAAAGCAAAAGATTCGCTACTGGGTTATATCAATTACGCCTTTGATGCACTCGATGAAAGTCCGGCCCTGGTTAATAAGGCCGACTCCGTATTCGGTAACATCTGGCGGAAACCGGTGTCTTACGAGGAAAAGCTAGGCTATTATCAACTGCTTATCAATATCGGTTATCATTTGCTGCAAGGCAGGCAGGTAAGCGCATCAGCGAGCTGGTATGAAAAGGCCCTGGTGTTTTACGAAGAAAATAAAACGGATAGTGTTCTTGCTATTGAAATGGAGCCCGAAGAATATATTGGCAAGCCGCTGGGGAATAATTATACCAGAATCGGAGATTTTAGCAAGGCAATTGCGATACAGCAACTAACGATATCCTCAGCCATCAGGAAGCACAAACAGGAAATGCTTCCGGGTTTATATGCCAATTTAGCTACCACTTATTTTTATATGCGGGATTATCAGCAGGTTCATAATATTATTAATCTGGGTATTGGCAGCCTGAAAAATGCCTCACAGGGTATTGCCGCTTTGTTATATAATTTAAAAACGGAAGTATACCTCGAAAATGGTCAAACCGATAGTGCGGCCTATTGGAACCGGAAAGCCTTATCGGTACCTCGATCCGGTCATACTGCATGGCACCAGGCAGCTCTAACCAAT
>JBQGCI010000519.1:0-2301 GCA_052038405.1 Acinetobacter pittii
TCCAAAAATTGCAAGTAACAGCATTAAACCAATAGACAGCAGCAACCATGTAAACCCCCTGGGATCTTTTAACTTGTTGGTAAAGGGAAGCCAGTTATAAACCGGGTCAAACCATTTAGAATGATAGAAACGGTTAACCGGGTTAGACTTAAAAACAAATGCCAATATCGAAAACAACAATAATACCAGTGCAATGTACTTTGCCATCCCGGTACCATATACTTCATCCCGCAAAGGATCCTGCACACTGTACAGCACCATCATACCAATGCCGGAGATAAACATCATAAGGGGCAGTATGAACTGGTCGCTGCGATAATTCTTTAAATACAGAGCAATATGAAGCAACCAGAAACCCAGCACAAATAAAATGGTATAGGTAACCCACTCTTTCGTAAACGCATGGGGCGTTCTTACCGTAAGCACCTTATCGTTTTTGATCTGCCGGTATTCTACTTTATCCAGCAGCCTCAGCTGGTGCGGCTTCCCGGAGAAGTCATAAGTCCGGCTGGATCCTATCGCAGCCGTTCCTTTAGCAGGACCGAAATTAAACCCCGGCTTTATCGCCGTTACACTGTAATTACCATCAGGATCGAGACCGGTAAATTCATAGTCGCCTTCTTCATCCGTACGGGCATAAAACTCGGTAGGTATGGTTGACGCAGATGCAGGTAAAGTGTCAAAATAAGCCTCAGGATAAATACGCGTGAGCTTTACGAGCACACCGCCTGCGCTGCTGTTTTCTTTTACGTTTAACTGTACCGTACCGCTGATGGAAACACCGTTTTTTTGTGTGCCCGTTTTCACCTCTGATGGAAATTGTGGAGGTGCCGTTTTTTCCTGTTCGTACAATGCCGAATCGATCCCCAGGTGTGCCAGTGAGTTGATAAACCGGAGCTGGCCCGATTCGCTTCCACTTTGCAAAAAAGAAGCAGCATCCAGCAGCATCGGCGCCTTATTCAAGGCGCCCAGGTTAGGCAGGTTCTTTTGCTCATCCACTTTTAGTTTTAGATTACCTGCTATAAAGCTCACATATTTTTCGTCGGTAAAGTAGCCGCCTTTGGTCAGTATCTTTTTTAGCGCTTCCGTTTTCAGCGGCGCAGCTAAATTAATCACCGTGCCATTAGCATAGCCCTGCTCTGCCTCCTGTAATTCTTTTTTGATATGATTATAATAGCTGAATGCCATTACTGCCATGATCAGCGTTACAAAGGCTAATAGTAAACGCTCCACGTTCCGGGCATATAATTCGATCTTTTGCTTTTTCTTCATGTTGATATTAATAGCCGGTGGTATTACGGTTTCGGGCACTATCTCTAAACAGGGTATCAGTAGCCTGTATCAATGTATCCTTATTACGCAAACTATCATAATAAGGCAGGGTATCTTTTATGAAAACAGTATCAACCCTGTCGGCGCTTCCGGGGCGGAATATTCTTTTTGTTCCCGCCCAGTTGGCCAGGAAGCCCGCCAGGAACACTGCCGGGAGTAACCACAACCACTGTTTTTTTTTACGTGCAGGCTTTTTATCCATAATCGTTAACAGGTTTTCTTCTTCGCTGATGGGCACTTCGATCGTATTTTTATAAACACGTTTCTTTGCCGGCGCTTTACCCTTATAGCCAGCCAGCGCTACTGTTATATTGTCTTTTCCTCCCAACTCATTGGCCGCATCAATTAATTGCTGCGCTTTTAAATTTACGGTTACATCCTTTTCCAGGATCACCGCCATGCCCTGCCTGTTTACCAGGTCGGTAAGACCATCGGTACAGAACAGCACCATATCACCCGGCAAAAAGCTATGTTCAAAAAAATCGAAATACCCGTCCGTATCGTTGGCATCGATCATATACTCGCCGAGCATCTTGCTGATTTCATTGCGCTGGGGATGTAGCATGGCTTCCTCTTCGGTAAGAAAGCCTTTATCTTCTTTAAAGCCAACAGTGGAATGATCCTGTGTAATTTTGATCAGCTCCCCGTTCCTGAATATATAGCCCCTGCTGTCTCCAACATGCGCCACATACATCATTTCTTTATCGGCATCTAAAATGGCTATCGAGGCCACACAGCTCATCCGTTGCAGGTTAGCCTCCGCCCGACGGGTATGAATGGCATTATTGGCATTAATAAAAGCTTCTTTCAGCAGTTGCAGGGGAGCGCCAAAACTAAAGTTCTGCAGGTAGCCTTCAATGGTGGTTTTAGCTATAGCGGCAGCTTCTTCCCCGCCCTCGTAGCCGCCCACACCGTCAATAGCGCCCACTAAAGCAATGGCGGGCTTACCCCATAAGCCGGGTAACCACA
>JBQGCI010000520.1:0-10237 GCA_052038405.1 Acinetobacter pittii
GTTATTGTTTTACATAGTGTAGTAAACCTTTAGGGCTTTTCCATTATTAAAAATGGTAAAAGAATAAGAACAAGGGCCGGGTATGATGCCAGGAATGTTATTGATTTTGGCGCACCGGTAAAAGAAGAAGAATACCTGCTCAGCAAATCGTTTATAGACGAGGAGAGCGGGGAAAGGATGTACTTTTTAGACGGTTGCAAAGAGCCATGTACGGAAGACGTTATAGGAGAGGAGTTTGTTTTCGCTGTCTGTGCCCGGTATTTTGGAAAACAGTTGGATGAGGCGGATGAGTTGTTTGATACCGAACTGGCCGGTTACGAAGTGGCAAAGAACCTCCCCGCAAAGCCAAAGCCCTGGTGGAAGGTGTGGTAAATTATTAAATATACAAGGCATATGAATTTTTTATGCCTTCGTTGGTGTTTTTCACCAAAGAACCTTTTCACTACCCCTTTTTGTTGGCAACGCTTTATAAACGTTAGGAGGGAAATGCGCCCCATGCTGGTTAAGGATTATATTTGTCACCATTTAGCAGGTGTCACATTCTGAAAGCTGATGAGTAAAAGAACATTGATACTAATTGTTGCCGGTTGGTGCCTTTTGCAGGCCATCCTTTATTTTTTCGGCGATCTTTTTGCCTTCGTTGGTGTTTTCACCAACGAACCATTTGAGGTAATGCTAAGTTTGGCTTTGCCTGTTGGTGGGAAAAAACACCAACAGGGGCGAAGAAGCAGATTCCTCGACTCCACTGCGTTACGCCCGGAATGACGGTGAGGAAAGGCAACGCCTTAGCCTGTTGGTGGGAAAAAACACCAACAGGGGCGAAAAAGCCGAAGCCCTGGTGGAAGGTGTGGTAAATGGTGAGCCCCTAAATTGCCTGGCCCGGTAATTACAGGCTGTATCCGATTCTAAATACAAAGCTCCGCGGAGCTCCGGTGTAATACCTTTCTGTTAAACGAACGGCACCCGTATAAAATCTCTTATCGAAAACATTGTTGATATTAAGGTTCAGGCTGACACGATTGATTCGATACATAGCAGCGGCATCAACTACACCGTAGCCCGGGGTAGACAATTCCGGTGCCTGCAACAACGGTGTTTCAGAAGAAAAACCGGAGCCCAACCCAAAACCAAGTCCATTCAAAATGCCTTTGTTGATAATCTCATATCTGGCCCATATATTTCCCTGGTGTTTGGGGGCCAAACCCAGCCTCCGACCGATGTTGGCTTCAGAAAGATCTTTGGTTATCCGGGCATAGTTGTAATTATAAGCTGCACTTAGTGAAAATGATCGGTTAACCTGTCCGTTAGCTTCAACTTCTACCCCTTCCGACGTCACCTCGCCTAATTGCCGGTAGATCCTGTCGGCATTATTAGATACTGTAGGATTAATGAGCTGCGTAAGATTTTTCTTTTTTATTTGGTACACCGAGGCTGTCACGAGCAGGTTTTTATTAAACAACTCCTGTTTTGCGCCTATCTCAAACTGATAACTATTTTCTGGCTTAAAGCTTCCTCCTCCTTCCAATGTTCCAAATCCACCTGCCAATATCCTGGAGTTCACCGGTTCGAATCCAGTAAGATAAGACGCGTACAGATGAGTTTCGGTAGGCAGGATGTAAGTAATACCAACTTTTGGTAACCATATAGATTGCGATACGCTTTTCTCTGCAGGTGTTTGGAAAGCCAACCTGTAAGTATACCTTTCATAACGCAAACCAATTAACAGCTTAAGTTGGTCAACGATAGTTATCTGGTCCTGAAAATACACACCGTTGGCGTAGTCCCTGGTCTTATTGGCTCTGTCATAATTGGTAACAGTAAGATTATAAAGTTCACGATCTAAGGCCGAGCTTTTAGCCGGGTCCAATACGTTTACTACTCCTACGCTGTCATTATAACTAAAAGTGCCCCAGTTAAACAGGGAAACATTATAGTCGTAACCCAATAAAGCTTTATGTTTCAACCTGGCGGCGCTAAAGTCGGCGGTAAAATATCCGGTTACGTTGTCAGCATTCATTTTAGCATCCCACTCTGAATAGCTCACGCTTACTGTACTGTCGTTTACCCATGCTCTATCACCATAAAAAGTTCGCGGATCATGTTTTCTTTCATTCCAGGACAAAAAATCTTTCAGGTAGGAGATATTGAGCGCGACACTGTTGGAAATACGCTGGCTCAATGAAAAGTTCATTGAGGTGGTGGTAGTATTATTCCTGTCTCCGGGTTGCAGTACCGTATATCCAACAGGCGTTTCATCAATCGATTTATTTTTAAATGGAAAAATTCCGACGTTTTCCATTGTCGTCAACCGGGTGTGGTTAAAGTCAATATTAATCCGTGTACCTTCCCTTGGAAGAAAGGAGAAGGAAGGAGCTACCGTTAGTGCATTATCTTTCATGTTTTGTAACCATGTGTCATTTTTTTGACCGAATAGGTTTAGCCGGTAAAGCACAGTGCCCTCATCATTCATTTTTCCTGTAAAATCCAGATCCCCCCGCATTAAGTTAAAGCTACCTGCCGAAAAGGAGAGGGACTGCTTTCTTTCGGCCAGGGGTTTTTTCGTAACAAGATTTACAACGCCTCCGGGACTCATATTACCAAACATAGATGAAGATGGCCCTTTTACTATTTCGTAGCTCTCCACTACCGGAGAGATTGAAGAAAACCTGTAATTGCTGCTCAGCGTACGAAGGCCGTTGATCAATTTATTGCCATTATCAAATCCCCTGATGATCATTGACCGGCCACCATTGGTAACCCGAACGTTAGCGGTAGCTGCCACTTCGTCAAACCGAACTGCCTGCCGGTCTCTGATCATTTGTTGTGTGATGGTGGATACAGACGCTGGAATTTCTATCACCGGAATAGCTATTTTAGTAGCGGCAAAGGAGTAGTTCGACTTGTAACCGTCGCTGCGACGGCCTGTTATTTCAACAGTTTGTAATTCTGTTACTGTGGCATCCATTATGATCTCCAAAAAAGAAGTATTGTTTTCAGCTATTGAAACCGGCTGTTCCTTTTGTTCGTAACCTACTGATGAAACCTTTATAGAATAGTTTCCAGGCTGAATACCGGCGATAATAAACGATCCATCTTCTGATGATAAAAAAGATTTATTTGCTATTACCAGGGACGCCTGTGCAACGGGCCGGCCTTCTTTTGATTTAACAATACCTTTTAAGGCAGGTGTGCTTTGAGCAACAACTTGCAGGCTTAAGAGGGTTGTACAAAGACTCCCCAGCAGAAAAGACGACAATTTAAATAGCATTGGTCCGAATTTTGGTCGCGAAATTAATACTATTGCAAGCCCAACGCTTCAAAATCGGGAAAAAGCATTTGCGCGATCGGGAAAATATTTTTTATCAATCTTTGAGAGGTTCTCATATATAGATTATTACAGGCTTTTTAAAGCATAAAGCATAATTGCTCCGGCAAAAATTTCATCAACATTAAGATGTAGTCATGCTCTGACGGGCTTCTACTGCCTGGATGTTTCAGCGCCTTGGTTGTTTTTTTTATCAATGAAATTTTGGGGACGTATTGCGACTTTAATCCTGAGCAATTAGTAGGGACCGGGGTTAAAAGCAGACGTAAGTTTTCATAAGTATGCCTGTTGGTGCCGTCGTTGGTGTTTTCACCAACGAACTTTTCACCATCTTCCCTTTTTGTTGGCAACGCTTATCAGCAGCGAGGCATACACTTTACAGCCTGCTTTGTTGATTGAGAAAAACGCCAATAGGGGTCTCCCTTCGTAGCAGGAGATCCCTCCATGGGTTTCGTTTGCCTTCGTTGGTGTTTTCACCAACGAACCATCTGTAGTAATGCTTAGTTCAGCTTTGCCTGTTGGTGGGAAAAATATCAACAGGGGCGAAGAAGCAGATTCCTCGACTCTACTGCGTTACGCCCGGAATGACGGTGAGGAAAGGCAACGGCTTAGATTGTTCGTGGTAAAAATACCAACAGGGGCGAAGGCAAAAAAAAATCGACCCGTTTAATCTAGGTTAAGATGGAATTCATGCAGCTGCCTTAGTTTCGCTAAAGAATCACGAAAACAACCTTTTAACTATCCAATTACAAACTTTAAAAACTACAAAAAATGAGCATGCTGCAATTAAAAGACGGAACCGAAATTTTCTACAAAGACCAGGGCGAGGGCCCGGTATTGATGTTTCATCACGGATGGCCGCTATCCTCCGACGATTGGGATGCACAGGTTATTTTCTTTCTGCAAAAGGGCTACCGGGTTATTGCGCACGACCGTAGAGGCCACGGACGCTCGAGCCAGAATATTTATAACCACACTATTGAGCAATACGCTGCTGATGCGGCGGAACTGGTTGACTTTTTGGGATTGAAGGATGTGGTGCACATCGGACACTCCACCGGCGGAGGCGAAGTGATCCGGTACGTTAACAAATATGCAAAGGGCAGGGCTAAAAAAGCGGTTCTGATCAGTGCCATCCCGCCTGTGATGGTGAAAAGCGAGGCTAATCCTGACGGCGTGCCGATGGAGGTATTCGACAATATCAGGGAGCAAACCCTGAATAACAGGAACCAGTTTTATATCGACTTAACGTTTCCCTTTTACGGCTATAACAGGGAAGGTGCCGATGTGAAAGAGGGTATTCAAAGAAACTGGTGGAGACAGGGCATGATGGGTGGCATTGTAGCGCATTATGATGGTATCAAAGCTTTTTCTGAAACCGATTTTACCGAAGATCTGAAAGCGGTTGATATACCGGTATTGGTGCTGCATGGAGAAGACGACCAGATTGTACCGATCGAAAACTCCGCTATTAAATCAGCAAAGCTGCTCAAAAACGGCAAGCTGATCACTTATCCCGGATTTTCGCACGGCATGCCTACTACAGAGCATCCCACTATTAATAAAGATATTTTGGAATTTATCCGGTCTTAAAGCAGCGCATATCTCATCAATACAAACCGGTGAGCCGTGAAGGAGCAGGGACGCGAGGCAGTAAAAAGCTTCGTGTTCCTTTGTGTTGTAGTGCCCTGGCGCCTGCCCGACTCAGGCGGGGTTAAGCCCCCTTCAGCCTTCAAACAATACAACCGGTAACCCAACTCCAGCTCCCGGTATACCTCAAACCCCTGTTGCCGGTACCAGGGCAGGTTTTGCAGGGTGGAGGTTTCCAGCACCGGCAGGCGGTTTAAGTCCCGGGCTCTTTGCAAAAGCTCTTGCAGTAGGCGGGTGCCGATGCCTTTTCCCTGTTCCGCCGGTTCTACTCCAATATACCAGATATGGTATAATGCCTCCTGCGGATGTGCTTTTTTAATAGCCGCTTCGCGCCTGAGCGCTTTGGGTAATTGTAGCAGGCCGATGGTTTGAAATACCAGTTGTAGATCCAGTGCTACACTTTTAGCCGTCAATTTCTTTTGATCGGGCAGCAGTACCAGAGCGCAGGCTTTGCGATCTTCTGATACATATACTTCTCCAAACAGGCTGCACAGCTCATAAGAATAGGCGCATAAGCGGCGTATATTTTTCATACGCTGCCTGCCTGTACCTGCCAGCCAGTTGACGCTTTGATTGGTATCAAATGCGGCGGACAGGATATCGATGATCAGGGATTTGTGGGAGGGTAGGGCGAGGGGCATGGTGAATTTTAGAGGTGGTAAAGATAGATATCCTACCAATACGCAGAGATAAGGAAAGGAGGTGATAAAGTCTTTTATATTATTCTGCTAAGAACTTCCAATTAGCATCACGTTCTTCTCCCGGTAACGGACCGCGCACCTTCTCCAGCATTTCTTTATCAGAGGCACCAAATTCCAGGAAATTCTTCTGTGCCTGTCTTAATGATACCCGGTTAGCACCGCCGGCATCGTCGGGATGGTTCAATTGATGCAGATCGTCCTCCCAAAAACATACAGGGCATATCTCATACGATCCGTCAGGTTCGTCATCAAATGTTTTATAGCCGCAACAAGGACATGGGTATCTTTTCATAGCCTCAAATATCGTGAATAGATGGCGGTTTGAAAAGTTTAAAACTACGGTACCTCAGTTAGTATTTTTCACCAGAGAACTTTGAGCAATTCCCTTAATTATCCCGCAGCATTTGTTGTTTTAATTCATCAGAAATATTAACCCAAACCGTAGTTTCAGTCAGCTCCAGGTGGCATTGATAGCCTCGTTTACACATTTTAATGATATACCTGAACCAGCCCAAGGGTGGCCAGGGGCCGGGTTCGGGCACATAAAGCATTTTACTTTCTATGTGCCATTGTAAAGCTGGGGCAATAGTGTTGATTGTATCGAAGGATGCATCATTGGGCCTGATAAAAAACTGTCCCTGATTGTTAATGCCTACTTCAACTATTTCCATAAACCGGATACCTGTATCTTTAGCTTTCAACCTTTGAAAAATACGATAGCCAGGATAAGAACGCAGCCTCGGATATCTCCGTTTGTAATAGATGCTCCAATAGTTAACCATCCGGTTTTCGGTTTGCTGGTAATACCGTGGATTTTCTTTGCCTAATTGCTGAAAATTGTCCAGCAACCGGTCATCCAGCTGGCGGTAAATTACTTCAATGATCTCTGCTACGTATTCGCCCAATAGCTGAAATACCAATGGTGTAACCCAGTGTTCATACCGAATTCCTAATTGTTCAAGATGTTGATGCCTTATAAATCCGTTGTGATGCCTGAGGTAGATGCAATGCAATATGAGTTGCTGCAGCTCCGTAAGCGAAGCCAGTTGCTCCGGATCAGGTTCATTGAAATACACACGGTAAGGAATGCGAAGGGTTTCGCCTGAAACCTGTACGTCTATGGTATCTGAATGTACCAGGCCTTGAACGGGTTGGGTATCTCCATCCTTATCTTTCGCTTGCTTTTTCTCAAATAATTGTTCCAATACGGCATTCACCTCCGGCTCCAGCACTTTGGGAAAGGCCAGGCGCAGCTGTTGCTTTTGTTTTTTAAATGGATCGGGTAGCAGCCAGTTAAGCATGTGTAAATATACTTTATACATGCTCATTGGCTCGCTGTTCAGCTTAGTTATTCTTTTTTTGATCGCCGGGTTTATGATCATGAGGTTTCAGGCCGGGATGTTTGGGTTTGTTTTCCGGGTTTACCCTTCTTCTTTTATCGGGTGTTCCGTTGTCTTTTTTAGGTTTAGGTCCGGGTTTGATAGCAATGATACTTTTCATAATGAATGCTTTTAAAATTTCAAGATTAAATCATTACGAATTTACCAGCGGTGCAAGTAAAATCCTTACGGTTTTCCGTATCATTAGCTCGTTGCGGTTTGATAGGTTTGCCTTAAAATTGTTATGGTAAAAACTTTTATTGTAATATTATCAGCAGGCCTATTAGTTGCCTGTGGTAAAGGTTCAGGTGTTAGCGATAGCCATTGCGGCTCATATAATGGGCATAGCTTATTTAAGGGGAAACAAGGTGGCTGCTATTATAAAAATTCAAGTGGTAAGAAGACGTATGTAGACAAGAAGCATTGCAGCTGTATGTAAAATACAAGTTGGACTATTTCAGTATCTACAACACCTGCTCAAACACACCAATAACCTTTAAATTGTACAAATCCGAGCCCGATAGCTGGATATCTTTATAGCCATCGGCATTGGTTAAAGCCTTAAGGGTAATAGATTCATGTTCCCAGCCTTCGTCATTTTGGGTTTTGATGCTATGATATTCCTTTACGGTATAAGCCGAACCCGAATCCGGATCCTGCCTGTCAGTAAGTTCTACTAAAACGATCTTACCCTTTCGGGAGCCTCCTGTATACCGCCTAAACAGGCAAACAGAACCGTTGGGAATAACCTTATTCATCGATTCGCCGGTTACCGTGCAGGCAAATAGGCCTTTGTCGGTTTTGTATTTATCAGGTATTGTTACGGTATCTACGTCTTCCGGATGCTGTTCAGCACTGAAAGCCCCGGCTGCTGCGCGTAGATTATAAAGAGGTACCCTTATTGAATGTTCATCATATATCGATTGCTCTGGAGCACTTTGAGGCTGATGGAAGTTTTGCAGGTGGCGCGCGAAATACCTGCGTAGCTTTTCGTCGCATACATACACATAAGTACCCTGTATGGCCCGCAACATCAGCGTTTGGTAAATATTTAGTATAAAGTCTTTTAGTTCTGCAGCATCTTTAACGCCGGTTCTCCCGTTTCTATCGTGATAGTTTTGGTTTAGTATAATGATCTCTTCCTTTTCTTCGTCGTAAGAAATTTCTTTGCCGAAGATGATACCTGCATAGTTGAGGTCGTAGCCCTGGGTAGTATGAATACAACCTACTTCGTTAATGGCGTTGGGAGAATTTACCCAATCTTCGTTGGTACTATTCCATTGCAGTTGGATATTTTCAATCTGTATATCTTTTAAGGTGGGGTTAGTTTTGGAAATCCAGGGCCATGAATAACCCGCTACCAATCGGGACAGGCCTAGCTTTTCATCCTTTAGCTTGATATGATTGACCATCTCCTCCAATGATTCAAACAGAATCAGATCATACTTAGAAGACTTGAAAACTGCATTAGTATCTTTTAACTGGCTTCCCAACAATTGCTGGATAAACTTTACATAGTCCTTGCCGCCCCTTGATCTGAGTTGCGAGTGTAGAAGCTGTACCTGGGTTATAGGTGAGTTCTTAAGGCGTACAAAATCCTCGTACCGAACATCCGATGGTTTTATAGATTGATTTTTATCATAAAACAGCACCGTTTTCCCGGCCTGCTGTTGTACCCAATCGAGTTCTGTATGGGTATATTTATCCAAACCCAGTTTATTGCTGGCCGAATCAAAAGCCGCAAAATAACTACCTAAGGTTATCCTGCGGCGGAGGCGATGGGCTTCATCTACAACGATAATATCAAACCGCTCACGGGCTATATCAGCCGGACCCGCCACCATATTGGGTTTTAACCCTTTTATATTTTTGAATACTTTTTTCAGCGTTTTCCGGAAGGAGGACATAGGAACTACCAGCGCCATTTTAGGATTAGGATATTTATACTTTAAGGCTTTGGTAAGATTCAATATTTGTTCTTCGTCTTCGCCAAACTCTGTGAAGTTAAAATCTGCAATAGGTGTATTCAATAATTTAAACAGGAATACAGCTAATACCGTTTTCCCCGTACCTGCGCCGCCTTCCAGTATTATATTTTGTGTGGCTTCGTTAAGTAAAGCTTCCAGTAAACGAATGATGCTACCCTTTTGTTCTTTGGTCAGGCTTTTATAGGGGGAATATTTAAAGAGGTCTGAATTATCAATATATTCTATCGAATGCCTTGCGATGCCTCCTTTTCTCAATTGGTTCCATACATCTTTAAACAGCTCCCAATACCATTGCTTTTGATAATAGTTGTGGTTAGCCAGTCCTATATTGCCATTCAATAACCGGTATTGTCCATCTCCCGATAAGTATTTGATCAGATTAGATTCTATATCAAGCGTAGCCGATTTATTAAACTGGTCGCTTGATATGAGGTGAGCATCTGTTAATTTATTTTTCGCATCACTTTTCAAATGCGCCTCCATACGTGCCAGCAGGTCTGCTGTTTCGCCTACATAAGCCTCTTTAACATTGCTATTGTTACTTAGCAGGTAAACAACGGGCCAAAGCTCCTGAGCGTAGGAGAGTGCTTCAAACTGGTTAAGGCTTTTTGAATTAAAGGAAAGGTGTTTGATCTGAGAGCTGGGGGCATTCGTCATAATTCGTCGTACTTTTTGGCATTGCCCCTGGCTTTATCTACCGGGTATTTTTTATCGTTGGTCGCTATCTTTTCCAGCAATATCTCTTTAATATCGAAATCGTATTTATCCGCCAGCAAAAAGGCATAAGCCAACACATCTGCCAGCTCTTCTTTTACCTTGTCGCGGTTGGCCGCATCCGCATCTTTCCAAAGAAAAAGCTCCAGCAGTTCGCCTGCTTCCACATTAATAGCCAAAGCCAGGTCTTTGGGATTATGAAATTGTTCCCAGTCGCGGGCGTCACTGAATGCTTTGAGTCGTTCTATGATTAAATCTAAATCCTGCAATGGGTAGTTTTTTGTGATGATTACAAATCTATAAAAGTTTCAGCGGAAATATTATGACTTTACGGATTTCCGTACTTTTTACTTTTTCCGTACAAATAGCTTTGTGTTAAAAATAATTATGAGAACTTACAAAGTAGTGCCTTATGTAGCCAATATTACAGTCAAAGAAACAACCGGAAGTGTAGCGCAGAAGCTGGAAGTACTTATTAAC
>JBQGCI010000521.1:0-15329 GCA_052038405.1 Acinetobacter pittii
CCAATCCATAATTGATCCGGTTTCCACCACCCGCACAATTAGCTCCGATAGGCTCCGGTACCACATCTACAAGGCTATTGAACCCATTAGTGCCAGGAGTGCCGCCAGCTCCGTTACATACGTATTTTGTAGCCTGTACTTCTCCGTTATCTAATATATTGTTACGATTGATATCCAACCCGCTGGTTACTTTAAAGCCACCGTTAGCACAATTCGCACCCGCTGCTTCCGCCACCACTGCAGTCAGGGTGTTTAATCCATCATTACCGCTGCAGATATAGGCCGTTGACTGCACTTCAGCGGCATCCAGCACATTGTTGCCATTTAAGTCAAGGCCGGAGGTAACCTTATAGCCACCCTTCGCGCAATTAGCTCCTGCGGGTTCCGTTACAAATGAAATCAATGAATTTCTACCGCCAGTACCACTACCATTGGTACCATTACATAGATATTTAGTAACCTGTACCTCGCCGGCATCCAATGTTCCATTGCCATTCTGATCTATTCCGGACAGTACTTTGTAACCGCCATTGGCGCAATTATCCCCTACGGGTTCAGGTACAAAATCGATCAGGCTGTTTTTACCATTGGTGCCGTCTGTTCCGTCTTCGCCACGTTTACCGGTAGTGCCTTTTTTACAACTACATAAAAGGGCGCAAAACGAAAAAAATACAATAAAATAATTTCGCATTATGTTTTGGCCTAGAGGGGTAATGTTGAAGGCTATTATTTCGCGCAAATATACTACAACTGAACACATTAAACTACTGGGAGGGCAGTATTATCTATAGTATTGAAGATATTGAACAGAGCCTTATTTTTTTCGAAATTCATCAGTAATCGCCACTCATCATTGCGGCTGTATAAAAATTATCTAAATCTATTACCTTCGTAATCACAACAAAATATAGTATATGAGCCAAGTTTGGAAAGAATACCAGGAACAACATCGGGAAAGATTTTTAAAAGAGATGATGGATCTGTTACGTATTCCATCAATAAGCGCCCAAAGCGAGCATAAAGAAGATATGATCCGATGTGCTGAAGCGGTGAAAGCATCTTTACTGGACAGTGGTTGTGATACAGCAGCGGTGATGGATACCGGCGGGCACCCCGTGGTATATGGCGAAAAAATAATCGATCCGGCCAAACCAACAGTACTGGTTTACGGCCATTATGATGTACAGCCTGTAGAACCGCTGGAACTTTGGCACACACCTCCTTTTGAACCTACTATAAAAGATGAAAAAGTGTTTGCGCGTGGCAGCGCCGATGATAAAGGACAATTTTACATGCACGTAAAAGCCCTGGAAACGATGGTGAAGACGAATACCATGACCACCAATATCAAGTTTATTATTGAAGGGGAGGAAGAAGTAGGCTCACCCAACCTCGGCAAGTTTGTAGCAGCCAATAAAGAGCTGTTAAAAGCCGATGTGATCCTCATTAGCGACAGTTCTTTACTCAGCATGGAAAACCCTTCTCTTGATACAGGCGTACGCGGACTAAGCTATATTGAAGTAGAAGTTACAGCAGCAGCACGCGATCTGCATAGCGGCACGTATGGAGGAGCAGTAGCCAACCCAATCGTTATTCTATCTAAAATGATCGCCGAATGTCATGACGAAAACAATCATATCACCATACCCGGTTTTTATGACGATGTAAACATAGTGCCGGAAGAAGAAAGGGCATTGATCAACCAGGCGCCTTTTGACGAGCAGGAGTATAAGGACGAAATAGGCATCAAAGAACTATGGGGGGAGAAAGGCTTCAGCACTTATGAGCGTACCGGCATTCGCCCTACCCTGGAGCTAAACGGCATCTGGGGTGGCTACACCGGCGAGGGTGCCAAAACCGTTCTGCCGGCTAAAGCCACTGCAAAGATCTCGGCAAGGCTGGTTCCCAATCAAACCAGCGAAAAGATTACTGAATTACTATTGGCTCATTTCAGGAAAATAGCGCCTTCATGCGTAACGGTAAATGCATTTGAGCATCATGGCGGAGAACCCTATGGAACGCCTATCGACAGCAAGGGCTACCAGGCTGCCAGCAGGGCGCTGGAGACCACATTCGGCAAAACACCGATACCTGTAAAAGGGGGTGGCAGTATTCCCATCTGCCATACGCTGGAAAGCGAGTTAAGCACCAAGATCATCTTTATGGGCTTTGGACTGGATAACGATGGATTGCACAGCCCGAACGAAAAATACAATATAGAGAACTATTATAAAGGTATTGAGACCATTCCTTACTTCCATCAGTTCTTTGCAGAGTAAGCAGGCAGCTGGCCACGGAGGCAGTTTAGGACTAGCGCTGTTATCGTGCCTACCCGTCCGTTCAGGCGGGCATTCGCGGCCATTCTGTTTTACTTCGGCAATTCTGGCCTGCGCATGCGGTAAGGCGTACCGGTCAAAGTATTTAAGAAAGCTACCAGTTGTTTCTTTTCCTGGGCAGTAAGATTTAATGGTTTCAACAGCCGATCTGTTTTGGGAAACATGGGGTCGTTGCGCTGCTCTTCTGTTTTAGCCCTTTGTGGCATACCACTGTTATAAATATTAATTACGCCCTCCAGGTTCTCAAATAAACCGTTGTGCATCCAGGGGCGGGTACGGTTCAGCTCTCTTAAAGATGGCGTACGAAATCTGCCTACGTCTTCATTCTTTTTGGTTACGTTATAGCGTCCCAGGTCTTCAAATTTTCTTTTATAATAAGTAAGGCCGATATTATGAAAACTGGTATCGGTTAAGAAAGGGCCGCTATGGCAATTCATACAACGGGCTTTGGTTCTGAATAAATGTAAGCCGGCTACTTCATCATCTGTAAACTCCTTGTAATCCCCTCCTAAAAACTGGTCATACCGGCTGGACCGGCTCTTGATGATCTTTTGAAATGCAGCCAACGCCTGGGATATCTTATCAAAGTCGATTTCCTTGCTCTGATAGGCCTTTTCAAAAAGGGTTTGATAGCCTTTTATTTTACCCAGCTTTTCGCCCAGGGTGGGCACATCCATATTCATTTCGTGATGAGCGCTGAGAGGTTCTACCATTTGTGTCTCAAAGCTATTAGCTCTTCCGTCCCAGAACAGTTCTTTATTGATGTGTACATTTAGCAAACTCTGGGTATTACGGATACCCTGCAAATGATCATTACCTAAAGCAATCACTCTTCCATCCTGCCAGGACAGGTCGGGATCATGACAGCTGCTGCAGGAAATCTGGTTAGAACCCGACAAACGGGGATCAAAAAAGAGCATTTTTCCCAGGTGCGTGACAGGATCTTTATCTGCTTTAATCCAGGAAGTATCGTCTTTAGGCATCACTGCCATTTCGCTCCATATAGCTCCCGCGTCTATTGCAGGTCTTGGCCATTGTGCCACAGGGCGACTGTACAGGTTTCTTAAAGAATCGCTGTAGGTTTTAAAAACCGGCAAAGCGCTGTTGGTAAAAGAAAAAGAGCCCAGCCCAACCAGGACAATCAGCCCTATAACCAGATAGATTTTTCGCATGAGGTGTAAAATTAAGCTAAAAGAAACAGCCTACAGAGACGCTCCCAGTCTGATAACTATTACCTAAAAATTGACTATTGGATGCTTTTGTAAAGTATGCGGCGCCCTTTATATAAATGGCCTTTCCGTATTTTATTGAACGGGTATACTGTAAGGCCGGATCTATTTGCAGACGCGATTGAGTCAAAAACGCAAACTCCTGTTGTAAATAACTATTTCTTGAAGCAGGTGCATTTTGACTTTCCGATGGTGCTTGATATAAGCCGTCTTCATTCATCTTACCAGAACCGGCTCCATACCCCACTCCAAGAGAAAAGCTAAATACATTCCTGTTAACAAAAAAATTCCTGCTTATACTACTATGAACAACATAGCTGTTCAAATCCTGCTTCCTGTAAAAAGGAAATACAGCAGATTTTTGATAGCGGTAAGTAAGAGCCATCCATGCGTTTATTATCCACAACGGGTTAAGTGCATTCACTTTAAAGTAACCTGTATAACCAAGGTTGGCTGTTGCTATCTGTTGATCCAGCAATTTATTTTGTCCAAAGTATACAATTAAATCTGGTCGGCCAGGAGTTGTAGTTTTATTATAAAGATTCTCCATACTTTCTAACTGCTCAAAACTCCCCTTCAGCTTAATTAGATGCAGATTACTTTGGCGCTTTACTTTTACAACACCAGAGTAAGCATACTGCGTAGCATTATGATCTGTAAATATCAAAGATGCAGTGCCTTTATTGCCAAAGTATCCTTTTCTTCCAGATACTGTGAATTCATTGAAAACACTAACCATGGAATTGATATTATAATTGAGCTGCAACGCGACCTTGTTTGTGTTATTTACAATAGGCCTTTTCTCTTTTGTATAACCACTTTCTCCAAACAACTCATTACGGCCATAAAAATTTCCATAATTGATAAAAACCAGATATTGTCGATCTGTATTACCGTCGATTTCAAATTTTAACCCCTCAATACGACGGGTATAAGAGTAACTAAGTCCCAAATCCAGCCTTTTGCTGACAAGATAAGCCAAGCCAACACTGACGTTCATGTTCAACAGGTTATTGACATGCCGAAGGTCCCTTACTTTGGCATAGTCTGCTACATTATAGTCTACATTTCCACCCAATATAAAACGGGGTGCCACTTTAGCGCTCAAAGCCCCTGTTAGACTATAACTTTCTAACTTTTTTGTACTTGATAAAGTGTCCGTATTTTCTTCAAATCCCAGGGGATTGGAATAAGGGTTTATAAGGGCAGATCCCTGCATATTTTTTCCCTTGAAATTCTCATACACTAGTTTTCCGTACAAAAACACATTTTTATTTAGTTTGTAAAAAGACTCAGTCTCTGCACCAATATTGAGACTATTATCTGACTGAAAATAATTTTTAAATGTGCCGTTAGATTTTTCAAAAAACACCCTGGCTGTTGATACTTTATTGACAGGTGTGTAATTCAAGCCTGCAGCGTTACTACCTTGAAGCCATATGTTCAAATTGCCGATATACTCCATATTAACTAAGGATGTATCTGCCTGTTGAGATAATGATATTTTGGCGCAGCAAAATACTGCGCCAAAAATTAGAAAGCATTTTATATTAAAACAGCCAAAGGTCATTTAATAAAATCAATTTGTTCTTAAAGACGCTTTGCTACGCAAGTGAAAATCGGCCGTAGAATTGTTGGTATCCATATAAATAATGGTTGCACCATTTTTGATAGATGCTTCTGCGTCAATTCCGCTAGGATCCGTCGTTCCGCCCGTTCCAATGCTTGTTGTACCCATGCTGTAATTATACACCAATTTGCCTGCGTTTCCGGCAATAGCTTCCGTAGCTATTTTATCTACATTCCTGTAAATAGAATAACCCTGGCTATTAGTATGGTATACATAGCCCGCATCAATTTGTGGGGTAAGCCTTTTTTTATTATCGGCGCCATTGATCGAATAGGCTTCTACTCCGTCGACAATCCAGCTAACGGGTATTTTTTTGCTAACCAATGCGGTACTGGTAGGATACGCATCATTGTAAGACACATCTGCGCCTAAGGCCTGTGGTGTAACCTCCTTGGTATTGAAAATAAAAAAGCCCGGACTTACCTGACTCAATGTCCATGCTGTTCCTTGTCCATATTTTGCAGCTTTTAAATAATGACTGGTAGGAATAGACGCAGAAGGAGCTACATAAGTAGCGGCATGAGAAAAATTAACTAAATCGTAAGTGCAATAATATTCCGATTTATCAAAATTGATAGACTTGCTGTATGTTGTAGTATTGTTTACGGCATTCGTTAAAGCAATAACCACTTGTTTACCTGGAGCAAGTGCTACATCGGACTGGAAATACCAAAATGCAAGTCCTGCTGGTATCCAGCCAGATTTAGCATAGGTTAAAGCCCCATCCGCACCGATGTAGGAATTACTCCCCGTCGAATTGTAGGGCATAGTAGTAGCAAGACATATGTTTTTTAATGTTGCCGATGTTGTCGAGTTATTGTAAAGAATTACATACCGGTCATAGTTAAACGGTCCTGAGCCATCATCTTTGGGTGTCCCCCCAACAAAAACCTCCTTAATAACTATCTGCGACAATTGCGCTTCAATCAGTTTGACTTTTGTAATAGTTGTATTCGTCCACGCGTCAGTAACTGCAATTGTTCCTTCTCCAGCGCCATTGTAAACATTTTTCTGCACGCCATTCGCTTTTGTAAAGCTAACACTGGCCCTATAGATGCCCGCAGGTACTGTTATAACTGCTTTACCTGTCGCATCCGAAGTTCCTTCATACACATTAGCCGAATTATCTGCAGTTAACTTTACCGTTACACCAACTGCTTCTGAAAAATTAATACCCGAGGTATCGGTTAATTGTATAGTAACCTGGTAGGTTGGATAAGTGTCATTATCTTTTTTACAGGCTGCAAATAGAAGCACCGTAAAAATCGCTAAATAAAATAACTGTTTCATATTTCCTGTTTTTAAAATTTCCAAAAAAATTTTATTTAAATTTCAATCTTAATGATATTCCATAGTAGAAACGAGGTATTCGGCCCGACGCACCTTCATATAAGGTAAGCTCAGTATCTGATGCCGAGCTCCTGACTAAACTCATATTGTTTAGAAAATTGGTTGCGTTAAAGGATATTGATGCCGTATTGCCAATCTCTTTGGTAACACTGAAATTGGCCGAATAATAAGCTGATGTAGCATTAGAATTAAAATAATAACTGGTATTCGTTTTTGTCACCAGTTTTGCCAACTCATTATACAAAAAAGGATCATTATCTTTCGCCCATAAAAACTTTTCCTTAAAAGGGATAGGAGTGTTTAGGTCGTCAAGACTTATATAATAATCGGGATACATGCCAACAAAACGATCACTATTATAAATGTCATTCTGAATTTGAGAGGGTATCAAGCTGTTTCTATCGTCCAGCGTAAAGCTTCTGTTACCACCAGGACGTTCACTTATGTTTTTATCGAATTGATACAATGAAGTTTCGATCCTTGCAGATAAAACCATTCGGATAGCAGGAACATGAGTAATAGCGGTAAAATTCATATTCAGGCTCCTTGTTTTTTGGCCGTTTGCCGGAGCTCCTCCGCCTACCGAATAGGCAATATATTTGTAGGGGCTATTATCTGCCATGGTTGTTGAGGAACTGTAAGCGGATATTCTTTCATCTACATATTTATACGCATAATAACTACCATCCAACCTAAACGAGGTTCTTAAAGATCTTATTTGTTTAAAATCGACTATCCAGCTTAAGTTCGTCCTGTTCAGAGGAGAGTTATTATTGATAGGCTTGACCGTACTATAAAAACGGCTGTAGGTTCGATAATCCAATGTTTCGGTAGGCCTGGTACCAGTTTTATCGGTTATGCTAACAATACCGGTAGTTTGATCTATCGAATAAATTCTGTTTGCAAGAGGTATTGTTGAATTTTCGAGATTCGTCTGATCTGTAAATTTATAAGTGAATGGTATGTAAAGGTTCTGACTACCAAAAGCATTATGCGTACTCCATTCAGAAAGAATAAGGGTTATGCCGGTTCCGGATATTTTCAAGTTAATAGCCACTTCTTTTTGAATATTAGACTGCCATTTCAAATCAGGATTATACAGCCTGGTATTAGGCTGGGTATAATAAGCGTAAAATGCCTCTCCAACGGAACTAGCGGTTGAAACAAATGCCAAGTAATCATTATATTGAAGAACCTTATATAATGTATTAAAAGAGGGCAGTTTTACAGATTTACCCCAACCTGCACGAATACTAAAATCGGTTACCCTTTTTTCACGGTCGTTTTCCCAAAAAGTATAATTTGCGTTTACTCTTGGAGACAAACTATTTACTACGCCATATTCAGAACCCTTAATTGCTGTAATGTCGTAACGAAGTCCTCCAGTAACTTGAAAGTAAGATTTACCACCTGTATGCACCTTAAACTGGTCTTCAAGGTAAGCCCCCCAGTTATTAATAGCAGATTCCTGGTCATATCGATACTCCCGCCAGGTTGGAGTGCGACTCGGTTCCGTAAAGTATATACCACGCCCCAAGTTCTGGCTGCCATCATAATTAATGCCGGCTTTTAAATTATTGAAAATGTGACCCCACTTTTTTGTCCAGTTGGCTTTCAGCGACGCTGAATAATTTAAAGCCCGGCTATCAGTATGCTTGACTTCGTACCAGTATCCAGGTGCTATTAGCAATATATGCGGACTAGGATTTTGCTCATAGGTTTGTCCTACATGATAGCCTTCTTCTGTTGTATGAATGGCCACTACCGAAGATGAGGATGACTTATTGGAGCTTTCCTCAGCTTGCTTATTATTGTAATTGATACCTGCGGCGAATTCCAGATTAGTAACCCATTTTTTCCGTAAAAGCCATCTGCCGGAAATATTCGATCTTATTATATTATCCTTGGCTTTAGCATAAGTATTTGTAAATCGATCGGGGTCCGATTTCGAGTCCGAACCTCCCATACTACCTGATAAACCTAAATTGAGGAATAAGGGCTTAGTACCTCGTTTGTTAACGGTCGTAGAATAATTCAATGACAGTCCATTTCTGTCATAAGACGTGTAGGGGGAGGCTATATTAGCAACAGATTTTGTATGTTCTGCATTTAGATTCAGAACACTTCCTTTTCTACCTACGATAAAACCTTTGCTTAATGCCACCTGCTTGCTATTGGGCTTGGTGGCCATATCTATCATATAAGGAGATGCACCCTTTCTGGTATTAATCTTCACAAGACCATTCGTCATATCACCATACTCGACCGAAGCCACACCTGTAACAACCTCAATACTTTCCACATTAGTAGTTGTAATATTTCTTACGTCCACACCAGTGGTAGCAGGTAATGCGTTATTAGACAACCTTACACCATCCACCTCTACCCCAACACCAAAAACAGGGTTACCGCTTTCGCCTTCAAAGCCATTTACAGCAAAATTTTGTGCACCCAAAGTTAAATTCAAACTGGTGTTTGTTTTGCGGCCGGGAAGCAGGCTGGTCGCGTCGGCAACACTCAACATCTGTAATTGATCCAAAGCCTTTCTGTCTATTGTGTAAGTTGTAGCCAGATCTTTTTTAATAGCCGCTGTAACTGTTACATTTTCAAGGCTCAAATCATCTGGTTGTAGATAAAAAACAGTATCTAAAACATCCCGGTTTACTTGCAAACGAAAAATTACACCTGCGTAATCCAGGCTGCTTATTTTTACTGAGATAGTATCCGAAGGAATATTAGTCATTTCAAACTTTCCTGATTTGTCCGCAGTTGCCCACAAATCTTTTTCTGGTAAAGAAATGGTGGCCCCCACAATTGGTTTGCCAGTTCTTACATCAACCACCTTACCAGAAAGTATATTCTGTGCAACACAATCTCGGCTGCAGACAATAAAAATAGCCGCCACAAAAAGAATAATATATCTGCGTTTTGTGTTTTCGAGCACTTTCAGAATTTTCGAGCTGCAAAGCTACTTTTCGTGTACAAAATACATTTACGAAATGCGGAAAAACATTAACTAAAATCCTATTATGACCACTCTTATTTTATATTGATCACTTTCACAGCAGATGAATAAGTCATGGTTTGATTTTTATCAACATGCGTGATGCGTACAAACACATCTTTTTCTAAAGGACCTGCATGATCTTTTTTATTACAAGCCCCATAAAAAATAACAGATCCGAGAAGAGTGATATACATCCATCGCTTTATTCTTGCAAGTGCCAAGCCTAAAAATCCGGCCATTGACAACCCCAGAAAGCTTATTTTAGAATAAGCTCCTGAATTAGTATAAGATAAAACATCTATAGAATTGCCCAAAGCGGCTTTAGAACCAACTTTAGCAACTGTTTGATAGGTTGTACCATTATTAGAAACCTGTACCTCGAAATGATCTGTATTGATTTCAGATATCGTTGTCCAATTAATGTTCAAAAGATCGTCGGCAGTTTTTGAAGCTGATAAAGTTCCAAACCGTGCAGGAATAGTAGAACTTAGCACCACGGTATAATCTTCCATTTGGCCAAACTGTAATTTGGAGCAGGCATCATAATCCGGGCTATCATAAAAATCTCCTGCCACCCTCATTCTCAGGGGGGTATTGATAATCGCCTTTGACATCATCGAAGGCGTTAAAGTGTCTGAATGCACATACACCCCTGTAGGCGAAATACTATTCATGACCAGTTCTGTAGAATCAAAGGAACCACTATTATCCCAATCTATCCATATCTTAACCCGCTGGCGGTTTGAGGAAGTAGAGACCTTCAAGACATAATTGTTACTTACATCCATTCTGGCTTCTTTCTTACAGCTATTGTCAATATAGCCGATATATCCGTCTTTACTATACCCATTAGAGCTGTTATATAGCTGCCCTACAATTTCTACCACTTTCGGACCTATATCTGCCGCATTTCTGTTTTGTACTACATCCAAAAATGCCGAGCACGTACTTTTTGCAACGCTACCCAGTGGCGCATTTCCTCCCTGTGAATAGATTAGACTTTCCCTGCTGGTTAAAAGTGCCGCTAAAGCCCGGTCTGCCTGGCCCTGTGTGAATTGATTTCTGCAGGTACCATAATTCATAACATTATAGGGAAGCGTACCAAATGGAGTACCTGTGCAGGGATTGACGTCTGCCGGACTCGGACAGGTTCCTATCATAGACAAATGAGGGTCCGTATCACATACCATATCTCCCTGCTTCGCACAATCTGTATTGACCGCACAGGTTTCTTCATCTTTTCCATCGTCAAAAGTATGGTACAGCGCAAAGGCATGACCCAACTCATGCGGTAATGTGGCTGACGTTGAATTGACTGTATTAAAACGCATAACAGTCCCATCCCTGCTGGCGCTGGCACCCGGAAAGTATGCGTAAGCCGCTATATAAACGCCGTCAGGCAACCCTTCAGCTTTAATATCCTTGACGATCCATATATTGTAATATTCGGTATTGGGCCACCTGCTTAAACTCTTAACCGCCAGATCTGATGCGCCTATTACATCTCCCGAATAAACCAATCCATTTTGTGCGTAGCCCGGAATAACACTACCATTAACCCTTACAATACCGGTTGTAGGTCCGCAATCCGGAGCCCGCTGCGCCAGTTTAAACCGCATAGGAATATTAACTCCGTTGGCACCGGTCTCTCCGCTATAAGTTCTGTTTACGAAGTCGATCATCTGACGAATGGTTACATCCGACGGATTATGCACAGATCCTACGGGTTCACCAGAATGCACCACATGCACCACAACCGGTATCTCATAAATAGCAGACTTTGCCGGAGTAACCGACCTACGTAAACGTAAGCTATTTTGTTTCGCGGAGATGGCGCTGTTAATCTGATTTACAGCACTGAGATTTTCGGGAGAAGCAATTTGTTGCTTATGGAGGCGATCAAACCCGCATATACCTACCTGAGCCTTTGCGTTTTCTAAGACACAGCATAAAACCCCTAATAGCCCAATATAAAAATATTTAGCGATAGTCCTCTTCATTTCGGGTTGCAAAGCTACTCGAAGGCGTTGTCGCTTCATTTACGAAATGCGGAATTTATTGATTAATCACAATCACTATTCATGACCGCATGATAGTAATACCCGGCATTGCCAAAGATAAAAGCGGCTGTTCCTCTGAAACAGCCGCCTTCGCCTAAATAAGAAGCTATTAATAATAGGTCATATTATAATCATCATCACATTTTGTTTTTAAGTTCCCGCCGGCATCATAAGTGTAGGTTGCCATGCTAGCGCCTACCGGATGGAGCCTTAACTCCTGGATATAACCGGTAACATCAAGTAAGACCGTCAGATCGGATGCATTGATTCCTGTAAAGACTACCTTACGAAGGTTCCAATCCCCGGAGGTTCTGATGATCTGGTTTGAAATGATCGTTCCGGTATTGCCATACCCCGTAAAGTCGAGGGGACAATCCTTTTCCCAATAGGTAGCTACATATTGTTTGTTGGGATCAAGGGTTATCCAGTCTGTCTGAAACACGCCGATTTGCTCCACCATATCAGAGCAATATCGGTCGATACCTGTAATGGGCATGCCGGATATAGCGGTAAATGAAAAATCAACAGGTGAGCTCCATCCAAACACATTATTCGATGGGTATCCCAGATAGGCAACTTCTGACAAAGATGCATTTGTTACTTTAGCGAGAGGGAGATTATAGGACGACCCGTTAGGAATATAAGCTACAGGAGGAGCTGTTGAGCAATTAAATTCAATGCGTTTTTGTCTCATACCAACAACCTGTGTTCCGTTCAAAATACTCGCTTTCAATAAAAAACCACCGGTGTTATTATAGACACCGGGGCTTACTGTAACCGAATTGCCACTGGCGTTAACAGTAGCTGCCCATGACGGAACCGCTTCCCAGTTAACAGTCGTATTAGCCGGAAGATTACTAACTGTATATGTTGCCGACGCACAAGTGACATTTACACCGCTAACACCTACACCTGCATATAAGATGCCGGTCGTTTGATAAATCCAGTCAGCAAAATGTGATACGCTTACATAACCATCGGGAGGCGTATGGCAATACTGTGAGCCAAAGCTAACCACCCCTACTACAACGGCATTACCTGTACCATTTACAATAGTTAACGGACCACCGCTGTCACCGCCACAGGCCGCCTGATGCGGTGAACCCGATGCTCCGCAATAAATCAAAGAAGGATTGGATAAATCGGTTATTTTTAAATTGGCCGACCTTAATGTATGGGTCGACAACGTACCACCCCGGTAATCATGATACCCCCAACCGCTAACGGTTACAGTCTGATTCACCGATAACGCTTCGTTATACGAATATTCAACCGGTGAAGTCGCATAACTATAATTCAAAGGCGTTGATAAATGCACCAAAGCTACATCGCCATTAATATTAAGCACTAAATTATCGGCTGTTCTGTTTTGCCTGGTAGATGGGCTGGACCCTAAGTCGGTAGTACCAGCCACAACAGTAACCTGGCCGGCACTTGCTGCCGCTACCACATGCTTGGCAGTCAAAATCCAGTCATTATTTAAAATAATTCCGCCGCCGTAAAATGTTCCATTTACAAGTATCGCAACCTGATAGGGCCGTGTATGTATAGTAATCGGGTTGCCATTGATAACCGATTCTGTTTCAGGCTTTTTAACGATGGGGGATTTTTCAACAACCGTTTCTTTTTTTTGACAGCTATTCAATATTAGCAATACTAATGCAACCGGCAAGAGGAGTTTTTTCATATTTTTATATTTCGCTAAAAATACTACGGCTCATAAAAACACAGTTACGACATGCGGAATTTTATCCCGATGAAATCAACTATCCACAATTACTGGCCAATTTTATAATTTTGAGCCAATGACTGACAAAGAAAAATTACGCCTTGATAAGTATTTATGGTCCATCCGACTGTTTAAAACCCGTAGACTGGCTACCGATGCCTGCAACGATAACCGGGTAAAGTACCAGGAAGAACCGGCCAAACCCGGTAAGAATGTGCACCTGGGAGATATTTATGATGTTCGTACCGAAGGCCGCAAATGGCGTATTAAAGTAACGGGGCTGCTACATACCCGTTTGAAATACGAAGAGGCCATCAAATATTATACAGACCTGACCCCCCCGGAGGAACTGGAAAAATCGAAAATCCAGGCGGCTTCCTTCTACAGCGGTAAACGCCTGAGCAAAATTGGCCGCCCTACGAAAAAAGAACGCCGCAACCTGGACGATTTTATGGACGGAGAAGAATTGCCCGAAGAAAATTTGTAACGAATGTTGCCAACTGTATACTAACGTGTTACGGAAGGGGTAACTCCGGGAACGCTGTTCGAAGAAAAATTGCGTCTTGCCCCTTCGCGTTTAACGAAACAGTATCATTATTCTAACCAATCTATTTTGGCAGACAAAGAGCAGGCATTTTTACAACTCATGAAGCAACATGCAGGCATACTGCATAAAGTAGCCCGGTTGTATATGGATACTGAAGCCGACCGGCAGGACCTGATACAGGAAATGATGGCGCAGTTATGGCGCTCTTTCCACAGCTTTAATGGCGACAGCCAGTTTGCTACCTGGATGTACCGGGTGGCGCTGAACACCGCGTTAACACACCTGCGCCAAAACAAAAAACACAACAATCATATTATATACACGGATGCACCCGAGATAGTCGATAGCAGCCCTCATATGCAAAAACAGGCGCAGCTCGACCTGTTTTATGCCGCCACCCATTATTTAAACCCGGTTGAAAAAGCGCTGATCTTTTATTTTATGGAAGGTCTTTCTCATAAAGACATTGGAACGCAGCTCGGCATCAGTGAAGGAAATGCGCGGGTAAAACTGAATCGCACTAAAGAAAAATTACAAAAAATCATTAAATCATTGGGCTATGAATTTTGACAATTTAAAATCAGCATGGAACGAGGAAAGGACAGACGACGTACAGGTTCCTGACGCTATAAACAAGTTACAAAAAGCCAGGCATCCACTCGTTCAGTTAAAAACAACCATGAAAAAAGAGCTGCAAATGCAGGTGGGCAGCCTGGCTATTTTTATTTTTTTCCCCTTTATTCTGCGACTGGATTCCTCAATGTATTTAGTGTACTACCTGGGCTTCATGGTTATTGCCATTATATCAACATACTATCTGCTGGCCTTCTCCCGGTTCTACAAAACCGTAGACGCCTTCGATCTTGCCAGCAAGGATCAGTTACTCAAAATTTACTTCGACCTGCAGTTAAATATGGAAAGATACCGTTCATGGGCTTTTCTGCTTACGCCGTTCCTGATGTTTACTATTGGCCTCTCTGCCTATAGCCAGTTGATAGCGACTGAGATACTTCCGGCTCTTACAGCCTTAAGGATATCGTTTGTTTTCATACTCTGTTTCGCATCACTGGTGTTTATGATAGCGGCTACCAATTGGTGGCTTAAATACTATTATGGCAAATATGTAAACCAGTTAAAAGCAGTGCTCGATTCATTAAAGGAGGATAATTAATAGCGATTGGCCCGCTATAGTATAAAGCCAGGTCTTACATTTGCAGCATGCATATTGATATACTTACCGTATTGCCCGACCTGTTGAACAGTCCGTTTGAGCACAGCATTATGAAACGCGCGCAGGATAAAGGACTGCTGACAGTTAAAGTGCACCAGCTGCGCCAATGGGCGGTGAATGAATACGGACAAGTAGACGACTACCAGTACGGCGGCGGAGCTGGTATGGTGATGATGTGCGAACCGCTGGCTAATGCTATTGAACAATTAT
>JBQGCI010000522.1:0-5971 GCA_052038405.1 Acinetobacter pittii
AAGGGTTTGTTATCAACGATCCCAGCTGCCTCATGGTGGAAATGAACCGTAACACAGACAGGGAAATTGCGAAAATGGCCAGGCATGAAACTACAGCGTCTGACTCTTCCAGCTGGAGACCGGTAAAAATGGGAGCCAGCCCGGCGCTGAACGGGGTTACTTTGGGAGCGGGCGTTTTCCAAACGGTATTTGAAAGGAACATTCAATACCTGAGCGACTGTTTAAAAAAGAAGCACTGGGTAAATGATAAAGATCCCAACAGGATCTGGATTGATATCCTTACCGGCTCCAACGAAGGCCGGATGCTCGGAGGAATGGGACATACCCTGCGCTACAAAGAAGTTCCTGAATTCAGAAAAGCAATTGAAGATATACTGGAACAAATCGATCGTCGTCAGTACGCTAATGGCCGGGGCTATATGATGCCCTATGAAAGTATCAATTACAAAATATCAACGGATACCTGGCCATTAATTATGCGCGATGAACAAAAGAATTATGACCGGGCAATGCTGACAAAAGGACTGCTGGCCGCTGGTAGTGCAGGGTATGATAAAGCATACCAGATATTAAGACCTTTTTACGATTGGTACAACAATGCTAAAGAATACCTGCCGCTCATGTTGCTGGGAAGTATGGGCATACAGGGTAGCATAGCAGGACCGATGGTCTACCATTCACCCATCGGGAAGCCGGAAGACATTCAAACCAATATGAAATATTATGATATGGATTGGTGGCTGGATGCATTAGGTGAAGGACTACCGGAAGCCGCCTGGAGATTTACCCTGAATCGTCCGCATAATTATTTACTAACCAGTATCTGCGCTCTGTTTGATATCTATAAGGCAACGGGCGAAGAGCGTTATTTGAAAGCCTGTCTCGGAGCCTGGAAGATATATCATGAGTATTTTCAGATTCCTGGAGGCGGCATCAGCTTGTGCGAACACTTTGAATGCAGACCGCAAACGCACAAGCTGACCAATCTTCCCAATAATATTTATGAAACCTGCGGTAATGTTTTCTGGGTCGATTTGAACCATCGGCTGCTTCAGCTATGGCCCGGGAAAGAAGTCTATGCAGCGCATGTTGAGCAATCCTTATACAATATCGCATTCGCGGCCCAGGGCGAAGATGGAACAATCCGGTATTTCAACCAGGTGAATGACGGCAAATTTCCTACCTTATGCAATAACACTTGCTGTGAGGTACAGGCTACTGCCATTTACGGAATGCTGCCGCAATACATTTACTCGCATGCTGAAGATGGCGTTTATATCAATTTATTTGCAGCATCCGAGTACAAGGGGAAAATCAATAGCCAGGACTTCAAATTAACGATGAATACAAAATTTCCTTACGGCAATACTGCTTCTTTAACGGTTTCATTGACTACTCCTGCAGCCATGAAAATACGCCTTAGGGTGCCGGGCTGGCTTGCCGGAGATTTTAACCTCAGGATCAACGGAAAGAAAATAGCGAAAGCAGTATCCGGAACCTATGTGACACTGGATCGTAACTGGAGCGATGGAGACGTTGTTACCTGGGAGCTGCCTATGAAATGGAAGGCAGAGCAATATGTTGGGGATACGCGTATCAAAGATGCCACGAGGTATGCATTCTCTTACGGCCCCATGTTGATGGCCCTGAAAGGTCCTATGATGAAGGATGTGTTCCAGGCTGAAAAAGAAAATTCTGTTCGCCTTAATATGACACCCGAAATGTTGTTAAGCAAAATCAGAAGTACCAATACACCTTGCGATTTTACTATTGATGGTGTACCCGAATATAGTTTTACTCCTTATTTTGCCTTACAGTATGGCTCTTTCACTTGTTTTCCCGGTCTGGATAAAGCGAAGTTGGGAACTATGGGTAAGCATAAGTAAACAGGTGTCCAATAATGCAGGCAGAAGTGGTGGAAATTAGCCGGAACAGCACCTTTTTTCGACTAATCCGGGTAGGTTTTCCGGCGTCGTTAATACCCCCCATCTCATAAAGATCAAAAGATAGGGTAGTAGTGCTTTTTTTAAAAGCGTGTCATTGCCGAATCGCGCTAAACTATTTTTATATGTCCATACTTAAATATTGCTCTACTTTAATCCTGGCCTTTGGGATCACTATGCGCTCACCTGTTAACGGACAAAGCGCTGCAACTCAATTACAATTAAAAACAGAACAATCCATGCTGAGGCTTGCTGCTACGGATGCTTTAAACCGGAGATTTGGTCCTGCTGCCGGTATACAGGCCGGCAAAAAAACAGTGGGCGTTTTCTATTCATTATGGCTGGGACAGCATCAAAGCGGACAAAAGGCTGTATATGATATTCAGAAACTATCAGATACTAATCCTGAAGCGTTAAATGATGTAAAGGGCCAACCCGAAAGCCCGCTTAATGAATTCCATTTCTGGGGAGAACCGCTTTACGGCTATTATAGTATGAGCGATCCCTGGGTAGTAACGCGGCATATCGAACTCCTCACCAATGCCGGAGTAGATTATCTGTGCATTGATGCAACGAACCGGGTGCTTTATGCGGAACCGGTAAAGAACCTGCTGGGGGTGTTAACAATGTTTATGGAGCAGGGGTTTAAAGCGCCCAAAGTAGTTTTTTATACCAATAGCTTTTCTGGAACAACAGTAGACGATCTCTATAACCGGTTTTATAAGTCGGGAACTTATGATCATCTGTGGTTTAGCCCCGCAGGTAAGCCGATGATCATCGGTATTACCGAAAAAAATGGCAAAGCTTCCGATATGACCAAACATAACGAGTTTACGGACTTTATTAAGCCGGAGATGCAGCACTACTTTGACGTAAGGGAGTCTCAATGGCCAAACGGCGATTATAACCCGGCATCGATTCCGTGGATGAGCTGGCAGTATCCGCAATGGAACCATAACGGAACGGTTGCTGTTCCAGTAGCACAACATAGCCACTCTGTTATTGTTGCCAGTGCCATGCACCCCGAAAGCAGCCGTGGATACAATAATGCAACCAGGCAAGTAGAAAAAGACTGGACAGCAGGCGCCAGTTTTCAAACCATGTGGGATGCAGTGTTTCAGAGCAAGGCCAATATCGACCATGTGTTGATAACCTCCTTTAATGAGTGGATGGCTATTAAATATGCCAATGCGCACGGGCATAACGGGGTGTTTTTTGTAGATGTTTATAACCATGAATTTTCCAGGGATATAGAAATGATGCGCGGCGGTTACCAGGATAATTTTTATCTGCAGCTGGCCCGAAACATACGCCGTTTTAAGCTGAAGGAGACCCTGCCGGTTGGTTACATAGCTAAGACTATTGATATATTTAAAGCAGGTGAAAGTCAATGGAAAGATGTGAAAGCTGTTTACACCGATGTAAAAGGTGATGCGATGGTCCGTCATTTTTCTAATGCCACGGGAACCCAGGTTTATACAGATAGCAGCAACCGAAACGATATAACTGAAGTAAGGGTAGCTCACGATCAAAAAAATGTTTACTTCCATATCACAACGGCTTCGCCCGTAACTGCTTATAATGGTAAAGACGTGAACTGGATGAATATTCTGATCAACACAAAAAAAACGAGTAGCAATTTTGCAGGTTACCAATATATTATTAACCGAAAACCTGCTAGGCACAAAATAACTTCCGTTGAACAATCTTCAGGAGGGTATAACTGGAAAACATCGGGTAATGCCCGGTATGTGATAAAAAAGAATGTGATGCAGGTGGCGGTTCCGCTTCGTGCAGTGGGACTTACAGCTGGTAAAGTTTCTTTTGAATTTAAAGTATGTGATAATGTGACGAAGTATGATGATATAATGGACTATTATATTTCAGGTGACAGTGCACCCATCGGACGAATGAATTATGCCTACTGATATTTATAGCAGATGCCGGGTGAAATTTGAATGGTACTCGGCAAACCAAAATAACTGGAATAACCCTGATAAAATACCTGACATTTGCACCAAACGGTGACATTTTTAAGAATTTGAACCGGTTACCTGGATATAAAAACTATTCTGCTGTATACAGGACAAGTCAGGACAGGATCTAATAAAACTAGTCTTACTTTAGTATCAGAACAACGATTGCGTAGCGTTCCTGCCCTCCGTTCGCAAACCTTTTGAGAAAGTTCGATTGTTTATAAACGGGAGCTGATCAACAGAAGCGGGGAGCAAAGGAAATGTGATATAAAACTGATAAACCATAAGGCAATGAATCTTTTATTAACAGGTATTTATAGCTGAGTATTTATTGGCGTTTGAAGCGAAGCGCCATGGGTTGTTAATGATGAACAGGCCTGTTTGTAAAATTGTTTTTTTTGTTTTTGTTCAAAACTTTTGCTAAATGGAAATTGATTTCAGGATTCTAATAGCTGCTTACTTTTCAAAACAGGTAACTCAGGCGACCTAGTTGTCGCAGGTGAAATTGCATACGTTTTCTTGCCGTAAAGAGAGACTTTCTTTTAACGGAAAGCGCCCCGTGTAGAGGGGTGTGTAGTATATTAACGCATTATATATAAACGAGTCAAAAATGAAAATTAAACCTCTGCTGCATGCTTTAAAAATGAAACGAACCTTGGGTCAATTAATGTTTCTGGTGGTATTGATGTGGATTGCTGGTGTTTGTGATGCGCAGGATACCATCAGGGTTTTCGGTAAAGTAATCAATCAGGATGGTGCTGCTGTGGAAAATGCTACTGTCAGTATTAAGGGCTCTTCCAGGGGCACTGCAACCGACCCCAATGGTAATTTCCTTATTATGGCGTCAACAGGAACCGATTCAATACAGATATCTGCTGTCAGTTTCAAAACTAAAACTTTATTAGTCAGCACTGGAAAAGAACTGGTTGTGGTGCTTGAACCGGATAATGATGCCCAAAACCTTAGCCAGGTAGTGGTACAGGTAGGGTTTGAGGCACGTAGAAAGGAGCAGGTGGTAGGCGCTGTAACATCTATTAACCCGGAAGAATTGCGCATACCTTCCAGTAATCTTACTACTGCCTTAGCAGGAAGGGTGGCAGGTGTTATTGGTTATCAGCGTAGTGGTGAGCCGGGAAGAGACAACGCAGAGTTTTTTGTAAGGGGAGTGACCACTTTTGGCTACAAGAATGGCCCGCTTATTTTGATAGATGGCATCGAGTCTACAACAACCGACCTGGCCCGTTTAACAGTAGATGATATCGCAGCCTTTTCCATTTTGAAAGATGCAACTTCAACCGCAGTATATGGCGCCAGGGGGGCCAATGGTGTTATCCTTGTTAATACCAAGAAAGGTAAAGCAGGAAGTGCCAAAATATCGCTGCGCGTAGACCAGGCATTTTCCATGCCAACTACTAATGTTGAATTGGCCGATCCTGTTACTTATATGAAGATGGCCAATGAAGCCGTATTGACGAGGGACCGGCTTGGTAGTATTCTATATTCTGATGATAAGATCAATCGTACCGGGCAGCCCGGATCCGACCCGCATGTTTACCCGGCTAATGACTGGAGGGATATCCTGTTTAAAGATTATACAAGCAACCAGCGTTATGCATTAAACGTGAGCGGCGGCGGCGGGGTGGCGCGCTACTTTATTTCGGGAGCGTTAAACCAGGACAACGGGGTATTAAAGGTGGATCCTGTGAATAATTTCAACAGCAATATCAATTTAAAGAGTTATTCGCTACGTTCTAATATAGATATAGATATTACCAAGTCAACCATGTTAACGGTAAGGCTTTATGGTAATTTTGACGATTACCGTGGTCCATTATATAATGGGGAAGAAATGTACGACATGGTGATGCGATCAAACCCGGTTCAGTTTCCTGCTACTTTCCCGAAAGATGAAGATCATGCTTTCGTAAAGCATATCATTTTTGGTAATAATGTAACCCGTAGCAACCGGGGATCTTTATACCTGAATCCTTATGCCGAAATGGTGAGAGGTTACCGCGACTGGAACCGCTCGAAAATGATGGCACAATTGGA
>JBQGCI010000523.1:0-8515 GCA_052038405.1 Acinetobacter pittii
GGCCTGGGGTGCGGAAAAAAGATGATCACGGCCTTTTGAAGGGAAAATAATTTCAACCGCATTCCGTAGGGAAGGATTTCGTTGCATGCTATGGCAAAGGAATGGATGGTAGTATCCCCTGGGGACTGCGCCTGGCTGCTCCGGTACGGATACTGCATAACGGGTGTCGTTAATACCGCTGCAGCCTACGTATGATGGCCAACATCGCGGGCGGCTAACAAATGGAAGGCTTAACGCGAAACCCGGTTTTTCATCTACTGAGGCCGCTGCCTGACACATTGGATAAAAATAAAAATTAATTCCAACTGCCTGCAACCGATTGTATTTTTTTCCTATCTTAGCTTAATAATTGTAAAAATGACAACTATTATTTGACGATGAAGGTCGGTTACGATTGCTTTAGTTGCTTTTCCGGTTATAGAACCTTTAAAAGGTATGCCGGCTTGAGATATTCATCGGGAGAAATATGCGTGTCAGTTTGCTCAACAGCCAGGTCAGTTGAAGCGTGTCTGTGCCGATAATCTAGATAGGTATACTCAGAAATAAAACAAGTTGTTGGTGATTGTATAAAACAATAAAATGCAGAAAAACGTATTGCTTCTATTGACCGGATTATTGCAAATGCCATTTATAAATGCACAGAATCCGATCATCCGGCACCTATTCACGGCAGATCCTGCACCGCTGGTATATAAGAATACCGTTTACTTGTATGCGGGCCGTGATACCGCAACGGTTGATGCCAAAACGTACCAGATGCCCAGCTGGCACGTGTTCTCATCTAAAAATATGGTAGAATGGAAAGATCATGGCCCCGTTTTAGAGCCAACCGATTTTTCATGGGCGGCCCGGGCTGCCAACGCTGCTCATTGTATCGAAAGAAACGGGAAATTTTACTGGTATATTTCCGTGATGCATAAGAATAATGAAGTTAGTAAAGGCGGTGTTGCAATTGGGGTAGCAGTTTCCGAAAGTCCAACAGGACCATTTAAAGATGCTATTGGCAAGGCCCTTGTCACGAATGAAATGACCACCGATATGAAGCATTCCTGGGATGATCTCGATCCGGCTGCCTTTATCGATGATGATGGACAGGCTTATCTGTTCTGGGGTAATGGAAGCTGCAAATGGGCTAAGCTGAAAGACAATATGGTAGAACTGGACGGCCCCATTCATACTTTTAAACCGGATCATTTCACAGAAGCTCCGTGGGTATATAAACGTAAGGGATTATATTACCTGCTGTATGCCGCTAATTTTCCTGAAAGTATCGATTATGCCACCGCTACAGACATAAAAGGTCCGTGGACATACAGGGGACGCATACAGGATCCGGTTACCAACAGCACTACAACGCATCCGGGCGTAATCGAATTTAAAGGGAAATCTTATTTTTTCTACCACGATGGATCAATGCCCACAGGCAGCAGCTACAGGCGTTCCGTTAAGGTCGATTACCTGTATTATAACAATGATGGCTCTATCAGGAAAATCGTGGAGACCGATAAAGGAGTACAAAAAACGAATTAAGATATTTTAAATATCGTGTTGGAACCTGCGATGTTTACCACTTCCATAAGAAATAAAATACTATGAATCAATTGAGAATATCGGACCCAATAAGAAAAGCGAACAAGCTGTTTGTTAAGGCAGGGCTGCTTACCAGTATATGCACTATAATGGCCCAAAGTAGCGGAGCACAGGATAAGCTCTACGGAAATGCTTTTTCGTTGAACGATGTGAAAGTAACCGGCGGTATTTTTAAACATGCCCAGGACCTCAATGTAGCGGTATTACTGAAATATGACGTGGACCGTTTGCTGGCGGGGTATCGAAAAGAAGCCGGCCTTTCGTCCAGGGCAAAGATCTATCCGAACTGGGAAGGATTGGATGGCCATGTAGGCGGACATTACCTGACCGCGCTGGCCATGAACTATGCATCCAGCGGCAACACGGAATGCAAAAAAAGAATGGATTACATGATTGCCGAGTTGAGGCGATGCATGGAGGCAAACGGTAAACTATATCCGGATTGGGCGGTGGGTTATATAGGGGCTGTTCCCAACGGAAAAGAGCTGTGGCCTAAAATAAAATCGGGCGATATCGCTGCCGTCTGGAAATACTGGGTACCCTGGTATAACGTGCACAAAATGTATGCAGGATTGAGAGATGCCTGGATGTATGCCGGAAGTACTGAAGCGCGGCAACTGTTTTTGGCCTTTTGCGACTGGGCCGTTAACATCACCAATGGCCTGTCAGATGCACAAATGGAAAGTATGCTGGGTAGTGAGCACGGCGGTATGAATGAAGTGCTGGCCGATGCCTACGAAATGACAAAGGATACCAGGTACCTTACAGCTGCCAGGAGATTTTCACACCGGGAGTTTTTAGAACCCTTGTCAAAAAATATAGACAACCTCGATAATAAGCATGCCAATACACAGGTGCCTAAAGCAGTTGGGTTTGAGCGCGTTGGTGAATTAACCCACGACAATCAGTACTTAAGGGCCGGCAGCTTTTTTTGGGAAACCGTTACCGGCAACAGGTCGCTGGCTTTTGGTGGTAACAGCAGGCGGGAGTTTTTTCCGAGTATTCCGTCTTACAGGGAGTATGTAAGCGATGTAGAAGGACCGGAAAGCTGCAACACCTACAACATGCTCAAGTTGTCGCAAGGGCTTTTCAGGTCAAGTCCTGATGCAAAATATATGGACTTTTACGAGCGTGCACTATATAATCATATACTATCCACTCAACATCCGCAACACGGGGGTTATGTATATTTTACACCGGCTCGTCCCCGCCATTACAGGGTTTACTCGGCACCGAACGAAGCGATGTGGTGCTGTGTAGGTAGCGGCATGGAAAATCATGGTAAGTATGGTGAACAGATATACACGCACAGGAGAGATTCTTTATTTCTCAATCTGTTTATAGCATCTGAATTAAACTGGAAGCAAAAAGGAATTACATTAAAACAGGAGACGATATTTCCTGACGAAGCCAAAACGAAATTGTCGGTGACCCGTGGAGGCGGAAAATTCACCCTGATGGTTCGCTATCCGTCATGGGTAAAAGATGGGGCTTTAAAGATTACGGTTAACGGGAAACAGGTGGCCTATCAACAAAAGCCTTCTTCTTATATAGCTATCAACAGACAGTGGAAAAAAGGAGATGTAGTACTGGTTGATTTGCCTATGCGCACTACTCTTGAACAGATGCCAAATGTGCCGGAGTATGTAGCTATTATGCACGGCCCTCTTTTGTTAGGTGCCAAAACTGAAACTCAAAATATCAAAGGACTGATTGCCGATGATGGCCGCTGGAGCCATATTGCCCACGGCGAAAAATTGCCGGTGAACCAGGCGCCTGTATTGGTTTCAGACCGGATTGACGATATTTCTCAAAAGCTGGTTCCGGTAAAAGGGAAACCCCTGCAATTTACGTTTGCCCGTAACTTAAATATTGTGAACAACGCTGATTTAGTGTTAGAGCCTTTCTTCCGCATACACGATTCGCGTTACATGATGTACTGGATGGCCTTAACTCCCGTGCAGTATAATAACTATATGGATTCGATAGCTCATGCTGAAAAAGAAAAGCTGGAGTTGGAAAAACGAACAGTGGATTTTGTAGCACCCGGAGAACAGCAACCAGAAGTAGATCACCAGATGCAAAGTGAGCGGTCCCGCAAAGGGAATGCGCATAACCAGGCTTTTAGAGAAGCTGCTGGTAGTGGCTATTTCAGCTATAGCCTCGCTACCAATAAGGAAACGAACCTGGCTCTAAGGGTGCGTTACTGGGGTGCTGAAAGCGGAAACAAAAGTTTTGATATATATATAGACGGTCAAAAATTAATAACCGAAAACCTTCAAGACAAGTGGAACCGACCGGATATGGTTGACGTAGAATACGCGATACCAGCCAGTATGCTTACAGGGAAGGACTATGTGAGCGTTAAGTTTCAGGCTTCAGGAACCAATACAGCCGGGCCCGTTTATTATATAAGATTGGTGAAGCCCCAAAAAAAATAGTAAAGAGCCAACATTAAAGGCTTCGGGAGGTGGCATGATCACAAATGTTAAGAATGGTATAGCTGCTATTCTTTATGGAGCTCCCGTGTGCGTTTCACTGAAAAATAAAATACTAATATTTTTAATTTATACTGATGACAAAAAACATATTTTTTTGCCTGTTGGTTGTCGTGATTTTGCCGACCGCACTCAATGCTCAACAAAATAAAAAAGCACAAAACCCCGTTATTTTCGCTGATGTACCCGACATTTCCATCCTTCGCGTGGGGAAGAATTATTACATGAGTAGTACTACCATGCACATGAGTCCGGGAGTACCTATTATGAAATCTACCGATTTGATAAACTGGAAACTCATTGGCTATTGTTACGATACACTCAATAAAGTGGGTGTAGATGCTATGAACCTGGATAATGGTAAAAGCACATACGGACGTGGTTCCTGGGCGAGTAGCATCCGTTACCATAAGGGCACTTACTATGTATCAACCTTTGCGCAAACTACCGGGAAAACCTACATCTATACCACAAAAGATATTGAAAAAGGTCCCTGGAAAGCCATAGAATTTAAACCCATGATGCACGATCATTCTTTGGTTTTTGATGACGATGGTAAAGTATACCTGTTGTATGGTGGTGGTAAACTGAGACTCGTAGAATTGAAGGATGATTTAAGTGGTGTGAAAGAAGGTACCGACCGTGTAGTCATTGAAAATGCTACATTGCCTACTACTCCTGAAGGAAGCCGTGGCGGCCTGCCGGCAGAGGGATCACAGGTTTTTAAAGTAAATGGTAAATTTTACCTGTTCAATATTTCATGGCCTCCCGGCGGACAGCGTTCTGTAATTATTCACCGTGCTGATAAGATTACAGGGCCCTGGGAAGGTAGAATTGGTTTGCAGGATAAAGGCGTTGCACAAGGTGGATTAATTGACACGCCTGATGGGCGTTGGTTTGCATATTTATTCCAGGATTATGGAGCGGTAGGTCGCATCCCTTATCTGGTACCAGTAAAGTGGGTAGATGGATGGCCGGTAATAGGCGATGAAAACGGTAAAGTACCATTGACGCTGGATCTGCCTGCCAGTAAAGGATTGATACCCGGTATTGTAGCTTCTGATGAATTCACCCGCAAAAAGAAAGACGCGGCCCTGCCACTGGTATGGCAATGGAATCATAATCCGGTAAACGAGCTATGGTCGGTAACCGACAGAGCCGGGTATTTGAGACTAACTACCGGACGGATTGATACGACCTTTCTTCAGGCTCGCAACACGCTTACACAACGTACGGTAGGGCCCACTTCTTCGGGCGCCACTTCGATAGATGTATCGCAGATGAAAGATGGCGATTTTGCCGGTATTACATTATTGCAAAGAAATTATGGAATTTTGGGAGTAAAAATAGAAGGCGACAAAAAATCGTTGGTGATGATCAACGCCAGCGATAATAAGCCCGTAGTAGCAGCAACTGTTCCGCTTAATCAAAATGTTGTTCACCTGAAAGCAGCCTGTGACTTCACCAATAAAAAAGACGTAGCTGATTTCTTTTACAGCTTCGATGGGAAAACATGGACCCCGATCGGTACACAGCTGAAAATGGCTTATACAATACCTCACTTTATGGGATACCGGTATGGGTTGTTTAATTATGCCACAAAAAATACAGGAGGCTACGCAGACTTTGATTATTTCCGTATAGCGAATTAAGTGATAATGATAATGCCATTTAAAAAGGCAGTGGCATGATCTTGATCTTAAAATAGCGGGTCTTTAAAACAAGTGAAAGGTTTCACCAGGTAGCAAGGCAGGATCACTATCTACGCTAGTTGTTTCATGACCGGCCATTTAATTGAAAAAAATAAAAACCTATTTGCATGCGCTGGAGATTATTTTGCCCGATAGTTTTGTCAGGGTTGCTGGCAATAGCAATAAATGCTTCGGCACAAAATCCCTTCATTACCAACCAATTCACCGCCGACCCGTCGGCAAGGGTATTCGGCAACAGGGTATATATATTCCCTTCTCATGATATTCCTGCTCCCGATGGTAAAAACCTTCGTAAAGACTGGTTTTGCATGGAAGATTATCATGTATTTTCTTCGGAAAACCTGGTCGACTGGACCGATCACGGGGTGATTGTTACACAAAACAAAGTACCCTGGGTAAAGCCCGATAGTTATGCGATGTGGGCGCCCGATGCCATTGAACGTGATGGTAAATACTATTTTTATTTCCCGGCGCCCCCCAAAGATTCTACTATCGGCCGCGGCTTCACTATCGGCGTAGCAATAGCCGATAAGCCGGAAGGCCCCTATATACCCGAAGAAAGACCTATCCACGGAGTTCGGGGAATCGACCCGGGCGTTTTTATTGATAAGAAAGACGGGCAGGCCTACCTGTACTGGTCGCAGGGGAACCTGTATGGTGCCAAACTAAAAGCGAATATGCGGGACCTGGACTCTGAAGTGTTTACGTTGAAAGAATTTCCAACAAAGGGTTTGAAAGAAGGACCTTATGTTTTTGAGCGGAACGGTATTTACTACATGACCTACCCGCATGTAGAAAACAGCATTGAAAGATTAGAATATGCCACCAGTGATCATCCGTTAGGTCCATTCAAGTTCGCGGGCGTTATTATGGATGAATCCTCCACCGGGTGCTGGACCAACCATCATTCTTTAATAGAGTTCAACAAACAATGGTACTTGTTCTATCATCATAACGATTTGTCGCCCCGGTTTGATAAAAACCGTTCTGTAAGAATAGATAGCTTGTTTTTTAATCCCGACGGAACCATTAAAAAGGTAATACCCACCCTGAGAGGGGTAGGGGTATCTGATGCTTTTAAAGAAATACAGATAGATCGTTACAGCCATGTCGGCGGTGCAACCGTTGCTTTTCTGGATACAGCGAATACGTTTGGCGGATGGAAAACTATTTTTACAAAAGGCGGTGACTGGGTACAGTATAACAGTGTTGATTTTGGTAGTGCTAAAATAAGGACAGCTATCATTCGTTTAAGAGCTGATGCCGATGGACTGTTGCAAATAAGTAGTAGGCAAAATGGATTAATTGCTGAACTCAAATTAGTAAAAAAATCAGGATGGCATGATGTGAAAATTCCCGTTAAAAATATGCCCCAATTAAAAGGCGTAAATGATCTGGTGGTTACACTAAAAACCGGGAAAGACGTTGAAGTGGATTGGATAAGGTTTAAGTAAGACTTCGGGCGGAAAGTCTTCCGATACCATCCCCTGGCAATGGAAAAAAACGATACTCAGGAACTTGTCATTTTTTTTAAACAATAAAATCTAAAAGTATGAAACAAACATTTACACGTATTTTCTTCGTAGCCCTGGTTACTTTGGCAACAACCACACTTTTTGCACAACGCGCCGCACTTTCAGGCGAATGGAAACTGGATGAGAAAAAAAGTGAGTTAGGCGAGTTCGCAAGGGCGGCTACTTCCATCAAGGCAGAGCAGAAAGACGACGCCATTACTATTACAAGAGTAACACCGGGTTTTAATGGCGGCGATCCGATGACCAATACGGTTACGCTGACCTTCGATGGCAAAGTAGTCGAATCGGAAGGGTTTCGCGGTTCAAAAAGAAAATCAACCGCAAAATGGTCAGATGATGGCAAAACACTGGTGGTGAGCAGCACCATGAGCTTTGAGCGCGACGGACAAACTTCAGAATTTAAGTCTACAGAGAGCTGGAGCATTACTAAAGATGGCAACCTTTCTGTAGTTACCCAATCCAATTCGCCAAGAGGAGAGAGCACCGTAAAAGCTGTTTACACTAAATAGTACATTCCTGATCTACCCCGGAATAGGCAAGAAGGCTTTCCGGGGTATTTATGTAACATCCATATTGTAGAAAGCCGTTGTGATATCAGAAAACGGCATCGACATTTGTTATACTTAATAAATGTCATTTATACAAATAATTTCAACAATGGGTTAACCTGCTATCTCCGCCGTAATTAATATAATATTCGTAAAATTATTGAAATGAATAAAATGTTTTGGCTGTTTCTCGGTATCATATGTTTAACTTCTACGGATTGTTGGGCGCAGGGGTGGCAAAAAACCGATTGGGGAATAACGACAACTGTTGCCGGAAAGGTTATTAATGTTCAATTCTATACACCTTCTATTGTAAGGGTCGTAAAATATCCGGAGGGAAAGCGATTTGACAAGAGCAGTTTGTCTGTTGTAAGCAACCCGGTAAAACCGGCATTGAGCACAAAAGAAACAGGAAAAATGCTTTCTGTTAAAAGTGATAAAATGAATCTGGTCATTAATCTCGAATCAGGAAATATCATTTACCGGGACAACAAAGGTCAGTTGTTGCTGACTGAAGCGGGCAGCGGCTTTGCACCTTTTGATGATGCTGGTAATGCCACTTATAGGGTAAAGCAGTCCTTTACTTTAGATAAGGAGGAGGCTATCTATGGTTTAGGCATTTTGCAAAACGG
>JBQGCI010000524.1:0-6821 GCA_052038405.1 Acinetobacter pittii
CAGATAGGTTACCCAAAAGTTTGAAAGTATAAAGCTAATTCGTTTAGTTAAAAACGAAACTTGACCCGGTTACAAACCAGATGCGGCCAGACACTTCAATGCAGCGGAAGAGCGGGTTTAATATAAAACATATGCATATGAAACAGTTAATAGTTTTTATAGGATTCATTTTTGCAGTAAAAATGTCTGCTGCCCAATTGGACTCGGCGGCAATACTACAACTGCAAGCTATATTGCGAACCCATATTTCGAGTTACAACAATCGGCCGTTTTCAGTACTCTATAATGTGTTGTCGATTAAGCCAACAATTGTAACAGGATTTAATCCCCATTTTAATAAGGATGTTGAGTGGGCCAGCCAATTTCATTATGCGAATCCTAACGATCCGGAATACTGGAAATTTTATGTTTACGTGGAGTGGGAAACTCCTATTCCGACATCAGAAACATTACAGTATCAAGATAAAGTCAGGCGAAATTTAGACACTCAGGAGTACTCGATTTACGCAAATAAAATTGTTAAGAAAGTACAGTTTTTTCCTGATCCGGTAGTAGATGAGAACGGTGTATCAATGAAAAAGAAACCAGAAGTAAAAAGGACCGTTACTCCTTCAAAAAAGTAATCATTTAAAGAACAATCAAAATGGTATATAGCAATTCTTTTTACCGGTGTGTTGCAAAATTTGATTCAACGGTGGTACCCAACGGCATTCCATTTTGAGAACCAATGTTGAATATGCGTTTTAGCGCTTTTGACATTAAAAGCATCAGTTTGAAAAGTTGCGGAATAGGTAGGGTCATGCATCAATCTTGGCTAATCGAAACAGAAGAAAATTGCTATTGTGACAAGCAGCAAATGTGTTCTTGATCTACCAACTGGAGGCCACCTTTTTGAAGGCGAACTTCATCTCTTGGCCAAGAGTGGGGATAATGAGGGCCCGCTCCCGCTGTATGGCTCCGTTGTCTTCCGGTATTATTTGCCATTTTTCAGGTAAATGCAAGGTTAATCCCTGTAATATTTCTCCTGAAGCATTAAGAATAGTAAGCTCGCCGCGGTCGCCTTTATCCCGAACCTTTACTTCTAGTTCATTCCGGATCTTCCACCATTTACCTAATTCTCTTATGGTGGTAATCCAGGCCTTATCCTTTAAGGAAAGTATCAGTGCACGTTCAAAAGCAAATTTCTGGCCCAAGGTGTCTGTGTGTATTAGCACATTCATCAGGCCGCCATATTTGCTCAGCTCATCAGCCACTGCAATAGCACTGTCCAGGCGCTGGAGCATGGGTGCACCCAACTCGTCTTCAATAGTGATCGGCATTTCCACGATATCACATTCTGCCACAAATCCGCGGTCATACATTCTCATAAACGGTAAATGTGTCTGGACATTATTGGCAGTGGCACAGGAGCTGAACTGATAGCCGGTAGCCTTTAGCGCCTGCGGTAAAGCAAAAGGATTTTGCAAGTGTCCCGGTCGAAAGGATACCACGTCCGGTTTTCCGATGGTATGCTCAAGCAGGAATTTACTGACCCGCAGTTCTCCTAAAATGCTGCCGTTATAGGTAGTCTTTTTGTCTTTTACAAAAGGAGAATACCGTGGATACCGTTCTTTGCCCGTTCCCAGCTCAAACTTGGAAAAAACCCTTGAATGGCTCACTGAATGACTGCCCACTTCCATACCGGCCTCATGAAGTTGTTGCAAGTATTTTATTGTGGTATTCCTGAAAAAAATATCGTCGTTCCAATCTTTTATGTATTTGGTTTGAATAAAGTAGGTGGCCCTTACGCCAAGCTCTTTTTCCATTTCAGCATATTTTACTGCATTGATAATGGATTTAGAATAATCAACATCATGTGTGATCACCATACTGATAGACTTATTATAGGGAACCGTTCCAATGGTAACGGCAACTGGTGAAGACGAATACACGTTTTTAAGAATACGCAGCATTACATCCAAGCCACCATCGAAATTATTGGCATAAGACCGGTAGGCATTAAAGCCCCTTTCATTCATATAGCGCAGAAAGTAATTGCCAAGATCCAGGCCAAATGCCAGCGCCTTGCCCGCCCCGTAATCCTTGTAAGCAAGAAATGTTGTATTATCTTCTTTAAAGAGAATAACCGGGTTTCTCGCATTGGTATATCCGTTGGTAGGGAGCTCATCAGGGAAGTCTGCCCGACTTGTAAGACGCACATTCCTTTCGTGATCGTGCGTGAAACCATCTGTTATTCCCGGTATGTCACCGGTCATCATCAACTGGCTGCGTCCCTTGTTCGCTATTACCGAATCAAATCCGAAAACTTCATTTAGTCCGCCATATACATTAATGCCGATCAGGTTACCGCCCTTTCTAGGTATGGCGGCAAGTGTTCTCAGGTCATTCACGTTCAGCACTTTGCCCGATATAAGTGGATAAACCATTACAGTATGGTGTTGGACAGCCTCCTGAACATTATCTGTGACGGTAAATGGTATACCTATATTTTTCAATCCATGCACCAGGCCCAGCCAGTCGGATGTGGTATCCGTCAGGAGAATAGCCAATGCAGACACATTGTCCGTTTTGTAGCTTTTCCATGATGCGGCAACCGGGTCTTCAATCAATGAAACCGTTCGTGGTCCATCTAAACCCGGGAACACATATTTTTTATCTTTGCCGACATTTAATTCATGGAGATAGGAGGGTTCAAAGAGCGTATCTCTGTTCAAGTACGCCCATACGCCTGCCAGGAGGCAGATACATATAAATGTGATCTTTCTCATTGTTTCGTAAAATACGATTTTTTGATGAGGATGAATGGTAGAGGAGCGCGAACAATAAGCTTTTGAAACAATAATGAATCTGCTGCAATAACCGTCAGCTGCGGGATAACGGGCATGAGCATATCAAAGTAGAACGGGTATTATTCACAGAAATGGCAGGATGTATGATCCCACTATGGATCAGATGCAGGGGCAGTAATAGTATATCGCCTCTAAGTTTGGTGGGTATAACAGCGGTAAAGCAATTTTTATTTTTGTCCGTTGACCGGCTGCGGTGGGGTAATGTACGCGCAAACATTTTCGCTTTTGGTTGGTGCATTGATTTTAGCTACTGCTCGACCGGTGCCGGATTAAAGCGTAAACGCCCGCAATCAGTTAAAAGCCTGTCGAAATTGCAGCGGCGATACACTCGTTTTCTTTTTGAAAAGTGTGCTAAAGGATTGCGCGTGTTCGAAGCCCAGGGTATAGGCGATTTCGCTAACCGAAAGATGGGTCGTGGAAAGTTTTTCTTTGGCTTTAGCGATCAGTTTTTCATGAATATGCTGCTGCGTGTTCTGCCCGGTGTGGATCCGGAGCAGGTCGCTGAGGTAGTTGGGTGACAGGCTCATGCGCTCAGCAATATATTGTACCGTGAGCAAACCGGGTGTATCGCTGTTATAGTATTCATCGACCAACTGCTCGAACCTTGTCAGCAGGGCCGAATTGTTATTCCTGCGGGTTAGAAACTGCCGCTCATAAAAACGGTTCGAATATTTCAGCAGGCTCTCAATCTGTGTCAGGATGATCTCCTGCGTATACTTATCAATATGCCGGCATTCCTTGTCAATTTTATGCAGAATCGAGATCAGGTCATCTTCTTCTTCAGCCGACAAATGCAGTGCTTCGTTAACAGCGTAATCAAAAAAGCCATACTGATGAATGCTGTTTGCCAGCGCATGCTGTAGCAGGAAATCGGGGTGAAAGATCAATAGATAACCGGACCCACATTCCATATTTTGCAGGTCCAGTTGCTGCACCTGGTTAGGCGCAGTAAAACTTAATACGCCTTTATCGTAATCATAATGCTGTTGTCCGTACCGTATCTTGCCTTTAGCTTCGCGCTTGAGCGCCACGCAGTAAAAGCGGTTGACGAAACCTTTCCAGATCTCGTCTTCCAGGAAAATACTCTCTGCCAGGTTGATCACACTCACCAGGGGATGCCGGGGTTGGGGCAATGACAGCAGCCGGTGAAATTCCGATATGGTGTTAATGGCGTTCATCAACCAAAATTAATCAATCAGGCCCATACTAAACTCATCGTAAGGAGCACCCGTGTCTGTGCCTAAAGGTACGATGCTTTCCAGCTGTAAAAGATCGGAATCCGTTAACTCAATGCGGGTAGCCGCAAGGTTTTGTTCCAGGTATTTTCTGCGTTTGGTTCCCGGGATCGGTACGATACCCTTGTTTATGATCCACGCCAAAGCCAGCTGCGGGGAAGTGACGTTTTTGGCTTCAGCCATAGCTTCAATGGCTTTCACCAATTTCATATTCTTATGAAACCTGTCGCCCTGGAAGCGTGGGATCGCTCTGCGGAAATCCTTCTCCGGCAGGTCATCAATGCTTTTGATCTGTCCCGATAAAAATCCACGGCCCAATGGTGAGTAAGCTACAAAGCCGATACCCAGCTCCTTTAAAGTTGCTAAAACCCCACGTTCTTCCACGGTTCGTTCAAATAAAGAATACTCGCTTTGCACGGCAGTGACCGGATGAACAGCATGCGCCCGCTTAACCGTTTCAGAAGATACTTCTGATAGGCCTATATAACCCACTTTACCTTCTTTAACCAGCTCGGCCATGGCCTCAACGGTTTCCTCGATGGGTATATTTTTATCCAGGCGGTGCAGGTAGTACAGATCGATGTAATCGGTATTCAGGTTTTTCAGCGAACGCTCTAAAGATTTTTTTACATAATCCTTTTTGCCATTAATGGCCCACGTCACTTTGTTATCATCATCGATTTCCCAGCCAAACTTAGTGGCCAGGATATACTGATCGCGTTTACCGCTGATCGCTTTCGCGATAAGCTGCTCATTTTTCAGCGGCCCGTACAGATCGGCAGTATCCAGAAAATTACCACCGAGTTCAAGCGAACGTTGAATGGTTGCGATGGCTTCCTGCTCATTGGCAGGGCCATACATGTGTCCTTCTTCAAAACCTGTCATGCCCATGCAGCCCAGGCCGATCAACGGAACAGTCAATCCCTGGCTGCCCAGTTTAATTTGTTTTATTTCCATGAACCGAAGATCGGTAAGCCTGGCCGCGTAGCTGTATGCAAATCCCGGAAGCTTGTAAGCAAACCAGGGAATTTTATATACAGAAAATTGCCCGGATAAAAAAGGGGAAAAGTCCGGTTTTTTTTTAACGCCATCAGCTGCAATTTTAATGGGTGAATTTGATGAGAACGATGCCTTTGAGGGAGTGATCTCTACATGTTGAAAATAATATCCAATGAACACCAAAAGCAGCCTGTTATTATTTTTCCTTTTAATTGCTTCGGCAACCTTACCAGCCCAGCGAACCATACCGGCTAATGATTTCGAGCCGGTATCGGGTAGTTTAGGTCCCGCTAAAACCATAGTGAAGCTGGATCCGTTAACGAGATTGCCGCAGGGAAATATTCCATTCGACCGGGTGTTTACATTGCGGGTTTATTTCGATGCTAAAGTAAGGGCGGGTCACAAAAGTGATGACGTTACCGCCTTTTATTTATATGATAAGCGTAAGAATACCACGGAAATAATAAGGTTGAACTTTTATTGCATTAATGCTCTTGAACAGACAGCCATTAAAGCGTATGATGAATCGGATAAAAACCTTTCGGTGTATCCCAATGCCATAGATGTAGTCATTCCCGCATTGTATCCCAACCGTAAATATGAAATCAGGTATTCGACGCTTCCCTCAAAAGTTAAAGCACATTACCTGGAAGTATTCCGCCTGTTCTACTTTAATAAGCTAAAAGAAGGAAAGCAACTGCAAACGGATTATAAAGGTGTTGACGCAACCATTCCAACGGCTGATTATGTTCATCAGTATTATACCAGCAATGGTTTGAAGCGGATATTCGATGCCGCGGATGGGGATATGGCGAAAGCGGGTACTGAGATCATACAATTCCTTGCAAATAACAATCAACTGCATATTGATGGCGGAGATGAAATTCTTGATTTTTTCACTGCTTCAGATGATGATCGGTTTTTGTCAAAGGTCAGCACGCATGTTTATACCGTTCAAAGCAGCGCTAAGCATCGTATTGTTGCAGATGGCGGTGTCATATACGCCGGTTGGCAAAAGGGCTTCCATGTGCTCACTCCATACATTGGCGTAAACATCGCCTTCCGTCCGCTCGATACGGATATCCCGTTCAGTACGCTGCTGCAGGAAGGAAGAATAAAATTCTGGCAACGCTTCACGGGGAATTTAGGAATGACCGTTAGTTCCCTGGCCAAGGAAGGCTACAGGGCCAACCTGATTTCCAATAGTAATCTTATGGTGGGGGCGGGCTTTAAAATAAGTCATGTTATCAATCTGAATGCCGGCGGGCTATTGTATAATAATATCGATCCTAATCCTGCTATTGCAAAGAAAACAGTAGGAGTGGCACCTTACGCTGGTATTTCGATCAACCTTTTAATAAAAGATGCTTTCGGGGAAATCGCTAAAGTTTTCAGCTATGCAAAATAATACAAAGATCCTTGGGTTTTTTTGTTTCATGCTGTTGTGCAGCAGCTGCTACAAAGAATCGGCCGTGCCGGTGGATGAAGTTATTATAGGTATGACAGGCAATCAGGCATCCATCCCCGCAGACGGAGTAAGCAAACAACTCATTACAATAGAAGTGCCGGCGACTATTTCCGATGCCGGCAATTTAATAGTACTTACAACAACAAAGGGTACTTTCGAGGTAGCGGGCAAGAACACCACAACGGTATCGGCTCAAAACGTGATGATCAATGGTTCCTTACACAAGGTCGCTTCGGTAAGCCTGGTCAGCACGACTGAAGCGGGAGTGGC
>JBQGCI010000525.1:0-1851 GCA_052038405.1 Acinetobacter pittii
GCAATGCTCCACCGGCGTTTCCAGCAGGATAGGCAGCGCCAAAATCAGCTTTAATACTCCAGTCATGAGGGAGTTCGACCGATTCCCAAGCCTGAGGATCGATATCATGCAGGCGGTAACCCAGCTGATCCTGCAACGTGAAATGCCAGTTTTCATTAAAGTGGATTTTGGCGCGTCCCTGCCCAGATACAAGTTGCAGCTGCAACAGAAAGAGAACAGAAATAAAATATTGTAACTTCATATTAAATGATGATTTATAAGCACTGTTATCACTGCCATCAATGATATTATTGCGCTTGTTTCTTTATTCATTAATCAATGTTGAGGCATTCATACTGCCTTCGGTTTAAAAACTCTGTTGGAATAGCCCTGCATGGTCGATCATTTACCAAGGACGATTCATGCTTCTGGTTTAAGATCTTAAAAATGCAGGTTACTCCGGCCTAGATCTTTAGAGGTCGCCAAGGCTATACCACGGTTACCTTTGCTATCTACGGCACAATAAAAGTGATAGACGATACCCTCCGTTTTCAGCACAAAAGACTTGTGCGCATATTGCTGATCAAAGCTCTCACTTGATTCAATCAGGTTGGTGCCTTCCCAATCCGTCCAATGGATCAGGTCTTTGGAAGCGGCAAAACGGTTAAATGCCCCCTTACGATCTTTCCAGAATGCACCAAAATAGAACATAACCCAGGTATCATGAATACGTTGGATCATGGGGTCACCCGTGATGCCGATAGGATGATGAACCACCGGATCTTTTTGAAAACGCTTCCAGGTTTTCATATCGTCAGATACGGCCATACCAATCCGTTCATACCAGCGGGTTGCCTTATTATTCACCAAAGAATCGCCCACGGCATTGTAATACATCACAAAACGATGTCCTGTATTTTTATCCGGGTCTTCAATGACATAGCTTTTAAATAGCTTATGACGGTTTTCCCACCAGGAAACATCTGGGTCTGTACTGTTCAGGACAGGATTGGGCAGCTGCTGCCACTGGACGGGTTTGATGGGCTTCATATTGGTATAAGCGATCCCGATAGATAATGGTTCAGGCTCATAGCCTGCGGTAGAACCGCCGAAATAAGACATCCAATATTTTCCAGCATAGGTATTGAGTTTATATGTTCCACCCCATTTTGTATCAACCAAAGCATTATATCCTGCTCGCTGCTTGGCATCCCAGTTACCATCGGGTGCCACAGCAAGCTGTTTCCCCAGGGTCTCCCAATGCAGGAGATCCGAGCTCTGCGCCAGCCAGGTCTCATAACCACTTCCATCAAACACAATATAGGTCATATACCAATATTTTCCGGCTTTGTATAGCGTTGGACAGTCTATCAGTTCACCTTTACGCTGTGGGACCAACACGAGCCCATATTTGTAAGGTGTATTTACTTCTTCATAAATTTTTGTCATTTCCGCACTGGAAATTCGTTGAGCATGTGCCCAAGATGTCCAGTCTGGCAATGCAAAAAACAGCAATAGTATTCTTTTCAGTCGTCTCATCTGTAATCGTTATTCTTTCATCGTTGCTTTCAAGTCCCTCATGTGACAGCAAGACCATTGTCCATGCTACTTTTAACGACGGGAGCTTGCTTGCTTTTACTTCGTAATGGTATATTTTCCCGAGCCCAATTTCAGTTCCACCTGCTCCTTGGTAGAAATCACAGCATCGCGATCCAGCTGCTTTCCATTGACCAAATAGCTTCCTTTAGGCAAAATCAACGTACATTGGCTATTGACAGGAATTTCCAGTTGATAATTTCCTTTCGATTGCTCCCGGTTAAAATAAATTTTCCCATATGGGCTTCTAAAACTTATTTCACAGTCTTTCAGTGC
>JBQGCI010000526.1:0-10463 GCA_052038405.1 Acinetobacter pittii
AGCAAGTGTTGTTCCTCAACAAAACAGGGATGTATGTTTTATCATTGGTGGTGTGCCCTTTGAACTGGCAGATCAGACCAGGCAGGACGACGAGCGGTATACGGTGTTGAAAGCTCCGGCTGATTACCAATCAGACAAGGCCAAAACAAAGGCGGGCATCAATATCTACAAGGCGCTTACAGATGCTACCGGTTGTGATACTTTTGTTTTCGACTGGGATGCGAACTTTACGATCGGATTTTTATTGGGTCTTCCCTAAAAAAATTGTTGATTAGTTTTGTTTCATAAAATGAAATTTCCCTATTTTTGCAACCCGATTGAGAAATCGGAGCAGGATTGACCCATGGTGTAACGGTAGCACTACTGATTTTGGTTCAGTCAGTTAAGGTTCGAATCCTTATGGGTCAACAAAAGAGCAGGTTCTAAAGAACTTGCTCTTTTTGTTTAAATGAACTTTTGGTCCAGGTTGTTTTAAAAATGAATATTTTTGGCGATGCTTAAAATCGGAATAGTTGGCGTTGGACATTTGGGAAAATTTCACCTCAATAACTGGTTGGACATTAACGATGTGGAAGTTGTAGGGTTTGTGGATCCCAGCGATGAGGTGGCTGCCGATGTGATTGCCAAATATGGCATCAGGCGATTTTTTGATACCGATGACTTCCTGAATCAGTGCGATGCCATAGACATTGTTGCACCCACTAACTACCACTATGAGTGGTGTGAAAAAGCCATTAAGCTGGGTAAACATGTATTTGTAGAAAAGCCTTTCGCACACACCATGGATGAGGCCCGTCAATTGGTAAAGCTGGCGAAAGAATCAAATATCAAGCTGCAGGTGGGCCATGTAGAGCGTTTCAATCCGGCATTCCTGGCTTTAAAGGGTGTTGACCTGAAGCCTATGTTTATTGAAGTACATCGCCTGGCACAGTTTAACCCGCGGGGTACGGAAGTGAGCGTGATCCTGGATCTGATGATCCACGATATTGACATTATTTTAAGCCTGGTAAAAAGTGATGTAAAGAAGATATCGGCCAGTGGTGTAGCCGTAATGACCGATACACCAGATATAGCCAATGTTCGTATAGAGTTTGATAATGGTTGCGTAGCGAATCTTACATCCAGTAGGATTTCCATGAAGAAGATGCGGAAGATGCGGGTATTTCAAAAAGATGCCTATATAGGCATTGACTTCCTGGATAAAAAGACGGAAATTATCAAGCTTAAAGAAGACCAGGATACCAATGTATTTGCTTTTGATATGGCGACGCCTAACGGTACGAAAACGATAGCCGTAGCCAATCCGCCTGTTCCGCAGATCAATGCGATCAAGCGCGAACTGGAAGAGTTTAAAGATGCGATTAATAACAATACACAAACGGTTGTTTCAGAGATCGACGGCCTGAAAGCAATGGACGTGGCCCATCAGATACTGGCTAAAATCGGTAATACCAGCATCGCCGGATAATACTGTAATAAAGGTTTTATGATACGAGAAGTAGGCTGATTACTTAGCCCTGTTTGCCAGCACTTGCTCTGCAATGGCCAGGTCTACCGGGTGGGTGATTTTGAGATTTTGCTTCTCGCCTTCAACAAGTGTTACCATCATCCCAAATGCTTCTACCACGCTGGCTTCATCAGTAAACCAGTCTTTATAATCGATATTAAAAGCGGGAATTAAAATCTTACTGTGAAAAACCTGCGGGGTTTGAACCAGCACAATCTTTTCCCGGTCTATCGCTTCATTTAACCCATCTTCATTGATCATACGCAGGCTGTCACTGCTTTTTACTACGGGAATGGCAGTGCCCATTTCGAGAGCGGTTTCATAACAGCGATGAATTAAGGCGGTAGTTAACGAACAGCGTACCGCATCATGCACGAATATAATGGCTTCATCTTCTACCATAGCCAGTCCGTTTTTCACAGAATCAAAGCGGGTGGCGCCGCCGACAGCAATCCTGACCCGGTCGTTTTCAAAATAGGCGTCAATAATCTCACGCCCCATATCTACATAATCCTCGGCTAACACCAGCACAATCTGCAAGTCTTCATATGCCGATAAAAAAGTGTTGAGGGTATAATATAAAACCGGTTTGTTTTGCAACATTAAAAATTGTTTGGGTAGCTCGCTTCCCATTCTTTTACCGGCACCTCCCGCCACTATGATCGCAACTTTGTTCATCCTCCAAAAATATCAATATTTAAATTGATAGATTTAAGATTTTTAATTTTGCCGTGTCAAAGCGAACCTCGCGTCTTTATATTTGCGTATGAACTACCAGCAAACCTTAGACTACATGTATGCGCGGCTACCTATGTTTAGCAAGATAGGCGGACAGGCTATAAAAAACGGGCTTGCCAATATTACAGCGCTTTCTGAAATATTGAACCATCCTCATCAAAAAGGAAAGTTCGTACATGTGGCAGGTACTAACGGCAAGGGATCGGTAAGTCATATGCTGGCTTCGGTTTTGCAGTGCGCAGGCTATAAAACGGGCTTATATACATCTCCTCATTTAAAGGATTTCCGGGAGCGTATAAAGATTAACGGAGCAATGATTGCCGAACAGGAGGTTGTTGATTTTGTTGAACAAATGCAAACCCATATCGAGTGTATTCAGCCCAGTTTTTTTGAACTCACTGTAGCGATGGCTTTTCATCATTTTGCAAAACACCAGACAGATATAGCTATCATTGAAACCGGATTGGGAGGACGCCTGGACAGTACGAATGTTATTACACCCATGCTTTCCGTTATTACCAATATTGGTTACGATCATGTACAGATACTGGGTAATACCCTGGAAAAGATCGCTGCTGAGAAAGCGGGGATCATTAAGCGTGGTATACCAGTGGTAATAGGCGAAAAGTTGGCGGAAACCGGGCCTGTATTCAAAAGCAAGGCAGCTGAAGAAGCTGCTCCGGTTTTCTTCGCCGGTGAGCATCTACAGGTGGCCGATTGGAAGCAGGAGGGACATGAATTGATTGTATACGTAGCAACAAATAATAAAACCGACCATAAAAAGTATCACCTGGACCTTACCGGGCAGTACCAGACCAAGAACCTCTTAACCGTATTGGAAAGCTGTCAGCAGTTAAGAGCAGCGGGCATTGATCTTCCAGATCCCGCTATAGATCAGGGGTTGAAGCAGGTAAAAAAATTAACAGGCTTGCATGGCCGCTGGGAAACCATCCAGCAGCATCCACGTATTGTACTGGATGTGGCACATAATGAAAGTGGTGTGCGGGAGGTTTTGAATCAACTGGAGCTTACTACTTATCATCACCTGCATATTATATTGGGAATGGTTAAAGATAAAGATGTAGACACGGTGATACAGTTGTTGCCTTCGAATGCTACCTATTATTTTACCAATGCTGCTGTTGAAAGAGCATTACCTGGAGGTGAACTTCGGGATAAAGCGCTGCAGCAGGGCTTAACGGGACACGTATTTAAGAACGTAAATGAAGCATTAACCGAAGCTAAAGCACATGCCCATACTGATGATCTGATACTGGTATGCGGAAGCGTATTTCTGGTAGGAGAGGTGTCATAATTTGATACCGTAGTTAGGATATACTGATAAGATAGTCGAACAATCTGGTCTCGAAGGGAATGCCTAATTTCTTTCTTAAACGATACCGGCTTATTTCAGCGCCTCTCGTCGAAATGTTGCTGAGCTGGGCAATTTCCTTGGTTGATAAGTTCATTCTCAGGTAAGCGCAAAGTTTTACCTCATTACCGGTTAAATTAGGGTGAAGTTTTTTCAAAGTAACGGTAAAGTCGCTGTGCACTTTATCAAAGTGTTTACTGAAATTGTCCCATTCTTCGTCAATATGCTCATCTGAATGAAGCGCTTTAATGAGTTTTTTAATGGCCAGATTGGTTTTTGAAAGCTCCGGGAGGCTCATGATCTGCGTTAGTTCCGTTTTCATTTTGCCTATGAGCTCTCCCTTTTTCACAATGTGCATGGCTGAAGAAGCCAGTTCTGCATTTTTAAAATGGATCTCGCTTTCCAGCTTCTCGTTTTTCAACGTAATAATTTCGCTTTCATTTTTCGCAAGTTCAAGGTCGTGTATATACCGCAGTCTTCTTTGTTCTTCTTCAAATTTCTCACGTTGTTTTATTAATTTTTGCTTTACCCACCTGTATATCAGCAGGGCTGTTGTTAGCGTAAACAATATATAAACTATGTGGGCTATGAGCGACCGGTACCAGGGCGGACGCACTACGAACCGGTAGCCTGCAACAGGCGATTCCTGCCCGAGTTTGTTTTTGACCTTTACTTCGAAAGTATACCATCCTTCGGGTAAATTGGTATAGTCTTTTTCAGTTTTAGCCGTATAGTCCGACCAGGTTTCATCGTAACCCTTTAATCTTACTGCATAAAAATTATTTTGATCCGATCCGATTGCGTTGCTGCTGAACTCAAAGTGCAGGTTGCGCCATTCATTAGAAATATGATGTACCTGTTCGGCGGGCTGAGTAGCAGTATTTTGAAGCGAACCGTAATAACCACCGAAAAGTATACTGTCCCGGTTACTAAAAATGCTCACCTCTCTTATATTAACTTTAGGCTGCCCGCTTTGCTGCTTGTATTTGGGGTAATCAAGCAGGTAAAATCCGCGTTCTCCCCCCAATATCATATGGGATCCGTTAACAGGATAGATAAACTCAAATCCGCTCAGTAATTTGCTGTTCAGTTCCGTAATATCATAGCAGGCTGGTTTGTTTTTAAGGGACAGATCGATAACACCTACATTCTTCTCACTGATGTACCAAATATTGCCCTGTGCATCTTCTTTAAGGTACCTGATGCTACGGTTATTGAGCATATGATTGTAATAGGAATGGGGCTTAAATTGTTGCTGATCGTAGTCAAAAAAGTAAATTCCTTTTTCTGTGGCTACCAGTAGCTGATCTTTTATATTGAATACATGATTGTTGAGCCGGCCAGGCAAGCCGTTGGAGGTATAAGTTTTAATACGATATCCATCTCGGGTAGACGTTATTTGAAAAATACCATGATATGGGTGGGATACCCATATATTTCGCCTCGGGTCTATCACCAGGTACCGGGAAGATTCTTCAAACCCGGGAATGGTAAACAACGGATGGAAAACACCATTTGATAGTTGTAATAGCTGAATACCTTTATAATTTCCTGCAACGATGGTATCGCGTAAGCTATTATGCTGAAAAGAGGTGAAATTCCAAAAGCCCGGTTTTGCAATCACGTTTTTGACATGGTTACCGGTAATCGAAAAAAATCCTTCATGATGCCCCATCAAAACCTGGTTTTGTACCGAGGCTAACTGCCATACCTGACCTTCTGCATTTTTTAAAAACCGGAAATCTGCTATATTAAATCCAATATTCTCCTGTTGTACCAGCGGTGTGGCGTACACCCCGGTAGAAGTGCCTAAATAAAGTATCTGGTTTTCAATGAGGGCGGTGTAGCCCGCGCCGTCCTGATCAAGGGGATTTATCTGGCGGATGGGGCTGTTGTAATGAACCATATCGATGCCATTATCAAGACCTGCCCAGATATTTTTTTGCTGATCTATAAAGACGGACAGGATATTTTCATTCTGGAGCCCGCTTTTTTTACTGAAAACCTGCAAAGAACGTCCCGTTGAATCCACAATGCGTATTCCGCTGTTGATGGTGCCGATGGCATATTGGTTTTCCATGATGTAGGATGCGCAATAAATCCTATCGGTATTCTGTTCCTTTTTTAAAGGAACCAGGCCTTCCGTATCCGAATATTTCAGGATCCCGTTTTTAAGGGTTGTTACCAGGAAGCTGTTGACGCTTAACGGAACCATTCCGGTTACTGGATCATTTTTAGCAATTGTATTAAGAGCACAGAACGGCAGCCATTGGCCGTTTTGGTAGCTTAATAACCCCTCCTGGAAGTCCTGAGCCAGGACCCTGCCATTACAAACCCCCAGAAATCCCCATTCAGAGGGGGCGATATGGGTGATAAGCTGGTTATGATGATACTCAAAAATGTAATCTTCTGTTCTGAAAAAAATACGGTTACCCGACGTAACTATGTCCCACACATCTCCAAAAGACCGGTATTTCTGCGGAATTAGGTGGGTAAGTGTGTAATAACCGAGAACGCCATTTTTAAGAGGTTGAAAGTAGCCCAGCTCATCCTGGCCACCCACAAAAATCTTCCCGGCTCCTTTATCAAGACCTAGGGACCTGGTAATTGTTTTATTAGGTAGCGGATAAATTTTCCAGTAACTGCCGTCAAATACCAACATGCCCTCGTTGTTGGCAACATATAGGATACCATTCGCATCCTGTGCGAAATCCCAGTTTTGCAGGCCGCCCTTGTATATTAATTTGCTGTAATTCGAAACATGGGGCAGGCCCACCATATTTTGCGGGTATGCGCTCAACAGTAGCAGGCCGCCTATTGCAGTTAGCCAATATTTAAGACAAGACATCGTTCTACAAGTTAAATATTTTTGATGTAGTATTTAAAATTATTTTTTTATTGAAAGTCAATTCATTGTGTTTGGTGATGTAGTATTGATGTAGTACATTTTTTTACAACCGGAGGTTGACGGGTTAATTTTATTGAGCAATTTATAACGATAAAATGTTTGCGTATGAAAAGAAAAATCAGCTTTTTATTTGTATTCCTATGTAGCCTCCTGTTGTCTGAATGGTGCCTGGCCCAACAGTCGCGAATCAGTGGGAAGGTTACTAATAAGCAAAATGGTGCTGCCTTGCCCTTTGCTACTGTAAGTGTTGGCGGCAGTGATATAGCCGTCAAAACAGATGAGCAGGGCAGCTATCAGTTGGCAGTCAGTAGTTTCCCGGTTGTTATCAGCGCCAGTTATGCGGGCTATAAAACTGCCGATCAAACAATAGCGGCAGCGGGCACCGTAAATTTTGAACTGGAAGAAGGTTCTGGCGTGCTGGAAGATGTAGTCGTGGTAGGCTACGGTACGCAAAAAATCACCAAGGTGTCGGGCGCGATCGGCACCGTAAAGGCAGCCGACATTGAAAAAATCAATGCGGTTCGTACAGAAGAAGCGTTGCAGGGCCGGGTTTCGGGTGTTAATGTTATTCAATCCGGGTCACCAGGTTCCAAACCCACCGTTCTGATCCGGGGGATACCTTCCTTTTCAGGAACGGATCCTGTAGTGATTATCGACGGCGTTCCGCAGTCCTTAACAGATCTTAATTCCATTAATGCAATGGACATCGAATCCATTAACGTATTAAAAGATGCAGCTACTACGGCTATTTACGGGGTGAAGGGCGGTAACGGTGTTATTGTGGTAACAACCAAAACCGGGCGTAAAAATCAAAAGCCCGAGGTTACTTTGAACACTAATTATGGTGTTCAGCAAGTAATGAATACGATTGGTGTATTGAACGCTACAGAGTACGCTGCTATTATCAATGAAGGAAGTTCACTGGCCGGCGGGGGAATTATTTTTAATGATCTGTCTGCTTTAGGTAAGGGTGTAAACTGGCAGGATGAAATATTCAAGACAGCGCCCATGCAGTCTCATACCCTGGGGGTAAGAGGGGGCAGTGCCGGGGTCAGCTATTTTCTGTCGGCCGGGTATTTAGGACAGGCCGGTATCGTTGGTGGTAGCGATAAATCGCAGTTTAACCGGGGAAATTTTACCGCCAATATAGATTTTGATATCAGCAAAAGGATTAAGTTCCTGTTTAACACAACCGGCGTGCTGCTTAACAGCAGGGGTGTGCAGGAGAATTCTTTCAACAGCATAATCGGGAGCGCGCTCAATTTTGATCCCACTGTGGCTAAATATAATACGAACCCGGATGTGACAGGCATCTACGGGTATAGTAATTTGCTTTTATCTGAAATATTTAACCCACTCACCAAGCTGGAAAACACCTATAATAAAAATCAGGGATTTAAATTGTACGGTAAGTTTGAGCTGCAATATCAGCCTGTAAAAAACCTGCGTTTTAGCTCTCGTTTTGGCTACACTAAGTACGACGGTAATTCTCGCAATTTTACGCCTTTGGTCTTTTACGGCCCGCTAAATGTAGAAAATACCATGACAGCCACCGGCGAAGCCGTAACGGGAAGGTTCAATCAGGTGAGTCATGAAAAAGCCAGCAATCTCAGTTATACGTGGGAAACTTTCGGTAACTATAACTTTTCGGTCAACCAACACGATTTTGATATGGTTGCAGGTATATCGCTGGCAAAAGTTAACGGTAATACTGCAGGGGCCAGTCGGCAGAACGTGCCTTTTAACTCCTGGGACTTTGCCGATTTTACTGCCGCTACCGGTACGAATACAGAGGATAACCTAAACGCCATAGACGGTTATTATTACCAGTATTTCAGAAGAAATCTTTCCTATTTCGGGCGGGTAAATTACGATTTCAGGGAAAAGTACCTGGCCTCCTTTACGGCCAGGCGGGACGGGTCATACGCCTTCGGTACCGAAAATAAGTTTGCAAATTTTTATTCCGGGTCATTGGGCTGGGTAGTGAGTAAAGAAGATTTCTTCAACATAGATAAAATCAGTTTATTAAAATTAAGAGGTAGCTATGGGAGTATTGGAAACGAAAATGTGAGTCCTCAATTTGTGCAGATAATTACCGGTGGCTCCAGTTACGGACCTACGGCCAACAGTAATGGATATAACTTCGGAGACGTTTTTTATCCCGGGTCAACTGTAGGGTCTGTCGCCAATAATGCGCTTCGCTGGGAAAAACAGCTTCAAATGAATATCGGGTTTGATCTGGGCTTGTTTAATAGCAAAATCATGATTGCTGCCGATTATTTCAGTAAATCGGTAGACGGGTTGTTATTCACTCCGTCCGGTTCTTTATACCTGGGTACCGTGCCCTTACCGGTAGCCAATATTGGCTCCACCCAATCGAGCGGCTTCGACTTTTCACTGTCGCATAACACCTCCGTGTCTGATTTTAAAATTGGTAATACCCTTACGTTTACGACGGTTACCAATAAAGTAACGGCTACCAATGACGATGGAACAGCAAAAATATTTGGTGGCAGCTATTTTAATGGTCAATCGCAAACGGTTACGGTTTTTGAAAAAGATCAGTCGCCCGGTTATTTTTACGGTTATAAAACCCTGGGGATCTTTCAAAATTACACCGAGATAGCTAATGCGCCCACACAACAGGGGGCGCAGCCTGGTGATATACGGTTTGCCGATGTAAACCAGGATGGCGTGATATCGGCGCTTGATCAAACAAAAATCGGCGACCCTTTTCCCGACTTTACTGCTGGCTGGAACCTCAGCCTGCAATACAAAAGTGTTGATTTCACTGTGTTTACTTATGCATCGGTGGGTAATGATATTTACAAGGCCTACGAGAGAAACGCCAATTTTTCTAACAAGCCAAGGGATATATTAAACCGCTGGACGGGAGAAGGTACTACCAACGATGCACGTTATCCGCGCTATACGTTCGTAGATGCCAACAGCAATATCCGGGTATCAGACCGGTACGTGGAAGATGGTTCTTTTGTGAAAATCAAGAACCTGCAACTGGGGTATACTTTACCCCGGGCTTTGGTAAAAAATGTGTTGAACCACGTGAGGTTATATGCCCAGTTGAAGAACGCGTTCACTTTTACAAAATACAGTGGTTTTGATCCGGAGATTTCGGGCGGCATTTTGGATACCGGAGTAGACCGGGGCGCTTACCCACAGGCAAGAACATATACGATTGGTTTAGATATTAAATTTAAATAGACAGAAAATGAAGCAAACAATGAAACATAATATATATCTATTGTTGAGCGCAACATTTTTGTTGGTGTTGGCTGGCTCGTGTAGCAAGTTTGTGGATTATAATCCACAGGAAGATTTTAAAATAACAGAACTGGATTACCTGGCCTCAGAAGCGGATTACAGAACCATGGCTGTAAGCGTTTATACACCTGTGCAATGGCTGAACCAGATGGTACCGGTTGGAGATATTGCTTCGGATAATTCGGTAACGGGCGGCGAAAGCGCCTCTGATGTATTGTCTCTGCAACAGATAGATGACTATACATTAACTCCTGTGAACAATACGCTGAAAGAGTTGTGGGTGGCTGCCTATGAAGGTATCAACCGTGCTAATTATATGCACCAGTACAAAGAAAAAAATCTGGCAGGCGCTGCCATTGTTTTTGCGGGTAAAGATGCTTTGTATGGCGAGATCTATTTTTTAAGAGCCTATTATTATTTCTCACTGGTACGGATGTTTGGGGGAGTGCCTTTATTCACTGATAAAAGGCTCACTTTATCTGAATCACGCACATTGTCCAGAGCGTCCAAAGAAGAAGTTTATGCGCAAATAGAGGCAGACTTAAACGCCGCCATTAATGTGCTGCCTGCTACACAGGTACAAAAAGGACGGATTACAAAATATGCTGCCCAGGCATTGCTGGGTAAAGTACTGATATATCAAAGTAAGTTTGACG
>JBQGCI010000527.1:0-9669 GCA_052038405.1 Acinetobacter pittii
GTAGCGGCACGTACTACCGATTCAGGTGTTCCGCCAACGGCCACCCATATTTTCAACTGGTCATTTACTGCACGGGGTAATATAGTCTGATTCCTGAGCTCGGGCCGAAATCTGCCTTTCCAGGAAATGGGATTCTGTTGATTGATCTGTAGCAGTAGCCTTAATTTTTCATCAAATAATGCATCGTAATCCTCCAGATCCTGTCCATAAAGCGGAAAAGACTCAATAAAGCTCCCCCTGCCTGCCATCAACTCAGCACGACCATTCGACAAGAGGTCAAGGGTTGCAAAACTCTGGTATAGTTTTACCGGATCGGAAGAACTCAATACAGAAACGGCGCTACCCAGTTTAATATTTTTAGTAACAGCAGCTGCAGCAGCCAGAACGATCTCAGGTACAGAAACGGCATAATCGGGACGATGATGTTCACCGATACCGTAAAAATCAAGCCCTACCTGGTCCATCAACTTTACTTCTTCTATAATCTCCTGCAGGCGCTGTTGGGCCGGCTGGGGCTTTCCATTGGCATCTACATGCAAATCACCAAACATTCCTATTCCCAATTCCATAATTACGGATCTCCTTTTATTTTAGATGATTAACATGAAAAATACAAGAATTGTTCTGCATTATTATGGCCACCTGCCTGCAAGGGTTCTGACAGGTGATCCAGAAACATAGTAACGCAACTATACTATGATAAAATATCCTGAGTTAAATATTTACCTTTACAGAAGTGCCATGTATAGCCTGGCTCATTTCAGCAATTAGAGTAGGGTCTTTCTCAATAGCATTACCAATAACCACGACATCGGCGCCCGCCCTGCAGTTCAGATACGCTTTTTCGGGGTCCGTTATGCCACCGCCTATAATAAGCGGGGCTTCTACATTTTGCGCAACCGACTGTATCATGCTTTCACTGATCGGTATTTTAGCACCGCTGCCAGCGTCCATGTAAATCAGCTTCATACCCAGCATTTCACCGGCCAGCGCTGTACACATGGCGATTTCGTTCTTGTCGGAAGGAATGGGAGCTGCATTACTGATATAAGAAACAGTGGTTGGCGCTCCGCCATCAACAACAATATACCCGGTAGGCATTATTTCCAGTCCGCTCTTTTTAACGAATGGCGCCGACACTACATGTTGCCCGATCAGCAATTCGGGATTTCTTCCTGAAATAAGAGATAAATACAAAAGCGCATCCGCATATTTGCTAACCTGAGACGGACTGCCGGGAAATAAAATAACCGGGATATCACAGCTGGCTTTTATTTGCTGAATAACTTCGTCTAAGTGATTGGAAATAACTAAACTCCCGCCAACGAAAAAATAATCTACTCTCGTTTGGAGAGATAACTGGATGAGTTTTTCAAGAGAAGATGCTGTTACCCCGTCCGGATCTATCAACACAACAAAAGACTTCTGCGCATTCTTCTTCTTTTCCAACAGGGAGTTATAAATGTTCATCTTCATTAGATCAAGGCAGGTTTATGCAAAAATGCAAAAACTTTTTTAAAAAACCCTATTTATTGGTAAATGATACGTGGCACCGCCCCCTGTAAGGCCCGGATGATGATAGCGGAAGATTATTGACCCGTGTTTTATTGGGGTGTAGTTTCTATGACAAGGTAAAAATTATCTGCGTGATTCTTACTATCTTTCTTAAAAATATGATGCGAGTTCGTATACTTTTATTGCTGCTAACCGCCGGTTATTCCGTTCAGGCACAGGTAACGGCGTTCCAATATTCAGGCATTAAGAAAAGTACAGGTAAAAACGGAGCTGTTGTTTCGGCACACCCGCTGGCCAGCCAGGCAGGCTTGTTAATGCTGAAAAAAGGCGGCAATGCTGTTGATGCGGCTATCGCTACGCAATGGGCTTTGGCCGTTGTATACCCCGGAGCCGGCAATATCGGAGGTGGCGGCTTTATGGTAGCATTTTTAAAAAACAGGAAGCCCATTGCACTGGATTATCGAGAAACAGCTCCGGCGGGAGCTTCGAGAGACATGTATTTAGACGCAGACGGAAACGCTGTCGGTGAAAAAAGCCTTTATGGTCATTTGTCAGCAGGCGTGCCAGGCACTGTAGCCGGACTTTTTGCGTCGCACCAGTTTGCCAGATTGCCGATGCCGGTATTAATACAACCAGCAATTGACCTGGCAGAAAAAGGTTTTGTTATTACTGAAGGGGAAGCCGGGGCGCTGAACAGCTCCAGGGAGGCCTTTGAAAAATATAATTCCCAAACACCTCTTTTTGTTAAGACTGCCGGCTGGAAAAAAGGAGATACATTAGTACAGGCAGATCTGGCCAATACCTTGAAGCGTATAAAAAGCCACGGCTCAAAAGGCTTCTATGAAGGAGCAACAGCGCAATTAATAGTGGAAGAAATGAAACGCGGCAATGGACTGATCAGCATAGACGATTTAAAAAATTACAAGGCAAAATTCAGGGAAGCGCAACTTTGCAATTACCGGGGTTATCAGATTATAGGAATGCCTATGCCGAGCAGCGGCGGATTGTTACTTACCCAGATGTTGAAAATGATAGAACCCTACCCCATTGGAAAAATGGGGTTTCAAACGACAGCTGCTGTTCAATTGATGGTGGAAGCTGAGCGCAGGGCTTATGCAGACCGGGCGAAGTACATGGGAGACGCAGACTTTTATAAAGTACCTGTGGCCGAGTTATCTGACAGAGCCTATCTAAAAAACCGGATGAAAGATTATCAACCGGGAAAAGCAGGAAACAGTAGCACAACGGTGGAAGGTGTTATTGCCGGTTACGAAAGTGAAGAAACCACACATTTAAGCGTAATAGACCACCAGGGCAACGGAGTATCAGTAACTACCACCCTTAATAATAACTATGGAAGTAAAACAGTGGTGGCCGGGGCGGGCTTTTTGCTGAACGATGAAATGGACGACTTCAGCGCAAAACCCGGATCACCTAACCTATTCGGAGCGGTTGGCGGTAGCGCTAATGCGATTGAACCCGGCAAACGAATGTTAAGTTCAATGGCACCTACCATTGTACTTAAAAACAATAAACCCTTCCTTGTAGTGGGCACACCGGGCGGAACGACCATTCCTACTTCTGTTTTCCAAACTATTGTAAATATCATCGATTTTGAAATGACCACCGACGACGCGGTGAATCAACCCAAGTTTCATCATCAATGGCTACCGGATGAAGTTTTCGTAGAACGCAGGTTCGCTTCGTCGACCAGGGAGCAGCTCAAAACAATGGGCTATAACATAACAGAAAGAGGCCCGATTGGCCGCACAGAAGTTATACGGGTATTACCTGATGGACGCTTTGAGGCCGTCGCAGATAAAAGAGGAGACGATAGTGCCGCTACCTGGTAAAATATTTGTTTACTTATACAATAAAATATGAAAGCATTCAGCTCTATTGGCCTGTTATTTTTATCTAATATATTTATGACCTTTGCCTGGTATGGCCACCTTAAGTTCTTTGGCAAAGGAAGCCATCATGCCAACACTTCAGTGTGGGTCATCATTCTCATAAGCTGGGGTATTGCTTTTTTTGAGTATTGCCTGCAGGTGCCTGCCAACCGGCTGGGTTCTTCCGAAACCGGGGGACCTTTTTCTCTGGTTCAGTTAAAAGTATTGCAGGAAGTGATTACACTGGTTGTGTTTGTAATTTTTTCTAAGTTGATGTTTGATAATTTTCAACTTTCTGTCAATCATTTAATAGGTTTTGTTCTGTTAATTGCAGCCGTGTATTTTATTTTTAAAGGATGATCAGTTGCTTATTTCCCTCGGGTTTCTATTTTTAATGGAACGATCAAAGTACCAAAACTTCCTTTTAGATCAGTTCCCTGAACAATGATCAGATAACTTCCTTTACTCTCCGAAGTGTAAAACGACAGCCTGGCTTCACCGTTTTTATTGGTGATAACATCAGGGTTCCAATAAATGGTCTGCCTCAGGTCGGGGAAGACGGTTTCCTGATCAGGCGACGTATATTTTGGAGTGTAAAATTGTCGTCCTACAAAGGGAGCGGTGGGCTTTAACAAATACATACCAGCCTTTTTTTTCAGGAAAGGTCCTACTCCGCTATGAGTCGTAATTTCTATATAAGTGGGCGGATTTATAATATCCACTTTACCTTCATTAAACCGTACCTGGTAGGGTGTTGAGTAGCGCGGGCTTCTCATTATTTCAATTCCTTTCACATCTTCTGCTGCATAATACCGCAAAACGTCAATAGGATCCATTTCGAAGAATTTCAGATCCATTCCATCTATCACAATTTCAATTTTGCTTCTTCCAATAGCAAACGGCGTTCCACGCATGGGCGGAAAACCCGGTATTTGTTTAACTAATACTGTAAGCAGATCATCCTTGGGGGTTTGCTCTAATACCGACTGTGTTATTGTTTGATCTGATCCGCCGTCTTCATTCAGATTTTTTGAACCAGATATGCGTGCCTTCGCGGTTACGATCACTTCTTCCAGGTAACGCCCATCTCTTCTTAATTGCTCCATTACTGCAGATCGCCTGTCTATCGCCTTCCTGGCTGCTGTATCAAACAATATGCTTCCTTCATCAAATATAGCTTCGGGTTCGGGTATAGCCGGATACTCCTTATAAAATACCTCTACCCCTATTCCAAAAGATTTGTCCCTTTTGTTCACTGCTTTAATCAACGTGCTCACGCTGTCGGTATGGAACAAAGGAAAATTCTTCAGGCAAAATTCTCCGGTGCTGTTGGTGAGTGTATCTTTAAAAAAAACGCCGTTCCGGCCATCGCGCCCAAATAACGTTACATTGGTGTTAGCTGAGGGTTTGTTTAAAATATTAGTAACTTTTCCTTTTATCTCAAACTCCTTTTCATACCCGTATTTTCCATAAGCATCTCCAAAATTATATTTTACCCAGCCCTGTGTCAGCATTAACGCATCAGCTGCTGTACTCCGCGGGTTCTTTATATAATAATAAGGATTTTCTACCCGTCCTTTCAAATCGGCGGTTAAGGTCATATAACTTACGATATTTTCCGCGTCTGTATTAAACACCACCTGACTGGTATCTAATACGGCCAACGAAAAGCTGCCTAACACCGGTTCGCCGGCATCATTCTTAGCAGCCAGACTGAGTGCAACACTGTCCTTATTACTATAAGCTTCTTTTGCAGTAGTTATCTTCAACTTCAGGTCATCATCATGCCATACCCATAATGCTCTTTCGTTAACGGGTACTCCACTGGTATTGTACAAGGTAATTTTTGCAACACCACTGGGAAAAACGGATACAGGCAATATTAACTTATGATGCTGTTTATTTCTTAACCTGCCTTTGAGAAAATAGTAGCCACGTGTTTCACCGGTAATAAAACAGCCCGTTGTATCAGCAGGATCATTGGTACCCACTTTAATGGTAATACTATCGGCGTTCTCTGTATAACCCACCTGCAGGATCCACCCGCTGGTATCTACAGAGGGTATTTTATAAACAGATCCGTCATCGAGCCAGGCGGTATATGTTTCGCCATGCAGCGGCAAAAGCTCTACAATACCCATCCCCTTATATACCGAGTTGAAAGACGTCAAAACATTCCCCTTGCTATCTTTAATGGTACCGCTGACATCCACACCTTTGCCATAAATATTTAACGCCTTAAAACCCAGCTTTTGTTTGTAACCTGCAATCCAACTTCCTCCTTCAGGTAAAAACTGCAGATCAATACGTTTATTATTACTAGGTAACGGAATTTTAAGGTCCAGGTCTTTATTTACTATTTCAAAGTAATAATTCTTTCTGCTTCCCTGGTTTTTTAAAAGCGTATCGATGTAAATATTACCGCCGGGATCCGTTATCATCCGTTTACGGAACAATGTCTTATTTTTCGATTTCAACGCTACCGTAATCTTATTGTTCGATAAGGGTGCAGCCCCATCGGCACGCAAACCGGCGGCAATAAAAAGTTTATTATCTGCAAAACTCAGTTCCTTTAATGTTGCTTTCCACTGTTCGGCTTTAGGGTTGATAACCTTAAACGAAGTCTGAAAAAACAGTGAATCGCCAAAGCTGCGCATTCGTTCAGTGTACGCGCGTAAGGTATAATCCCCCTGGGGAAAAAGTTGATCTCCTAAAGTAATATTGCTGTAAAAAAGCCCAAAATCACATATAGCACTGATACGTTTTGCCAGCATTCCGTTAGCATCGATAAATTCCATATAAGCAATCCGGCTGCTATCGTTAACCAAATTCATGACGCCGGATACGATATAGCCCTTCAGCCACATCGTATCATTTACCTGATACTGAGGCTTATCCAAATGAACAAAGAGCTTTTCCCTCCCATGAAAACCAGCCATGCTATCCTGCCGTTCTATTGTATGTTGCAGCTCGTCGAACTGGGCATATATTTTACCCACAAGGAGCAAAAACAAAAAGCTTAGGAGGAGGATTTTCTTCATAGGGCGTGTAGAATTAAAGAGTCATGAGCCTGTTTTTCTCGGCTATAAATTCGTTCCAAACGGTTGATATGATTGTGGCCGCAGAGGGCATGTCGTTAAGCAAAGCGCTTACCTGGCCTATCTCGAGCTCTCCTTCTTCAAGGTCCCCTTCAAACATTCCCAGCCTGGCACGTCCTTTTCCGAGTAAGGCGGCCAGTTCTTCTGGCGATGCACAACGCGTTTCAGCTACCCTCACCTTGTCGTAAAAATCATTTTTAAGCAATCGTACCGGTGTTAATGCTTTCATGGATAGCTGCGTATCTCCTTCAATCGCCTGAATCACCTTCTCTTTAAACCCAACGTGTGAAGAAGCTTCTGTACATGCTACAAACCGGCTTCCCATCTGCACCGCTTCGGCACCCAAAGCAAAAGCAGCCAGCATCTGCCGGCCTGTTGCAATGCCACCAGCCGCAATAACCGGTATATCAACAGCCGCCGTTACCAGCGGTATCAATACCATCGTCGTTGTTTCTTCACGCCCGTTATGACCGCCGGCTTCAAAGCCTTCGGCCACTACAGCGTCGCAGCCGGCCTGCTGCGCCTTTAAAGCAAATCTGCTGCTGCTTACAACATGTACCACAGTAATGCCTGCCTGCTTGAAAACAGGGGTCCAGGTTTTAGGATTACCGGCACTTGTAAAAACAATGGGAACTTTTTCGTCTATGATTGTCTGAACCTGTTGATCGATTTCCTGATACAGGAGGGGTACATTAACCGCAAAAGGAAGATGGGTGGCGGCTTTACACTTTTGTATATGTTCTTTCAATAAGCCGGGAGGCATCGATCCGGCACCAATAACACCCAATCCTCCTGCATTGCTAACCGTGCTGGCCAGTTTCCACCCGCTGGCCCAAACCATTCCCGCCTGGATGATGGGATACTGAACATTGAAAAGCCTGGTAATTTTAGTTTGCAACATAATTCATCCGGTTCGTACAATTTTCCGGAAGATACTATGTTTATAGAATAATTCGGGTAATAGCGCGGGATTACGCTTCAGAAAGCCTTGGATTTCTTATCCCAGGTCGATGCTGGTGTTGTCTCCGATATTAAGGCTGCGCGATTCACCCTTTAAGCTGGTGTCGCTTCCAATAAGAGAATCTTCTATAACAATATCATATAAGCTCGAGTAAGCGCCAACAATAGAATTTTTTACAATAGATTGCGTCATATTGGTGTATTCTCCCAATGTTACATTGGGACCGATAATACAGTTTTCAATAGAGCAACCCACCCCGATACTTACCGGTGGAATGAGGACCGTATTCTGGTATTTTGAAGCATCAGCTTCCACACCGAACTTTTTCAATAAAGTGGCATTCGACCTCAACAGGGTTTCTTTATTTCCGGCATCGAACCAGTTATCTACTTTAAACGACCTGAAAGTAACGCCTTTTTCTATCATGCAATAAATGGCATCTGTTATACTAAACTCTCCGTGTGTTAACAAACCCGCTGTTATATTTTTTTCGAGACAGGAAAAGAGAATATCTGTTTCTACTATTTTATAAACCCCCACCATGGCCATATTTGACTTGGGGATATGAGGTTTTTCAATTACCGATTCTATGATCCCATTGGCATCAATTTCTGCTACCCCGAAATCTCTTGGATTATCTACTTTACGTACCCCTATATACGACCCTTCTCCACGTAGCACTTCGTTTACATCATATTCACAGATGGTATCACCTAAAGTAATCAATATTTCATCGCCTTTAACCAGGTCTTTCGCCAGGCTGATAGCGTGTCCCACTCCTCTTCTGTCTTCCTGACCAACGAAATGCGCCACAATATCGCTGTGCTTATCTCTTATATAGTGATAGATCTTATCGCCAAGGTAACCGATAATAAAAATAAACTCGTCTACTCCGGCATCTTTTAGCTGGTCGATAATGATGCTTAGAACAGTTCTGTCTGCTAATGGGATCAACGCTTTGGGCTGCGTATAACTATGGGGTCTCAATTTAGTTCCGGTACCTGCAACAGGAATGATTGCCTTCATATATAAATAACCCCGGCCGGGGTAATAATTTACAGTATATTATAAAGAGTGAAGGTAAGTAAAAATTAAAAGTCAACCGTTCAATTGCTGCTACAATTGCTTTTCTTGATCGCGGCTAACCAGGTTCCCCGTATCAATATATATGTATCTTATATATATAATTTACCTGGCCCAACGGTAAAATTCATCCTTTATCCATAAAAAATAGCGCCGTTGTGCGTAAAATATGCCAATAAAAATTTGTATAACCTTAATTTTGCGCCATGCAAAATGATACTATCCTCTTTGAACTGCTCAATAAAGAATTAGAGCGCCAGCGCAACGACATTGAGTTGATTGCCTCAGAAAACTTCGTGTCTTACCAGGTATTACAGGCAATGGGTAGCGTGCCCGCCAATAAATACGCTGAAGGTTATCCCGGACGCAGGTATTATGGAGGTTGTGAAGTAGTAGATGAAATTGAAAACCTGGCTATAGACAGGTTGAAGCAAATATTTAATTTAAGCTGGGCCAATGTGCAGCCACACAGCGGAGCGCAGGCGAACGCCGCTATATTCCAGGCAGTTTTAAAGCCGGGTGACACCATTATGGGATTGGACCTGAGCATGGGAGGACACCTTACCCATGGTAGCCCCGCTAATTTTAGCGGTAAGCATTATAAGGTTATTTCTTACGGAGTGAACAGGGAAACAGGATTAGTAGAGTACGATGACCTGGAGCAAAAAGCATTAACAGAAAAGCCTAAAATGATTATTTGCGGCGCTTCTGCCTACAGCCGTGACTGGGATTATGCCCGCATTCGCGCCGTTGCTGATAAAATTGGCGCCATCGTTTTAGCCGATATCGCCCACCCCGCCGGTTTAATTGCAAAAGGTTTACTGAACGACCCGTTTGACCATTGCCATATTGTAACCAGCACTACACACAAAACACTGCGCGGCCCCCGTGGCGGCGTTATTATGGTACGACACGATTTTGAAAATCCCTGGGGCATTAAAGATCCCAAAGGCAACACACGTACCATTACCCAATTATTGGACCTGGCCGTATTTCCGGGTATACAAGGGGGGCCGCTGGAGCATATCATTGCAGCCAAAGCAGTGGCTTTTGGCGAAATACTGGATGACAGCTTTACAGCCTATACGCAACAAATTGTAGCAAACGCCCAAGCCATGGC
>JBQGCI010000528.1:0-10125 GCA_052038405.1 Acinetobacter pittii
ATTTTTTCAGGCGTGTCATGTGCTACATCTTCGATATTCATACCTCCTTCCGTGCTGTACATGATCACGTTCTTGCCGCTGGAGCGATCTAACAGTATCGAAAGGTAAAACTCCTGCCTTTCGCTGGGGCCATCATAATACATATCCTGGCCTACAAATATTTTGTTTACAACTTTGCCAGCTGCGCCGGTTTGAACGGTTACCAGCGTGCCTCCCAATATGCCCTGGGCAAACTCCTGGATATCTTCTAAAGACTTTGCAACTTTAACACCATTAATACCTGTTTCTTTTACAGTGCCTTTTCCACGGCCACCGGCATGGATCTGCGCTTTTACAACAGCAAACTTACTGCCACTGTCAGTTTTTATCTTACGGTAGGCTTCCTCAGCTTCCTGAACAGAACTACATGCGTAGCCTTCCTGCACGGGTACATTGTATTTTTTTAGTAACTCTTTCGCCTGATATTCATGAAGGTTCATAGTAAAAAACTTTTGGCACGAAGATAAGAGGAAAGTTTAAAGTTTGTATTCAAAGTTTGGCTTAAGCCTGCTTCACAAACCGGATAGGAGATTTCATCAAATATACGGGTATCATATATGAACCAAGGCCATCAGGCGCTACTGCACTATTTTCTCTTAAAATATTAATAAAACTAAGGCCTGCAAGGGGATTAACGTTTTCAACGTCTGCTAAGCTGTTCCCTTTCACTATATTTGCTCACTTAAATAATATCCTCATGAGTGAGATTATTGTACAAAAAGTAAACGAAACAGCTGCTTTTTTAAAAGCCCGTTATGAAGGCCGGCCGCAAGTGGCTATCATATTGGGAAGCGGACTTGGAAATTTTGTACAAAAGATAAAGGTGGAAGCGGAAGTGCCTTATACCGATATACCGAATTTCCCGGTATCTACCGTAAAAGGCCATTCGGGTAAATTGATCTTTGGCGAGCTTTCCGGTAAAAAGGTTGTGGCTATGAGTGGTCGTTTTCATTATTATGAAGGCTACACGCCGCAGGAAGTCGTTTTTCCGATCAGGGTACTAAAGATGCTCGGTATACAAACACTTTTGTTAAGCAATGCGGCCGGCGGTGTTAATGAATCTTTTAATGTGGGCGATATTATGGTCATTAACGATCACATCAGTTTCAGCACACCCAATCCGCTTATCGGTAAAAACGTGGAGGAGTGGGGCACCCGTTTCCCCGACATGAGCGAACCTTACAAAAAGCATTTGATTGCAAAGGCAAGGCAAATAGGTGAAGCGGCTTCTATACAACTGCATGAGGGTGTTTACTTCGTAGTAACAGGACCCACTTTCGAAACCCGGGCCGAATACCGGCTGATCAAAACCGTAGGGGCCGACGCCGTTGGGATGAGCACCGTGCAGGAATGTATTGTAGCGAATCATATGGGGATGGAGGTTTTTGCGGTGAGCGTGATTACCGATCTGGGTATCAGGGATGAAGAAAATGTAATAACCCATGAAGAGGTGCTGGAAGCTGCCAACGCTGCAGAGCCTAAACTGGCACATTTGTTTACCGAATTAATAAAAGCTATATAGATATTTAATGAGGGGCATTCTTTTACTGGTATTTATTTGTGTGGGCCTTTCTGTATATGCTCAAAGTCCGGTCCGGGGCGTTGGAGACCGGTTTAGGGGTATTGCCAATGCCGGGGGCGGAACCGACTCAATAGGGCGAAGGAATAAATTTGAAGATTCAATCACTATCAGCTATCGTTACCTCGACACAGCGAGAGCCTACCGTGTGGATTCGTCTATCAACGATTTTACGGTAAAATATCCCATTCCGGCAGACTATTACCATCTTTCCAACACAGGTGCGGCTGCTCAGTCCTTTCTGTTTGCTCCCAATATGAAATCGGGCTGGGATGCCGGTTTTCATGCTTATGATATTTATAAGTTTACGGTAGATAAAGCCCGTTTTTTTACGGTTACAAGACCCTACTCTGAAATAAGCTATATGTTGGGTACACGCAGCGAGCAAATGATTGAGCTGCTGCATACCCAGAATATTAAACCCCAATGGAACGCCAGCATTCATTACAGGATGGTTGGCGCCCCGGGTATTTACCGCAATCAAAAAACCAGTCACAATAATTATGCAATTACCAACTGGTTTCAAACCCGGGACCGGCGATATACCAATTACGCAGCAATCATTGCCAACAAGCTGAAGGGTAGCGAAAGTGGGGGAATACTCAACGATAAGAATTATATAGATAACCCTGATTTTGCTGATCGCTCTACCGTGAATACAAAAATAGGCGGGGAATCGGGTTTCGGATCCGGAATTTTTAATACGGATATTTCTACCGGTAATACCTACGAGGATTTTAATGCAATTATGCGCCATCAGTATGATTTGGGACGCAAGGATTCACTGGTGAATGACAGTACGGTTATACCCCTGTTTTTTCCCCGTGTGCGGCTGGAGCATACTATCAGGTATAGCGCCTACAAATACTTGTTCTCAGATGCCAATCCCCGGGCGGAGTATTACAGCGAATATTATGATATGCCTGCCGTAAACTCCCTTTTTCGCAGGGAAGACTTTTGGAGGGAGTTGATGAATGATTTCTCTATTTACACCTTTCCCGATGAAAAGAATACACAGCAGTTTTTAAAAGTTGGGATCGCCCTGCAGAATCTTACGGGTATATTCAGGGATGGAATTGCTGAAACTACGGACGGCATTAACTATGCGGATGACAAGCAGCATAAAGGTTACAACCTGATGGGGCATGGCGAGTATCGAAACCGTACCAAAAACCAGCGTTGGGATCTGCTGGCCAGGGGTAACATGTATTTTGTGGGGATGAATGCCGGAGACTATGATGTGGCCGCAAGTATTCAAAGCTCTTTCGGAGATAAAGTAGGGGCGCTAAAATTGGGTTTTGAAAATGTAAGCAGGACACCGTCGTACGTTACAAACGCCAATAGTTCGTTTTATCTGATGAAAGATACGGTAAACCTCAGGAAAGAGAACAGTACACACCTGTATGCCACTTTATACCAGCCCCTGCTTAAATTAAGACTAACCGGGCACTACTACCTGGTGAACAACTATACGTACTATACCGATTTTTACAATATTAACCAGGCTTCTCTTTTCAACTTACTACAGGTATCTGCGCATAAAACCTTTGCATTTGGTAAAAAACGCCAGTACAAATGGATAACAGACAACTACTTTCAGCAGGTTATTGGCAACGGGCCGGTAAATGTACCTTCCTGGCTTACCCGTAACCGAATTATGTACGAAGGTAATCTTGGCTTCAATAATCTTAAAATAGCCATGGGCTTCGACACCAGGTATCGCACCAATTATAAAGCTAATAATTATTCGCCCGTACTAGGACAGTTCTTCTACCAGGATAGCACTACGGTAAAATATAAGTTACCGGATATTGCGGCTTTTGTTCACTTCCGCATTAATGCTTTCAGGGCATTTTTGCGCGCAGAAAACCTGAACACATTCCGGAGCCTGGTTGGGGTAGATGGCAGAACCTCTTACGGTTTTACCAACAGTAATTTCGCGGCGCCCGATTATCCTTATGCAGGACTGATCATACGATTCGGTATTTTTTGGGGCTTTGTTAATTAATGTTCTCTTGCATTTATCATACGGCGGTAGATGCAAAGATAAACGGGTGCATCCGCTTCATATAAAATTTGAATTGAATCTGTTCTATAACCGGCCCTTGCGATTATCAATAAAATCTCAGCTTTCTGGGTCTATTGCTGACCACAATCCTGTACTTTCCCCAAGGTGTCGTTCTCTTCGCCGGTTTTGGCAATGAAAGGGTAAAATGAGCTTTTCGTACTACAGTTTGTCCACTTCCAATCACGTCGTTTGAATAGTTATCCCGGAGGTCCGTACCAGATTTTGGCGTTGGCGGATGGTAAAAAGAGAGCAGCGAAAAAAAAAATACTTTCCGGCATCAATATCAGCGGTAAGAAGTAATTTTAATGATTACTTACGATTATATATCGCTGAGCAACTACTGTCATGTTTGGGAAAAGCAAAAAGAATGTAAAATTTTCTGTTGAGGCAATTATTAACCTGCTGAACAAATCCTCTCGGGGAGCTTTGGTAGGCAGCATGGTAGCTGCTTTAATATGTATGATGTATTTTGCCGGCACTGTAAAAACCGGACTGCCGCTAATAGTTGATGTTTTTATCGTAGTGGGAGTATCGCTGATGCTTCCATTTTTAATATTCGGACTGGCATACTATGCCTATACGGTTGTTCAGAACGTTAATAAGTATATTGTGATCGCCGTTATCGGAACATTTTTATTTACAAGGTTTTTACCGGATGAAAAATTTAACCGGCCCTTTATTTTTTTAGAGCTTATTTCGGGTATACTCGTCGGTATCGCATTCCATCTCAAAACCCGATTAATGGTGAGATGGTTGTTCGTTGGCCTTGCATTGGCGATTAACCTGTCGATGTTCGCCTTACTGGTTAGTAAAGGCAGTACCCATGCGGTACCGGTTACCGATCAGTATTGGGATCAAAAAGCCAGTAAATTGCTTACTTCTGTCGAAGATCCGATAAAACAACGTCCCTTCACCGTTAAAGAGTTTTGCTACGGGTCAGGCACGGATAAGCAGCGCGCTGAGTATGGGCCCGATGTTCAGCTGCGCACTATGCCAGTTAACGGTTCATCATTTATGCAGCCCGCTTCAAAAATTAAATCTTTTTTGAGAAAAACCTATTGGGGATTTGGCCTTGATCAGTTGCCACTGAATGCAAGGGTATGGATGCCCCAGCAACCCGGTACCTTCCCCCTGATTGTTTTTGTGCATGGCAATCATTTGATGACCGATTATTCAGAAAAAGGATATGCTTACATGGGAAGCTTACTGGCTAGCCAGGGATTTGTAGTTGTATCGATCGACGAAAATTTTTTAAACGAAAGTTGGTTTAATGATTTTTGGTTTACCGAGGTAAACGCCAGGGCCTGGTTGATTTTAAAACACCTGGAATATATGCGTACCTGGAGTGCCAATCCCGGAAATCCCTTTTACCAGCGCGTTGATATGAACAATATCTGCCTCGCCGGACACTCGCGCGGCGCGGACGCAGTTGCAGTGGCGCTCACACTCAACGGGCTCGACCGGTACCCGTATAACGGGGAGATCAAATTCAATTTTCGATTTTCAATTAAAAGCATCGTACAGTTGGCTCCGGCCGGACGGCAATCACCAGGATTTGAAATCCCCCTTGAAAATAGCGGCGCTAACTTTCTGATCTTGCATGGGAGCCATGATCAGGACGTCTATTATTGTGAAGGTATCAGGTCGTTTAACCGGGTTAAGACGGATACTGCTCACAAGAATCTTAAAGCAATGCTCTATATATATAAAGCTAACCACGGGCAATTTAACAGTGTTTGGGGGATAAAGGATCTACGTTTTCCGAACCAGTATTTTGTCAATTCTGCCGGCCTTTTAAGTGGTGCAGATCAACAACGCATTGCTGGTACCTACGTATCTGCTTTTTTAAAAGCAACGATGCTGGGAGAAAAAAAATATATACCTCTTCTGAAAGATTGCAGGACCGGTTTCGATTTTTTACCGCGCAATTACTATGTGAGCCAGTTTGAAGACTACTCGTTCCGTTACCTGGCAGATTATGAGGAAGATCAAAACTTACGAACAACCGGTTTACAAGGCTGTTTCATTGAGGCTGGTAATTTGAAAAAATGGTATGAAAGAGTACTACCTCTCAGAAACGGAGACGTATTGGGCCAGGATAATAAAGGAGTATTCCTGGAATGGAATAACTCGAAGAACCCAGCCCCGTCCTATTACACCATCAATTTGTCGGGAAGACTGCCCGGAAACGGGATCCCAGGGAACTCCGAAAATTTATTTTTTTCCATTGCTAACAATAGCGATCAAATTAATCAGGTAAACTTTTCTATAGAACTGAGAACACGAACCAGGATTTATAGAAAATCATTTAATGATTTTTATACAGCGGCTCCTTTGCTGAAGACAGAACTTGCGAAATGGAACTATCTGTCAGATCTCAAAAAAGATATGCCGGTAGAGCGGGTACTTCAGTTTATTCAATTGCCTTTTTCTGCATTTAAAGAAGCTAACGCCGACTTTGATCCCCGGCAAATAGAACAGATCCGTTTTGTATTTGATAAACAGCCTGCCGGGTCCGTTATCCTAGACAAAATTGGATACAATTAGCCAAGGCTGTTTTTAGTGTAATGTCTTATGAGTAAGGCCCTTTTTCCTGCCCGGGGGAACCTGGATATTCCAGGCTGTATTGCTGAAAGAAAAAAACCAGAGCTTTTTGTTAAACGCTGTAATCTTATCCCCCTTAAATTCCAGTTTCAATAAAGAATCCATTCTTATTGAAACGTATTCAACTGTGTATAAACTCCAATCTCAGCATTGTCCCCGTTAGTTTTTACACTGGCCGGGAGGGAGGGGTGAACCTTGTAATGATGATATTGATGCCGGTTTGCTATACAAGTAGCGTAGGGGCTAATAAGGGGCAGTAAATAAAAAGCCGCCCTTTTGAGGCGGCATTTATATTTGTGGGTTTCTGATGTTTAACCAAAGATTCCCTTTCTCAGGCTTCTGATGCCTTCACCTATTTTAAATCCGTTGTGATATACTTCTATTTTGTAATCTCCAGGTTTAAAGCCTTCTGCATTTTTTATAGGAAATGAAACGCCTTTGCGGGTACCGGTTTCATATTCTACAGGGATTTTTGCGGTGAAGTTCCTGTCACCATCCTGGCGGGTAGTCATAGCGCCGGAGCCTAATTCAGAATTTTGAACAATAGCGCCTTTAGGATCTGTAACGATAACATAAAGATCAGCGGGGCCGGAAGTGGTAATCCTGTTTTCGATATTAAAAGCGATCTGTAATTTATCCACCCTTCTGGCAAAGCTCGTTTCTTTCTCCTTACCGTTCTTTCTTTCTTTTAGCGGTGTTACCGACATACCCGAGGCGGCGAGCGTGCTGGCCACATCAACGGTGTTAGCCAGTTCGTCATTTTCAGCCGTGCGCATATCCAGGTTTTGGCTCAATACATTTTTTTCAGCCGTCAAATGGGTGTTACGTGCTGTTAACTCCTGGTTCTCACCTTTAAGCTGTGTTACCTGGGCTTCCAGCCTGCCGATCTGGCCGTTCAATTCACCTATTAACTGGCGCGCTCTTTTTAAATCAGCCGCTGTTGCGTTATTGTTGCTTAATATTTTATTGATTTCAGCTTTTCTTGAATCAATTTCTTTTTGAAGGGCTGTTTTCTCTCCCTGCAAATTGTTATTGGCCCCGGTAATGGAGTCCAGGCGCATTTCTGCCAGGTTGAACATTTGTCTTAGCGAATCTGATTCAGACATTACTGTTTCAGTTTGCGCATCGGTACCCGAAAAGACATTTCCGCCCTCAGTGCCCGAATTCTTATTCCAAAGCATAAAGCCCCATGTTCCGAGTAAAGCGGCTACAAGAAGGCCGATAATAAGGTTTCTACCACCATTGGAACCAGAGGGTGTATTATTGGATGGCTGCTGAGAGGCAGAGGGATAATTTGTGTTTGCCATAAAACAATAATTTTTTAATTTAAAACTGCACTAAAAAAACTGCACATAATGCAGTAGGTTAAAGAATTTCCTAATATTTCTGAAAAATGTCTTTTCAGTCGGAACACAAATTATGCCAAACCGATTATGGCGTAGGATATCAGCGATATTTTGGTAATATTTTGGGATTTAAAATTATCTTGCGTGCATGTCTGTGGATAAGATAATATCAGATTGGAAGAAAAGTGCTTATAAACCAGTGTATTGGATAGAAGGCGATGAGGAATATTATGTAGATCAGCTAGTAAATTATGCGGAGCATCATATCCTTAACGAGAGTGAAGCTTCCTTTAACCTCACCATCTTTTATGGTAAAGACGCGGCCTGGCCCGATGTTTTGAACGCCTGCCGTAAATATCCGATGTTCTCCGACCGGCAAGTGGTGATTGTAAAAGAGGCCCAGCAAATGAAAGATGTGGATAAGCTCGAACCCTATATACAAACGCCGTTATCATCTACCGTGTTGATCGTAGCTTTCAAAGATAAGAAGCTGGACTCCCGCACGAAGTTTGCCAAGCTGGTAAAAGATAAAACGGAATATATTGTTACCAAGAAGTTGTACGACAATGCGCTCCCCGAATGGGTAAATGGTGTTGTTAAGAATATGGGCTATACAATATCACCGAAAGCTAATAGCCTCATCGTAGATCATATTGGCAATGACCTGAGCCGGATTAAAAATGAGATCGATAAAATACTCATTAACCTCGGCGCACGTCAATCCATTACAGAAGAAGACATAGAGCGTTATGTGGGTATCAGCAAAGAGTTCAATGTATTTGAACTGCAAAATGCTGTTGCAACCAGAAATATGGCCAAAGCTGTACGCATCATCCAGTATTTTGCCGCCAATCCTAAAGTGGCGCCTATACAACTGGTATTGCCATCACTATATTCTTTTTTCAATAAAACCTATATGGTTTATGGCGCTTCGGGAGGAGAAGATGCTATTGCCAAACAGATCGGTGTAGGACCATTTTTTGTAAAGAGTTATTTACAGGCTTCAAAAACTTACAGCTTCCGGGATGCAGAGAAAATACTCCTGTTGTTGCATAGCTATAACCTGAAAAGCCTGGGCATCAATACCGCCAGGGTAGAGGACGCTGAACTGTTAAAGGAACTGGTGGTGAAGATCATGATGTAGGATGCAGTCGATAGTCGATAGTCCATGGCTCATAGCAGCGAGGTGGATACAAAGTCTATGGACTATTAGCTATTGTCTATGGACTTTTCTCTATTCCTCCTGTCCCATCCACATGGCCCCGCCCACGCTGTTACGTGCCGCGCCGGTTACTGAGCTCAGCACATTATACTCTTCGCGCCAGCGTAATACGCCAATTAAAGCCATTATCAAAGCCTCTTTGTATTGAACCAGCTGCTCATCAGGAATGATGACCTTTATAGCGCCCAGTGCCTCTTGTAAGCGCTCTACCAGGTAGCCATTGAATGCGCCGCCACCTGTTACCAGCAGCCGTTCTTCGCCATCAGCCGATACCCGGTTGGCCATAATTGCATTTTTGATCTGCCTTACCATGTGGGCAATGTAGGTATGTAAGGCATCTTCGGTAGAGATACCGTATTTCTTAATAATAGGGAACACGGTATCTGTGCCAAAACTATTGGCCAGCGATTTAGGAATCGGAAGAGCGTAATAAGTCAGGCCATTGAGCTCATTCAACAGTGCCTGGTTCACCTGTCCGCTTCTGGCCATAACTCCGTCCCGGTCAAATTCCTGTCCGGCTTCATGAGCCAGCATATTCAAAACACTGTTAGCGGCACAAATATCAAAAGCCTTATAATCATCGTTATTAATAGATATATTAGCGATGCCACCAATATTAAGGAAGTAGGGGTAATCTGAGAAAAATAATTGCTCCCCAATGGGTACGATCGGTGCTCCCTGGCCTCCGAAGGCAATGTCCATAGCCCTGAGGTCGGTAACCACCGGCAGCTGGGTCACTGCGGCAATGGCAGCACCGTCTCCCAGCTGTGCAGTCATTTTCTTAGCAGGCATATGAAAAGTGGTATGTCCATGTGATGCAACAACAGCCACTTTAAACTGCAGCCGGTATTTCTCTATAAACTCATTAACACACTGGCCTATATAATGGCCATAGGCTGTATGCAAAAGCTGGTACTCAAATGCAGACAGGGAAGTGGCATTTTTTAATTGATCGATCCATTCCTTGCTGTAGGGAATACAGTCTGCATGAACCAGCTCATACCTCCATTTGCCGCCATTTTCTAAAATTTCAGCAAACACAATATCTAATCCGTCGAGAGAGCTGCCGCTCATTAAGCCTATAGCACGATAAACCATGGTAGAAATTTAAACTTTTACATATAAAAAGACAGGGGCTCCTTGACAGTAGCTATATAGTTGATCAACAACCAGATATAAACACGGCGATATCTGCCGGTGCACGCGGGGCGGTCATTTTATATTCTCAGGCCGGGCTGATAAAAAATATAAAATCCTGTATGTTTGC
>JBQGCI010000529.1:0-3375 GCA_052038405.1 Acinetobacter pittii
ATCCTTCCCAGGTAGGTGGATACCCCGAATATAAAGGCACTCCTTATGTGTATTGTGATAACGACGGTATCCCTGACGATTATGAAAAGAAGAATAAATTTAATCCCAAAGACGCTGGTGATGCAGTTAAGATTGCTAAAAACGGGTACAGCAATATTGAGAATTATTTAAATAGTTTGGTGGATATTGCAACAGTGAAACCATCAAAAGGGATCAGCAAATATTAATCATCGTAAACCAGGTCGCAGTGTCCCAGTCTATTCTTAATCATCTCACAAAAAGGAAAGCAGCAGTAAAGTCCGCTTTTAACACTACCCGTTTTATTACAATTATAGTGGCAGCAACTATGCTGCTCCCGGGTAGCACCATGCACGCACAAAAGCCCAAACCGCCTAAGCCTGTCCTGCCTGTTGTGGTGGAGCAGGGGCGGATTGTTTACAACGCAGATACCGTTACGGGCGATCGTGTACCCGACTTCTCTTATTGCGGTTATAAAGCTTCGGGCGAAGACATACCCATGGTGCCTGTAAAAGTAGTAGTGCCTTTGGTGAAAGGCGATGCTACAGCCACCATTCAGCGTGCAATTGACAAGGTGGCGGCCATGCAGCCTGAACCTACCGGTTTCAGAGGAGCCGTATTGCTTTCAAAAGGTAACTATGAGGTAAACGGACAATTGAAAATTACCGTGTCTGGCATTGTATTAAGAGGCTTTGGCGCGCAGGGACAAACTGCCATTACAGGCAAAGGTGTTGACAGGGATGGCCTGATTCGGTTTTTCGGAAGGGATGATAAAAAGATAGCAGCTGAAAAAGCCATAACGCAGCAATACGTTCCGGTTGGAGCAATGTCTTTCGAAGTCTCCGATCCGGCTGCTTTTCGTGTAGGCGACCAGGTACAGATCAAACGACCGTCTACACAGGAGTGGATCACAGCTCTTGGTACTGATGAATTTGGGGGAGGCGTGTCAGCTTTGGGCTGGAAGCCGGGAGACGTGGATCTTTATTTTGACCGGACTATAGTGGCGATAGAGGACAATAAAATTACTATTGACGCGCCCTTAACTACTTCGCTGGATCAGAATTATGGACGTGCCACCGTTGCAAAATATAGCTGGGCCGGACGTATTAATAATATAGGAATAGAAAATCTGACCTTACTGTCAGACTTTGATCGTGCCAATGCTAAAGATGAACAACATCGCTGGATGGCAGTTACTTTTACGAATGCTGAAGATGCCTGGGTACGACAGTTATCCTTTCAACATTTTGCGGGCTCAGCCGTTTTTATTAATGAAACTGCAAGGCGTATTACGGTTGAAGACTGCATCTCTACTGAGCCAATATCAGAAATCGGTGGACAAAGACGGTACACTTTTTTTACACGGGGACAGCAAACCCTTTTTCAGCGTTGTTTTGCAGCAAATGGGTATCACGACTACAGTATAGGCCATGCAGCTGCCGGGCCCAATGCTTTTGTGCAATGTGTTTCTGAAAGGCCTTACAGTTTTAGCGGTGCAATTGGACGCTGGGCTTCAGGGATTCTGTTTGATATAATGGAAGTGGATGGAAACGCAATCAGGTTGGGAAATCGGGGCCAGGACGGGCGAGGAGCCGGCTGGTCGGGAGCCAATAGCTTTTTATGGAATTGCACCGCTTCTCTCATCGAATGCGATAAGCCGCCAACCGCGCAAAACTGGTCTTACGGATCATGGAGCGAGTTTGCCGGTAAGGGCTTTTGGGCCGAATCCAATAACCATTTAAGCCCGAGAAGTTTCTATTATATGCAACTGGCACAACGCCTTGGGAAAGACTTTAGTAAAAGGGCTGCAATACTGGATATCGGTTCTGAAGCATCAAGTAGTCCGACAGTAGCCGTTGCGCAGCAGTTAACGGCCGAAGCATCCAAACCCAAAACCACGATGTTTGAATGGATTGCGCTGGCTGCAAAAAGAAATCCGATCACCACACAGTCAGCGGGAGCCACAACTATACAACCGGTAACGGCTAAAAATAGTCAGGCCGGCAATAAAGGACTGGAAATAAAAAATGGCTGGCTAATATACAAAGATACAAAAGAATTAATAGCTGGCAGCAGGATGGGGGTACCCTGGTGGACAGGTGGAGTAGAAGCCCGTCAACTCGAACAGGCTAAAGAAAAGCCCGCTCTGACGCGCTTTGTTCCCGGAAGAGTAGGACCCGGGCTCACCGACGAAATAGACGATATTATTCAAACTATGCAACAACGTAATGTAGTTGCTGTGGAGCAAAACTATGCGTTATGGTATGATCGCCGCCGTGATGATCACGAAAGAGTCCGCAGGATGAATGGCGAAGTATGGCCTCCGTTTTATGAGTTACCATTTGCCAGAAGCGGGAAGGATACTGCCTGGGATGGCTTAAGTAAGTATGATCTGACCAAGTACAATACCTGGTACTGGTACAGGTTAGCTCATTTTACAAACCTGGCAGAGCAAAACCGTTTATTGTTAATTCATCAACACTATTTCCAGCATAATATAATAGAGGCTGGTGCACACTATGTAGATTTTCCCTGGCGCACTGCTAATAACATCAACAATACCGGATTTGTAGAGCCGGTACATTATGCAGGTGAAAAACGTATATTTTATGCAGAACAATTCTATGATGTCTCGAATCCGGTTCGTAAAAAACTGCATCAACAGTATATAGAGCAATGCCTGAACAACTTTAAAAATAATAGTTCGGTGATACAGCTCACCAGTGAAGAGTTTACCGGACCTCTGCATTTCGTAGAGTTTTGGTTGCAGACCATTGCCGATTGGGAGAAAAAAAATCAGGCCAAACAAATTACCGGCTTAAGCGCCACGAAAGATGTACAGGATGCCATTTTAAAAAATCCCCAATATGTCCAGGCCGTGGATCTGATTGATATCAGGTACTGGTATTATCAAAAAGACGGCACAGCCTATGCGCCTGAAGGTGGTAAAAACCTGGCCCCGCGTCAGTGGGCGCGCCAGATGAAGTCAAAAGGAACTTCTTTTGAGCAGGTATACCGGGCTGTAAAAGAATATCGCCTTAAATATCCGGACAAAGCGGTAATGTATTCTTCCGAAGGTGCCGATCGCTTCGGCTGGGCTGTTTTTATGGCCGGGGGATCTATGCCGGTATTGCCCAAAAGCACTGACGAGAATTTTCTCAAAGCAGCTGCCCGTATGCAGCCTGTTGACCAATCTGGCACTTATATGCTGGCGGGTAAAGAAGGCTTGATAGCAATGGATGATGATAAGACGCTTGTATCCGTTGATCTTTCTGCCTACTCCGGAAATTACAGGGCTTACTTTATTGATGCTTCTTCGGGGGCTTTGCTTCCCGGTACCAGGTCACTGGTAGCGGG
>JBQGCI010000530.1:0-5469 GCA_052038405.1 Acinetobacter pittii
TGGGTAACTCCATGTCGTAAGATGATCCTGGGGCTTTTTTCAGCAACCATGTAGCTTTATCGCATCATAATATACAAACCAGGTACAGCCAGCGTTATGATCGGATCGCCATTTACAGAACCCTGCATGCCTTTGTAGAAAAAGGAATGCTGCAGTGCCCATTTAAAGCAATTGCACGGTTTATATTAAAAGCCAATGCCACAGCAGCTGGCGAAAACAGGAGTATACCAGCTTCCTCTGCAAGGAGTGCAGGAAAATTATGGTGATAAGTGTGGAATGTACTATGCCATTACCATTGCCACCAAAATTCACCCCACCGGACGTTAATACCATCGCTAAAGGCAGCTGTCATTCTCACGAAAAGTAAAAATAAATTCAGATTTCTTCAGACAACCTTGGGACAACAGGATAAAAATCCTATTTTTGCAACATTGTTGCAAAAATAGTAAATATGAAATCAAAAGTATTTGATCTTTTAGGGATTTCGGCAGCCCTGCTATGTTTGATCCATTGCCTTTTACTGCCGGTATTAATGATCCTGCCATTGGGTCTTGAACATGAGCACAACACTTATATAGATCTTGGATTTCTTATAATCGGAGCCGCAGTTGTTTACCGGGTCACACGAGCGATTCATTCAAAATGGCTGCAGGGTATTTTCTGGGTAGCAATCGGCCTCATTGGCCTTTCAGTTCTTCTTGATCTTGCTTTTCATTTTCATAGCCCGTTCATGTACGCAGGTGCTGTGTTATTAGTTACGGGTCATCTCATCAATTTTAAGAACCATAAACACAGCAGCAATGGAAAATAAGATTTTGGGTATAATCTTGAAAAACTAAGCAGCCGGTGAAAGCGCTGATTGTTACTTTAAAAAAAACCTCAATAAATGATACCTCAAACATTTGAACAATGGAGTTATTGTATCATACATGATTGTAAGATCAATCTCACCCCTGAGTTTGCAAGTGAACGGTTGCTGGTTTACCTAGACAGGCATCATCCCGAAACAGAAAAGTTTGCAGCTTTATATGGAACTCAGCATCTTCAGAATATAATAAACTGGTTCAGGTTGATAGCAGCTGCTTAACCAGTGATATTTACATTATTAATCCTCAATATTTTTAATTTAATATGGAATCGCATCTTCTGGCTGATCCTGCTGTTGCGGCCACAGTGACAAAAAAGCTTCCGGTAACTGTTTTGAGTGGTTTTCTCGGGGCAGGAAAAACCACTTTGCTCAATCATGTGCTGCATAATAAGGATGGCTTGAAAGTAGCCGTAATTGTAAATGATATGAGCGAGGTAAATGTTGATGCGCGTTTAATTGCGCAGCAGCAAACTTTATCACGAACGGAGGAAAAGCTGGTGGAAATGAGCAACGGCTGTATTTGCTGTACGCTGAGGGAAGACTTAATGGTTGAGGTGGAAAAGCTGGCAAAGGAAGGTCGCTTTGATTACCTGTTGATCGAAAGCAGCGGTATTAGCGAGCCCGTACCCGTGGCACAAACTTTTTCTTATGTGGATGAAGCTAACGGCATTGACCTCTCCCGGTTCAGTTATATTGATACGATGGTTACTGTAGTGGATTGTTTTAATTTTTTAAGAGATTTTAATACCGAAGAACTATTGGCAGATCGTAGTCTTACCGATATGGAAGGGGATGACCGTACCATTGTGAACCTGCTGACGGATCAGATAGAGTTTGCCAATGTAATCATCCTTAACAAGACCGATTTGGTGAATAAACAGGTAGTAGGCTTATTAACTGCGGCAATAGGCAAGCTAAACCCGGGCGCTAAAATTATATCCTCCAGCTTTGGTAAAGTAGAACCATCTAAAATTCTGAATACCCGATTGTTCAATTTTGAAGAAGCAGAAACTTCGGCCGGCTGGCAAAAAGAGCTGGAATCCGAAGGTCATACACCTGAAACGGAAGAATATGGGATCAGCTCCTTCGTATTCAGGAACCAACGTCCGTTTCACCCCGAGCGACTGTGGACCTACTTAAATCAGCAGTATCCCCAGGGCGTCATCCGGGCTAAAGGACTGTTATGGCTGGCATCACGTCCCGGCGATGCACTCAACTTTTCACAGGCCGGAGCCTCCTCCCGCATTGAGCGAGCCGGAGTGTGGTGGAGTAGTATACCATTCCAAGAAAGGATACGTTATGCAGCATACGTTGATAACCAGCAAGCGATTGAAGAGCGCTGGAGCAGGCAGTGGGGCGACCGTATGAACGAGCTGGTGTTTATCGGCCAGCATATTAACAAAGAGCGTATGACATATGATCTGGAGACCTGTTTGCTCCGCGAGGAAGAACGATACCTGTTTGATATGAAATTGAAATTTGAAGACCCGTTTCCGAAAAATATTTAATCCGCTTCGGTATCTGACGAATCCGTATTGCCAGCCGTCGCCAGCAATGCGAGCACTTTGTAATGGTTATTTCGCACAGCGATGTTGTAAAAGCGGTTATACAATGAGTAGTAATCATTCTAAGCCGGTAACCATTTATATCCGGCTTTCCGGGCGCAGGTAAAACTACTTTTTTAAATGAACTTTTGGCCCGAAGACTGCCGGTTCTTCATTGGGCTATCGAAAATGAGTTTGGAAAAAAGCATAGACGCTCAGCTTTTAATCATTCCCGAGAGCGATGTATATGAGCTGAACAGCGGATGCATTTGCTGCGATTTAAGGGAAGGTTTATTTGATTGCTTCTGAAGTCAAAGGGTCTGGCCAATTTTTTGCGTCACTGTCTTGATCTGTAGCAATGTGTTCGTAGCCTCTCTTATTAAAAACAGGTTGCAGTAGTCAAGATAGCAAAAATATTTACTCCCTTGTAAAGCGCCTTTACGAGATGTAGTATGCTTAAATAATTTTATTTATTTTTTTGCAACAATATTGCAAAAAATACTTTTAAAGCTTACTTTTGACAGGTGAATAAAGCAGCGACATTAAAACGTCAGTTAATTGCGGGAGTATTCGTCGCTATTTTTTTGGTGATTAATATTGCTAAAATTTTTCATGACCATGTTCACACACCTGCCTGTCAGAACGAATTATCTCAGAAGCAGGTTGTCAAAAACAGTAGCTGCGCTGCCTGCGAATTTCTTTTTGCAAAGAATACAGAACTTCCTTCTGTCAATCCGGCGTTTCATGCTATTGTTCTCTACTTCTCTTCGATTACCTATTACCTGGTAAGTAACAATAGTGTTGCTGTTATTACTAAAGTTTATCGGGGGCCGCCGGTTATTTAATTTCTGATAATTAAATTAATCAGGAATAGCAAAATCAGTTTCAATGCCTACCATTGACCTGTTTATCTCAAAGTTTTTTTGAACCAGCGACAGATGTAAAATCATCGGTTGATCATCTCCAATATATAACCGGGTGGTACTCCCTTCACTTCGCACGCCTGCGGGCCTTATAACCATCACTATTAATGAAACAAAATAATGTATCGGGTGCCAGGCGCCTTATTCTAAGTGCAATGCTTGGCCTACTGGCGCTCCTAAAAACCAATAATGCCTGGAGCCAGGCAGGTATCAAAGGAATAGTTCAGAGTGAATTAAAAGAACGCATCTTGAATGCAACTGTTCATATTATTGGCAAAACTGTAGATAGAGCCACAACCACCAATGACAGCGGGTATTTTTATTTTGAAAATCTGGATGAAGGCAGGTATGAAATATCTGTATCCTATACCGGGTTCAATACTTATAGCGAATCGCTGTTCATAGCCAAATCGTTTGACAGTAAGCAGATCGTTGTTGTACTAACCTCGGTAACACCTACCTTGCAAAAGGTAGAAGTGGTGGGCCGGCTGGCAAAAAATTATACCAGCGATTATTCGTTTAGTGCTACGCGAACAGCTATTTCAAATAAAGACCTCCCTCAATCTATAGGCACCGTAACCAAAGAACTGATCGCCGACCGGCAGGCTTTTCAGTTAGCAGACGCTATTAAGATCATTCCCGGAGTAGTGCCTTCCAGTTTTTACAACCAGTATACTATTCGGGGTATCAGCCAGAACGAAGAAGGGCAGATACTGAATGGTATGCGTACCCGCCAATTCTATTTTCTGCAACCTATTACCAGTAATATTGAAAGGGTAGAGGTTATCAAAGGCGCCGCCAGCGCTACTTTTGCCAGCGTAGATCCCGGTGGAAGTATTAATATGGTTACCAAAAAGCCGTTGGCTACAGACCGGAAAGAAGTAAGTTTTACTGCCGGTAGTTTTAGCACCATTCGGGGAACGATCGATTTTACGGGTCCGCTGAACAAAGAAAAAACCTTGCTTTACCGTTTGAATGGTGCTTACCAGCAGGCAAAAAGTTATAGGGACCTCGTGAAAAATAATTCGCTGCTACTTTCACCCTCTTTTTCTTACATACCCAGCGATAAAACAGCGATCAATGTAGAAATGATCCTGAGTAACATGGATGGCAACCTGGACAGAGGGCAACCGATATTTGGCGCAGTTGCCGGGGTAACCAACCTTAATAGCACACCGGTTACACTCAATTTAGGGGCTGACGATGATTACTTCAAATCAAAGGAGCTGATCATCATGAGCAATCTTTCTCACAAGTTTACCAGAACGGTAAGTTTGAACATTTCATTCATGAAACAAACCTGGAAGGAGGATATGCAGGAACACCGCACTACCAATGCATTTGCTCCTGATATCAGCGGTAACCCGGTGAACTCACTGGTGGGGATGCAGTTCGTACAGCGCCAGCAAAATTGGAATACTGATAATTTAAACAGCTACTTCAATTTCGATTTTACCACAGGGGAAGTAAAACACCAGCTTTTAGTGGGCTATGATCTGCAACGCTGGCAGAAACTGAAAGGAGGCGGGCAAAATGCAGCCCGCGGATTCCTGCTGAAAGACGGAACGGTTGCGGGTTCATTTGTTACAGCCAATGCTGCGAGCTATCAAACCATGACCTATGGTAATCTTATCTTACCCAAACCCAATGTCAGGCACTTTGATTTGAATAATCCTTCCTATATCCTGAGCAGCACCAACGACTATATAATGAACGCCCGAACGGCCATTCCGTCGGCACTTACCACAACTAACGCCGTTTACATTCAGGAGCAATTAAGATGGAACCGTTTTATACTGTTGCTCAGTTTACGCCAGGATTGGTTTGAAGATATCACCAACTTTAAAGCACCCGGAAAACTGGCTTTCACAAATTCTAAATTGTTGCCCCGTATCGGCCTCACCTATTCCATAACGGAACGGGTGAATGTATATGGTACTTACCTGCAGGGATACCAGCCGCAAAGTAACACAGCAACACTTATGCCCAATACCGGTAATTATTTGTGGACGGCACAGTCGGCAGCCCGGTTTAAACCGCTGATCAGCGACCTGAAAGAGCTTGGTATAAAAGCCCTTGCCTTCAAAAGCAGGCTGCATGTGGCTGCAGCTGTATACGAATTCAACCAGGAAAA
>JBQGCI010000531.1:0-2464 GCA_052038405.1 Acinetobacter pittii
ATTGTGGTTGGAGAAAACTCCAAGCACGGCGAAGAACTACATTTCTTCTAAGAATGGTTATAGAAAACTTTAATCATGGCAAAATTTCATACATTTACACCAATCTCAAACTTGTTGAACAAACCAAAACTCATCAATAGCCGGACCATTTTTGTGAGTACCGTGATCGTTATACCAGTGCTCACGTTGATCGTTTATTTATCAGGTTTGCAAAGTCATCGGTCGCTTTATCTGAACTCGCTGATCTCGACGACCATTCTTTCATTGACATTTTTCATTTTTATTACTACCGGTTTATACAACGGCTGGAAATTAAAAGATAGCTATGGCAATTTCATGAAAAAATTTTCCCGCTGGAAAAAGCCCGAGTCGTCCACGCTGGATGTCGCCGATATGGACTTCGATAGCATTGAACCATTGGGTTGTATAGTTTCATTTTTAATATGGCTGATACTTGCCCTCTTCGGTTCGATTATACTGTGGGCTCTTGGAGCCATGGTATGGGCCATCATCCTCGTCATTGCGGGAATGCTCTACTGGATCATCTTTCGCGCTTACCGGCTCATATTTCTCAATTCGCCGAGATGCAAAAACCACCTCAGTAAAAGCATGGGCATCGCTTTGATGTACACTATCCTGTATAATTGCTGGATTTATGCTATCATTTTCGGTGCTCATTACTTACAAGCTAAGTCTATCTAAGAAACACTATTTCTCCTGCAAAATCACAGCACCACACCCCATTCTGCTGCATGATAACCCGTTCTCGGAACCGTATTATTGATCAAATGAGGTTGTAAAGGTGCAGGTGTGTCAGCTCCTTTCACTACATAAAACAACCTAAGAAAATTTTCAGGTGCTGATGAAAAACGAACTTTGATCAATTCTTCAATTATGGTTCGCTCCTGCGGGTAAACATGATAGTAATTATGATCATTTAAGCGGGGTATCCAGTAATCAATAAAGTCTTTAATTTCGTTGGCTTTAAACTGGTAAGCGGCCATATTACCTCTAAAGAAGATTTCCAGGCTATCCTTTGCTATGGTCCAACCTGTTTTATATTGCCACTCATCCGGCTGCTCGCTTTCGTAAAACAGATAATCATACTGATCATTCATTTTACCTTCAGGCGTTACTGTTACATTCCATCCCGATCCGTAAGTGGGGATAGACTCCACTACCCTGCCGCCTTTGGGAAAACTGAGCGCCACGCTCATACTAGTCGTTTGCTTAGGATAGATATAAATATTGGGTTTGTAAACAACAATACAGTCTTTGCATTTTTTAGGATCATCTGGTTTTTTTCGACATCCTGCTATGCTAAGTGCTGATAAAATAAGCAGCAGAAAAGCAATCCGGTAAAGTTTCATCTGCATCGTTTTTAGTTTATTTTGATTAAACGTTGCCGGAGATCAAAACGCAACAGTCAGCGCTGATATTAAATCAAAGCGCCAACTGTGCGTTACAGTATCTATTCTGCGGGCTTTAGCTTCGCCGTGAAATGCCTGAGCAGGGGCGCTTCCTCGGTGATCTCCAAACCCTTTATCCATTCCCGGCGCCGGAATACATCAATCACCACTTCGGCTACATAATCAATATGGCTCTGGGTATATACCCTGCGCGGAATCGCCAAACGCACCAGTTCCATAGCTGCCGGTATCAGCGCACCTGCTTTATCATATTTGCCAAACATTAAAGATCCGATTTCTACCGACCGGATGCCTCCGGCCAGGTAGAGTTCACAAACCAGCGCCTGCCCCGGATATTGCGCTACCGGGATATGTGGCAAAAAGGCCTTGCTGTCTATGTAAATAGCATGCCCGCCTGCAGGTCGCATTACAGGCACGCCTGCAGCATGCAGCTTATCGCTGAGATATTCTATACTGCGGATACGATACTGCAGGTAAGCCTCTTCCATCACTTCTTTCAGTCCTATAGCAATGGCTTCCAGGTCTCTTCCAGCCAAACCGCCATAAGTAGGAAACCCTTCAGTAATAATTAACAGATTACGGCATTCCTTCGCCAGTTCTTCACTATGCAAGGCCAGGAAACCGCCGATATTGGCAAAGGCATCTTTTTTAGCACTCATGGTTGCCCCGTCGGCATAAGAGAACATTTCTTTTGCAATGTCTTCTATTCTGCTGTTTTGATACCCCTCCTCCCTTAATTTAATAAAATAAGCATTCTCTGCAAACCGGCAGGCGTCGATATAAAAAGGTATTTGGTGGGCAGTGCAGATAGCTTTTACGGCTTTGATATTTTGCATGCTCACCGGCTGCCCTCCTCCCGAGTTATTGGTAATAGTAAGAATGACGGCCGGTATATTTTCCCTACCTTTTTCTTTGATACACTGCTCCAGGGCTGCTGTATCGAGGTTCCCTTTAAAAGGTGCAGGAACAGACGGATGTTTCCCCTCTTCGCATAATAAGTCGATGCCGGTAGCTCCACTGAATTCTATATTAGC
>JBQGCI010000532.1:0-7120 GCA_052038405.1 Acinetobacter pittii
TAGATAAAAAGGCGCTTCCGGAGCCTGATGACAGGTATCTGCAAAGGGGAATATATGTGGCCCCTGCTACAGACATGGAGCACCAGCTCGCAGCTTCCTGGCGGGCATTGTTAGGAATCGAAAAAATCGGTGTGGAAGATAGTTTTTTTGAACTCGGGGGTAATTCGCTGATGGCGCAAAAATTGGTGTCGGTTCTAAAAAAGGAACATGGATTTGACCTGCCTATTACCCGCATCTATCAAAGTCCTACTATTGCCGGATTGCAACAGTTCCTGAGGGGAGAAAAATCACTGCCACGTGTGGAGCACTTTAAAAAAACGGTGGCGAATCCCGAAATTGCAGTAATAGGCATGGAGTGTAATTTTCCGGGTGCTAAAAACATAGAGCAATTTTGGGAGGTACTAAAAAATGGAAAAGAGACGACCCGTTTTTTTTCCTATGATGAATTGGATAAAAGTATACCTGATGCCGTAAAGAATGATCCTGCTTATGTAAAGGCAAGAGGCGTAATAGATGATGTGGCTTTTTTTGATGCAGATTTTTTTGGAATCAGTCCCCGGTTGGCAGAGTTGATGGATCCCCAGCAACGGGTATTCCTGGAAATATCCAGAAATCTTTTAGAGAAGACCGGTTATTTACCAGGAAAGAAGACCGCGGTAACCGGCGTATTTGCGGGGTGTAGTACCAACACCTATTTTAACAATAATGTTGTTGGACATCGCGATAAAATGGAGCGGCAGGGCAGCGTGCCGGTAATATCAGTGTCTGATAAAGATTATATAAGCAGCCGTGTGAGTTACCAGCTTAATCTCTCCGGACCCTCAGTAAATGTAAATACCGCTTGCTCAACATCTTTGGTAGCAATTATACAGGCCGTTGAAAGTTTGAGAGCCGGGCAGTGCGACACCGCTATTGCCGGCGGGGCGGCAATTACGGTGCCTGTTAACAGCGGTCATTTATACCAGGAAGGGGCCATGTTAAGCAACGACGGGCATTGCAGACCTTTCGATGCTGATGCGAAAGGAACGGTGTTCAGTGATGGTGTCGGTGCAGTACTGCTGAAACGCCTGGATGAGGCGAAAAGAGATGGCGACACTATTTATGCAGTAATACGGGGAGTGGGCATTAATAACGATGGAGCAATGAAGGGAAGTTTCACCGCTCCGAGTGCAGTGGGGCAGGCTGCTGCGATAGCAATGGCTTTTTCAGACGGTCATGTAGCACCAGCTGATATTTCTTACGTTGAGACACATGGAACTGCCACTCCGTTGGGAGACCCTATTGAGATAGAAGGATTAAAGCTGGCATTTGGCAGGCAAAGTCAAAAGCAGTTTTGTGCCATCGGCTCCGTAAAAGGCAATATGGGGCATTTGACTCATGCCGCCGGTGTAGCGGGCTTTATTAAAACAGTATTGGCGTTGTACAACCGGCAGTTGCCACCGTCTGTCAATTTTACGCAGCCGAATCCGCATATCAATTTTTATTCAAGCCCTTTTATAGTTAATACAAAACTAAGAGCATGGGAAATGGCTACCGGTAAACGGCTTGCAGGGGTGAGCTCATTTGGAGTAGGAGGAACGAATGCGCATGTCGTTCTGGAGGAATATGCAGGCGAGCAGGATGCACTGCCAACGATAACTGAAAATAATACCGGGCCTGAACTGGTTTGCTGGTCGGCTCATCATATAGATAGCTTAAAAGCCTATAATACCCGGTTGCTGGATTATTCGCGAACGAACGCAACCTGCAGAATACGTGACCTGGCCTATACTTTACACGTTACGCGTCAGGATTTTGCTATCCGGAATTTTGTTGTGGCAAAAGACATGGAGGACTTGGCTGCTCAAATAAGTGCTACCGAATCGTTGATGGCCGCCGGTTATACTGTGAAAGAGAAAAAGAATAACGTAGTATTCCTTTTTCCGGGGCAGGGTAATCAATATCCCAATATGGGTAAGGAGTTGTATGATACAGAACTGGTTTACCGCAATGCAATAGACGAGTGTGCCGAAATATTGCAGCAATATATGGCCGAAGATATAAGAGCTATCCTATTTACAGCAGCTGCCGATAGCAGCGCTGTGGGAAAACTCAACAACACACGCTACGCCCAACCGGCCCTATTTGTAACATCCTACGCACTATCGCGGTTGTACATGAGTTGGGGTATTGTTCCGGCTGCGTTCGCCGGGCATAGTGTTGGTGAATTTGTGGGGGCACACCTGGCGGGCGTTTTTTCCCTGGAAGATGTATTAAAAATCGTGGCCGAGCGGGGCCGCCTGATCAGCGAACTGCCTGAAGGAAGCATGTTATCGGTAAGGGCACCAGAAAAGATGGTTAAAAGCTTGCTGCCCCCGGATCTGTCTGTAGCCGCACAAAATGCGGAAGAGCTATGTGTTGTTTCAGGGCAAACAATAGCCATTGAATCGTTCGCTGCGCAACTCACTCAGTTGGGAATAGCCAATAAACTTTTACGAACCAGTCATGCCTTTCACTCAGCCATGATGGAGCCCGCTGTAGAACTATTAAAACAGGTAATAGACCAGGCGGTTCTGAAAGTGCCGCGGATTCCCATTCTATCTACAGTTACCGCTCAATGGCTTAAAGACGGGGAGGCAACCGATGCGGCTTACTGGGCCCGTCATGCCAGAGAAACCGTACAATTCGGTGCAGCCTTAAAGAATATACAGAAAGACCTGAATCCCCTGTTTTTAGAAACCGGGCCCGGGTCATCATCGACTATTTTTGCTAAACAAAATGGGGCCGGAGATGCCGCTGTTGCCATACTGTCCAGTACGACAAAAGATGAAAGGGCAGCGGCAAAAACAGCGCTCGGCAGATTATGGCAGTTAGGTGCCGATATAGATTATCAACAATTTTACCGTTCCGGTAAGGCTGTTTTGTTGCACAGTCTTCCCACTTACACCTACAACAGAAAAAAACTTTGGGTAGACCCGGTTCTGTACGACGACCGGGCAACCTCGTTGAATCAGCCTTTATTGAACACAACAGCGCCCGAAATCAGTATTCCAATCAATCAAATGAAGCGAAAAGATATTCTACTGAATAAACTGAGAGATATAATCGAATCTGCTTCCGGCATCTCAGTGCCGGAAGCAGGTACCCAAAGCAATTTTGCGGAGTTGGGACTCGATTCCCTGTTATTGACACAGCTTACAACTGTTATAAAAAAGGAGTTTTCGATTCCCGTCAGCTTCCGCCAGTTAAGTGAAAATTATGACAGTTTGGAAAAGCTGGCCCGGTTCTTTGATGAGCAATTGCCACCGGGAAAGTATGCCCCTGACTTGGCTGCGTCCAGTGTTCATGCCAACCACTCTGCTGCAGCATCCGCAGGTGTAATGGCAACCCTCAATGAAGGGGCTGTAGCCGGAGGGGATATGCTAAGCCTTATTACCCAGCAACTACAGATATTATCCCGGCAGGTAGCCATTATGCAGGGGACTGCTCCCGTTCTGTCTAATGATACAGTCAGACCTGATCACGATCTTTCCATACAAAAAAGCACTGCCGCACCGGAAAGCAATTCGGTCCCAGACGATTTAACTGCTGAGGAAAGGGCAGAACTAAAGAAACCTTTTGGTGCTACAGCCCGGATAGAGAGAAAAAATACTGAAATTTCCGACGCTCAGAGGAAATATATAAGCGATTTTATAGCGGTATATAACAGGAAAACAGCTGAAAGCAAAAGATATACACAACAGTATCGTGGGAGAATGGCAGATCCCAGGGTCGTATCAGGATTTAAGCCTTACACCAAAGAGATGGTGTATTCTATTGTCACCAGAAAGTCGAAAGGCTGTTATTTGTGGGATATTGACGGAAATAAATATATAGATGCATTGAATGGTTTCGGTTCTAATTTTCTGGGTTATCAGGCAGATATAATTAAGGAAGCCATTGTAAAACAGGTTGAAGACGGGTACGAGATAGGCCCTCAACATTTCCTGGCAGGCGAAGTGGCTGATCTGGTTTGCGAAATGACCGGTATGGAAAGGGCAGCTTTCTGTAATACCGGCTCTGAGGCCGTGCTGGGTGCTATGCGGATTGTTCGCACTGTTACCGGAAAAGATCTTGTAGTCGCTTTTGCCGGATCGTACCATGGCATTATGGATGAAGTGCTGGTAAGGGGGAGTAAAAAGCTGAGAACCTACCCCGCTGCCTCCGGTATTTTAAACAGTAATGTTCAGAACATGTTGATCCTGGAGTATGGCACAGAAGAATCCTTAAACCTCATAGCGGAACGCGCCTCCGAGATTGCAGCAGTCCTGGTGGAGCCGGTGCAAAGCCGGCGACCTGAATTTCAGCCGGTTGATTTTTTGCGGGATCTTAGAAAGATCACAGCGGAGCAGGGTATAGCGCTGGTTTTCGACGAAGTCATTACCGGGTTTAGAAGTCACCCCGGGGGGATTCAGGCATTGTATGGCATAAGAGCCGATCTCGCCACCTATGGAAAAGTAGCAGGTGCAGGTATATCCATTGGTATCATTGCGGGAAGCCGGGAATATATGGATGCACTTGACGGAGGGTACTGGGAATATGGTGACGACTCCTTACCGCAAACAGGAGTGACTTATTTTGCGGGAACATTTGTAAGGCATCCTTTGGCACTCGCTACTACCAAAGCCTCATTAAATTACTTAAAGGAACAGGGGCCCAACCTGCAAAACCAACTGAACGAAAAGACCACCCGGTTGGCGCTTCGCTTAAACCGGATTACTGAAAAATACACGGTGCCCATACAGGTAGTGCATTTCTCTTCTCTTTGGAAAATTAAGTTCAAAGAAGAGTACCCCTACTATGAATTGTTATTCGCATTGATGCGCCTGCGTAATATTCATATATGGGACCTCTTTCCCTGTTTTTTGACCACGGCACATACAGATGCCGATATAGACGCCATATGTCTGGCTTTTGAAGAGAGTATAGCAGAGCTCTGTAAAGCAGATTTAATACCCCAGTATAAGGCCAAGGCGAAAATACTGAGCAGTGCCGAGCCACCTGAACCAGGAGCGCGTTTGGGCAGGGATCAACAGGGCAACGCTGTGTGGTTTATTGAAGATGTGGATCATCCCGGACGTTACATTCAACTATAAAAGAGTGATTGATTGAAGATGAATTCAGAAATTATAGAAAATAAAGAATTTAATCCTTTTGGGGGGAACCCTATTGAAAAAGCCATTTCCACCACTGAAGCGCAAAGGGAAATATTGACCTCCTGCATCATAGGTGGAAGCAATGCGAACCTGGCTTATAATGAATCTGTGTCGATCGTACTGACCGGAGCCGTGAAAGCAGATGTTCTTGAAAATGCTGCTCAGGAACTGGTGGCCCGGAATGAAGCCCTGAGGTCCTCCTTCAATGCTGACGGAACCCAGATGCTTATTTACTTCAGTCAGCAGCTCCTGTTTTCCTATAACGATTTAAGTTCTGAACAGCCTGAAAAGGCCGATGAGCTCATAAGTGATTTTGTTACTGCAGATGCTTCTTCCATTTTCGATTTGTTTAATGGCCCCTTGATCCGCTTCGCTTTATTTAAAAAGAGCGGGAACCGATATATTTTAATTATTACCGCGCATCATGTAGTGTGCGACGGGTGGTCATTCGGCACCCTGCTGGAAGAGATTTCAGGAATATACAATGCCTTGCTGGATAAAAGCGAGTTGCCCATTCGGCCGCTCCTATATAGTGATTATGTGCAGAAGACTTCAGCATTTACATATACGAAAGAGTACGAACTCATTCAAAACTATTGGTTGGCGGCGTATCGGAATAATATTCCCTCTTTTGAAATACAGCCCGATTTCCCCCGACCGAAGCAAAGAACTTATAGCGCTGACAGATATGATTATACACTGCCTGCTGATGTGGCAAACCTGGCTAAAAGAACAGGGGCAAGGTATGGAGGCAGTTGGGTTAACACCATGATGACGATATTTGAAATATTACTGTACAAATACACAGGTAATAATGATATTGTTATTGGACTTGCTGCGGCTGGACAACCTTTTGCGGAAATGTACAACCTTATAGGACATTGCGTGCATACGCTCCCTCTACGAAGTCAGCCCCAGGGAGGGTATACATTTGCTGAGTATCTTAAGCTTAGGAAATCAAAAATTCTGGAAGATCTCGAAAACCAGCAGTTTACTTTTGGCTCATTGCTGGAAAAACTGAATATCAGAAGAGATCCGTCACGCATTCCATTAATGCCGCTCTGTTTTAACATCGATATCGGAATGGACAGAAATGTACGGTTCCGGGAAGCTGAGCATGAACTAGTTTATAATCCCCGTAATTTTGAAACCTTCGAAATATTCTTAAATATTACGGAAAATAAACGGGGATATGATTTTCAATGGTCCTATAATAAACACTTGTATGCCCCCGACACGATTAAGGGATTGATGCAGCAATTTACTTACCTCCTTGAACAGGTGGTTGCAGATCCGGAACAGAAAATTGAAGAGCTGAAGCTGGAGCCTACACAGGTTTTGGCTGCAGAATATGGAAAAGAGAAGGATGCTTACGGAGACTTTTCAGCAAGAACAATAGTAGATATTTTTACTGATCGGGTAAGGGAAAGGCCGGCCAATATTGCTGTGGTGTCGGGTAACAAAACCCTGACTTACCAGGAACTGGATGAAAGCAGCAATCGTTTGGCTCATGATCTGATAGGCAGGGGCGTTAAAAAAGAGGATTTAGTGGGTTTATGCATAGAGCGACATATCGATATGATTGTTGCTATTATCGGAATCATTAAGTGTGGCGCGGGTTATGTGCCCATTGCACCCGATTATCCCAGGGACCGGATTGGATACATTTTGAAAGATTGCGGCGCAAAAATTCTGGTCAGTACCGTCAACCTGCAACATTTGGTGGAGGGATTTGATGGTGTTCAGACCATTTATGCAGATAAGCCAACTGATATATTGATTAGCCGGCCTTCAGTACGCCCCGTGGTCAATATTAAGCCCGATAATATCCTCTATGTAATTTATACTTCGGGAAGTACAGGAAATCCCAAAGGCGTGCTCATCGAACATCGCAATGTAGTTCGTTTGTTTTTTAACGATACACCCCTTTTTGATTTTAAAGAAAC
>JBQGCI010000533.1:0-2419 GCA_052038405.1 Acinetobacter pittii
ATAACAATGCCGTAGATCAGTTGATCGGTGCGGGAAAATTACCTGCGAATACGGTAAAGCTGGCTGCAGCTGATTATACTTTAGAAGAATGGGCAACAATTGAGTATAAGGATGGTGTGATGAAGGGATTAGTACTGCCTAAAATCAAAATAGCTGCTTTGAACGCTAACCAGGGAAAGTACATAGCGCTCGGTCTTTCTATTGTATCTGCGGAGAAATTTGATATCAACGATGCCCGAAGCAAAATTGTAGTTTATGCAAACGTAGATTCTTTAATGGATGCAATTATTCCCCCGAAAAACCAAATTCTCAATGATGCCTGGCAGGTACTGAAGATTGCTAATAATGAAAATGTTACAGTAACGCCGGCAGCCAACGGGTCATTTGTTTTCGCCGGGGGCAGTGGCGGACATATAGGAATTTACCAGGCAGTGGACGTACAGGCCGGCAGAAAGTATTCATTTACCTTTAACGTAAAAGGGTCTGGTGCAACGGATACCTGGTTCGAAGTATATATAGGGTATGGGGCACCTGTTACGGGTGCAGACTACAACGAAGGTGGTACAAGAATGGGTTTAAATACCTGGACTGGCTGCGGTAAAACAGCGTTTGATGACTTATTGTCTAAAGTGGGTTGCGTAGGTTCTGGCCCCATCTTCACTGCACCTGCTACGGGCAAGGTGTACCTGGTAATCCGTACGGGAGGTGCGAACCTGGGTACCGCGGGCATTACGGCTTCGAAGTTTGTGTTTATCCGGCAGTAACAACCCTTTGGTCATATAATTTTTTAAACAAAGGAGTGCCGCACAGCATTCCTTTGTTCTAGCCGTACAGGAGCGAATATTTTTTATTTTTAGGAAACGGTTGAACCCGTTTGGCTGCAAACCGGCGGCGATACGAAATTGCCTGGTTTGATATCCATTATTTCAGATAAAATAGTAATAAGCTTTATATATGAAAAAAATTATGAGTGCTATAGTTGCAGGGTGTATAGCTTGCTCCCCTAAAGCCCAGCCGGTTCCTTTAAATCCTGTCATTAGAGACGCCGAAACGCAAACTCAATTGATGCTGTCGAGTATGCTGGCAGCAGGCGGTGATCAAAGCAACGCGGCAATGCCGCGTACACTTGAAAAAAAGGAGTTGAAACTCGTTCGCGCCGGCGACTGGACCAGTGGCTTTTTCCCTGGTCAGTTGTGGTTTTTATATGAGTTTACACGTAACGGACAGTGGAAGCACAAAGCGGATAGTATGACGCGAATACTTCACAACGAACAGTATAACGCAGGAACTCATGACATGGGATTCAAAATCTATTGCAGTTACGGAAATGGCTACCGCTTAACCAGTGATGCGGGATACAAAGAGGTTATTATTCAGGCGGCAAAAACACTGGCCACAAGATTTAATAAAAAGGTTGGAGCGATACGTTCCTGGGATCATAACAGGGATCAATGGCAATTCCCGGTAATCATTGATAATATGATGAATCTGGAGTTGCTTTTTGCAGCCGCCCGGTTAACAAAAGATTCTTCGTATTATAAAATGGCGGTGCGTCATGCTGATATCACTATGAACAATCATTTCAGAGAAAACTTTAGTAGTTTTCATGTAATAGATTATGATACGGTTACTGGTCGGATTATTCAAAAAAATACGCACCAGGGATATGCGGATGGCTCTTCATGGGCCAGGGGACAGGCCTGGGGATTGTATGGCTACACGATGTGTTATCGCGAAACAAGAGATATACGATATTTAGAACAAGCCCAACAGATTGCGGCGTTCGTCTTTAATCACCCACGTTTACCTAAAGACCTGGTACCCTATTGGGATTATGATGATCCTCGTATCCCGGATGCTCCGCGCGACGCTTCTGCGGCTGCCATTGCGGCGTCGGCATTGTATGAATTAGCGGGCTATGCTGCAGCAGGAACGGATTACAAAAAGCTGGCCGACCAGATACTTATTTCATTGACAGAAAAGTACCGGTCGGCTGTTAATGAAAACAAAGGCTTTTTGCTATTACATAGCACCGGCCACTTTCCGGCAGGTGGTGAAATAGATGTACCCATTACTTACGCTGATTACTATTACCTGGAAGCATTACTGCGTAGTAAAACCCCAATCGCAAACTATAATAAAAATTTATAGGGAGGGGAGTTATAAAGCCCCATGAATTGTAGGATAGGAAGCAGGGCCCTGCATTGCTGCATGCCGATGTACCGGGTAGCAACAGGCCAACCGCTGCATTTGATCGGGAACAGATCTTTACAATGGAAATAAATGCTGTTCGCATCGCCGTGTATAAAGAGGAATTGGCTTTCAGGAAAGCCTAAGTGTGTTACCTGCGATCAGGAAATGCTTCCTGATACCTTAAAAGATTTCATAGAAAGCGTCCGATAAATAGTCTGGAAGAGTG
>JBQGCI010000534.1:0-24732 GCA_052038405.1 Acinetobacter pittii
AACGATCTTGATTCCAGTTTTAAATATGTTGTATCTAATATGGATTGAATACAGAATGATGGAAAAAAGTAGATTTGAATCCGACATAAAAGCTAAGACACCGTCAGAAATAAAAAAATGGGGTAAAAGCATTTCTTTAAATAATTGGCTTTCTCTACTTTCAATTGCATTAACACTGATAGTTGCGGGGTATTTTATTCACTTTCTAAACATCAGCGCCAAATGGTAAATTGGCCGCTAAATAAAGTCGCACGGCCCAGACTAAAATCAATTGATCATAGGGTAAAAAAATCCTTTATTTCGACCTCCAATGCAAAAGCCAATCTAACAAGGGTGATAAACTCAACGTTCTTCTGTCCAGTTTCTATTCTGCTTATTTCAGTGCGATTAATACCAGAAGATACTTCAAGGTCCAGTTGCGTTAACTTCTTTTGAATACGTATAGCCTTGATCCTTTCGCCCAAAGCTTTAATTTCTGAATTATATCTTTTTTCAAATTTGGTCACATAAGCAAGGTCAAAGAAAATAGAAAAAAATAAAGTGAGTTATAGCACACATTTAAAAAATAGTTGTACTTTAGTTGTAGAATTTATATTTGCGATTACTTCATAAAAATATTTGAAGCCATTCGCTTTGAATCTCGCTTTTGAAACCTCGGAAATTTCTATAGCAACGAGATGATAAGATGAATAGCTCACGAACCTAGGCGTGAGCTCTCTTATTCGTTGCTAGGCCTCCGAGGGCCTCAAAAGCGGTAAGTTGAGCGCCACGCCTTTTTTTGTGCGGGTGCTTTTAAAACCACCTGTTATGAACGCCGTTACTACACCTACACCACACCACCCGTTTAACGAAGCCCAATGGCTGCGTATTTTATTTCTCATTGCCGATACCGAGCAATGGCTACAGCAATTGCATAAAGATATATTTTACCAGCTGCCGCTCAAACACCATAAAAAGCTATTGCGTAATAACTGGTGGCTAAGCGCATCGGTACTGGCGCATATACTGGAGCGGCATTATGCGCCTATGGCCCGCCACCCCGGCGCGGGTAAATTTACCATTGGCGTGGAGCGTATTGTTGCTATTATTAAAGAGGCATTTGCAGCCAACCCACAGCCGGTGCCGCAAAGCTGCTACCAGCAAAGGGTTTGGGATGCCAATAGCACTATTGGCTATGATGTTTGTGGGAGTGCTACGCAGGTGGTTACCGTTATTGCGGATGCGGCGGGGCGCATCATCACTGCGTTTCCCGGCGTAATAGTTGACAACTCACCGCCTTGATTAATCAATTAAATATTGCAAGAGTTTCTAAACCTGTTGAATACTATAGCGAGTATAGACCCAAATGTAAATTTGTTTTTCCACGTTTTTTGCCTGTCTGCCGACACAGGCAGGCTTGCCCAAAAAAGTGGAGCAAAAAAGGGCACCGCCTCCCGAAGTTTCGGGAGGTTGCCAGGGCGATTGGCGGTGGAATATCTATTGAACGGAGTGCTTGGCAAATGATCTATTAATATTTGCCTGCCGGCCGCAGGCGGGCTTACGCACGCAAGCTTCTTACCAGCTCAGGCACCTAAAGCATGTTTAAGCCAAACGGATACCAGGCGGCATCAAGGCCGGTCCTGCATCCTGCCATAGCTTGAGCTATATTCTTCTATCAGCAACTGCAGGAGGCACCTATTTTTGTTCGGTGGTGCGAAGGCACCAGACGCCGTAAGGCGGAAGAACAAAAATCAGTGCCGATGCAGTTACTCGCCCCGCCGGGCGTGCCCGCCCGGATGAACTCCGTTCGGACGGGGAGGCAAAAACGGGCATACCCAACAGTATTGGTAATAAGAAGAACACCTTATTCCATTTATAAATTATTTTATCCCCGCCTGTTTGTAGTCGGGCAGAAAGAAAAAGGTGGAAAAAGATTAAAAGAAACAGGAGATCCCTCCCCGTCCGACTGGGTCATCCGGGCGGGTGCTACGCTGCGCTTCGCTCTCCGAAGGAGTTCTTTGGACGGGATGACGGTACCAATTAAGCATCAAGCAATAAATAAAACACCATGAAAAAACACATTGTTACCCTAACCCGCATTGCGGCAACCCATAAAGGCAATCCGCTAAAAGCCTCCCCGCTAGGGATATTGCAGAAGTTTTTCAGCTATGCCAAACCTGCTGAACAGGTAAAAGCTTTTGATGCGTTTTGCAGGGCAGCGCTGAAAGACCAATATTGCTGGCGCCGGGGCAGCCCGGGTAATGCCTTGCACTATGCGGAACAGCTGGAGGGGTTGATTGAGGCCGCTTACCTGCTGTATCAACACCGGCGCACTTACCAGCCAAAGCTGCAACAGCACCAGGCAGAAGCGTTGCAATACTTAAAAGTATTCTTCGGGAAGGCCTCGCCAGGCAAGTGGAAAAAACGGCTGCATATTTTCACTTCAGCGGCGCTGTCCCACCAGTCAGCAGCAGATGAAATGAGCGCGATAGCGGTCTATCTATTTACTACCCATATAAAGCAGCTGCTGCAGGTAGCGGCAGTTATCGTAAAAAACATGGAGTGAATGATGCGTTGGAGCCGACAGCGCGTAGCGCTCAAAAACTGCCAAATAGTTTCCGTGCTGCGCATCAGCATTCATTATTTTAAATAATATACACTTCTCATCCTTTACTAAATATTTTAGTTACATTTGTACCGGTATTCTATACCTCTGTTTGTTGAAAAATCTTTATTCCCTGTGGTGTATTTATTTATGAAAGCACCTCCGTTGCCACAGGATAGTTGTTATAGCCGCGCCCTGTTACCAGGCGCATTATACAGGTAGGCGATACCCATAACAATTAAAAGTTACCCACATGAAAAACAACACATCAAGCGATCCGTTTGAAACCCAAAGCTGGGCAATGGATACCATTACCAGTCCGCGCCAGGTTATTGCGCACTGCTTTAATGTAGAGGATATCAGCGGTTTCCGCTGTTCCGTCAGGCAGGTACTACTATCAGCAGCCAGTTCCAAAATACACCGCAAAAGCGATCCGTCTACCGTATGGCGGCAGTTTAAAATCATTACCTCGGTATTAATGGCGGCAAATGAACTCCATCCGCCTGAAAAGCAGGAGGAGCTGCAAATAAGAGATGAGCAATTTTTGGATAGCCGCCTGTACGCCAAACCCTACTCCGCCTGCCCCGAGTGGGATTACCTGCCCCGCATGCTGAATGCATCCGAATATAAAAATCCTTACCTGGTTTTTAAACGCTTTTTTAAAGACTATAACGTGGGCCAATGGAAAGCCGCGATTAACGAAGTGTTAGACTATGCATTTGCGCGCTACGCCGATCCGTGCGATTTAAACCTGCTGCTAATATACCTGCAGCTTACCAAGCTGATGGAGGCGGCCCATTTAATTGATGTAAGAGAAATTACGCATGTAGGCGGCCGTCTTAAACCGGGTATACTATTACAAAAACAACCCTGATGTTTTATATCAACCGGCATGGTAACAAGCCCCGGGGCGAGCAATGATGCCGATATTATAACCACAAACGGTACACCCGCCAGGCTATAAAACAATAGCAAAATGAAAAACTACAGCACCCAGCTCAATGGCCACGAACAAAACGCCTTGTATTAGATTACAAGTCAATGCACAGCCCGGCTGGCAGCTGCTGCAATTGAAACACCCTAAATGTGTGCAACCACTAACCTTGCTTAAAGGCCCGGCTGCATCGCCGGGCTGTTTTTGCAATGAAGCAGTTAGCAAGGTAAACCTGGGTATGTGCACGGCCGGCTGTTTTTGTATCGGCTATTCTTACCTTTGCTGCAGTGAGCCAACGCAAGTCGTATATCGCCCATTTTGACCTGGATTCCTTTTTTGTGTCGGTAGAGCTATTGCTAAGGCCCGAACTGAAAGGCAAGCCGGTTATCGTAGGTGGGTCGGCCAACCGCGGGGTGGTATCTACCTGCAGCTACGAGGCCAGGAAGTTTGGCGTTCACTCTGCGATGCCCATGGCAACTGCCATGAAGTTATGCCCCCAGGCCATTGTATTAAAAGGCACTTACCAGCAATATGGCCATTACTCTAAAATGGTAACGGATATAATTGCCTCAAAAGTGCCGCTTTTCCAAAAAGCTTCTATAGATGAGTTTTACTGCGACCTTACCGGCATGGACCGCTTCTTTAACGTAAGCCAGTACACTCAGCAACTGCGCACTTTCATTATTAAAGAAACCGGTTTGCCCATAAGCTGTGGCCTTTCATCTGCCAAGTTCATCAGTAAAATGGCTACTAACGAAGCCAAGCCGAACGGCTTTTTAGAAATCCCGCACGGGAAAGAAAAGGAATTTTTATGGCCTATGGGCATCGAAAAGATCAACGGAGTGGGTAAGCAAACCGAGCAGCGTTTAAGAAGCATCGGCCTTAATACCATTAAAGATATTGCACAAACCCCTGTTGCCATACTGGAGAAAAAACTGGGCAAATGGGGACAGGAGTTATGGCAAAAAGCACACGGAATAGGCAGCGCCGAATTAACCACCGAATGGAACCAGAAGAGCATGAGCCATGAAACTACTTTTCATGAAAACCAAACCAATATAGACTTTATCCATAGCCAGTTGGTACGGCTTACTGAAAAAAACGCCTACGATCTGCGGCAGGACGAAAAACTCACCGGCTGCCTCTCCATAAAAATAAGGTACGACGATTTTGAAACGACTAATAAGCAGGAAAGCATTCCCTATACTTCGTTAGACGATGAACTGATCGAAAAAGCTAAAGATCTATTTGATAAGTTTTACCAACGTGGCCGCGCCATCAGGTTAATTGGTGTGCGGTTTAGCCAGCTGGTAGATACGGGCATGCAAATGAACCTGTTCAACGATCAGCATCATAAATTAAACCTGTACAAAGCGGTGGATGATATTAAAAACCGCTTTGGCGCCACGCTGGTTTCCAAGGCAGTAGTAGGCCGAAACCGATCTAAGCAATAAGTCTATTCCCCAAATATTAGTATTTTCAGGGATCATAATCCCCAAATATCAGTATTTTTGGGGAATAAATCGGCTTTTCTGTATATCAGAAGCATTCAGTAAGAAATAGAATCCAAGTTTGGAAAGAAAAAAGCCATTATCCTTTTCGGTCCCAGGCAGGTTGGCAAAACAACACTTATAGAGCATATACTTAAAAATGAATCTTACCTATTTTTAAACTGCGACGACCCTACCACCAGCAGCCTTTTAACAAATGCTAATACAGAACAACTTAGGGCGCTTATCGGGACTTACAAAATTGTTTTTATTGACGAAGCCCAACGTATTGAAAACATCGGCCCCACCTTAAAAATAATTACAGACACTTTTAAGGATGTACAACTTATTGTTAGCGGCTCTTCTGCACTGGAGTTATCGAATACTTTAAACGAACCGCTTACCGGTAGAAAATGGGAATATGAGTTATGGCCCATATCGTGGAAAGAATTTGAAGCCAGCACGGGGTATCTTAAAGCACAACAGCAGCTTGAACTTAGAATTGTGTATGGCATGTACCCGGATGTAATTAACCGCACAGGTGAGGAAGAAGATGCTTTGAAAGAATTGGCAGGAAGTTATTTGTATAAAGACCTGTTGGCTATAGGAGGCATCAGAAAGCCGGAGGTGCTTGAAAAAATTTTGCAGGCATTAGCATTGCAATTAGGGCAGGAAGTAAGCTATAACGAATTATCATCACTAATAGGCGTAGACAAAAAAACCATTGCTACTTATATGGATCTCCTGCAAAAAGCATATGTTATTTTCAGGCTGGGCAGCTTTAGCCGCAACCTTCGTAATGAAATTAAAACCAACCAGAAAATGTATTTTTTAGATACCGGTATCAGAAATGCAGTTATCGGAAATTTTACCCCCTTAAGTTTGCGACAGGATAAGGGGGCATTGTGGGAAAATTTTTTAATAGCTGAAAGGCAAAAGAAAATAAAATATGAGCGACTGAATGCACATCCTTATTTCTGGAGAACGGTACAGCAACAGGAAATCGACTATGTAGAAAACGGGAATGGCATCATTGCCGGGTACGAAATAAAATGGAACCCCAACGCCAAATTAAAAGCATTGAATTCTTTTAAAGAAACTTACCATGCTGATGTACGTTTAATCCATCACCAGAACTTCAGAGAATTCCTTTAGCTCCTGCGCAACCGTTTGTCTTTATACTTCTTTAAACTGTTGGTAAAAATCTCTTTATTTGCATTTCAAAGCTTTGCAAATTCAAAAAAATATTCATTTTTAACCAGGAAATATGAACGAAAAATTTACCCAACGTATCGCAGGTGAAGTAGAAGAAATCAAAACCTCCGGTTTGTATAAAAACGAACGAGTAATAAATAGTCCACAGGGAGCTGAAATTGAAGTGAACGGCAAAACAGTGCTGAACTTTTGCGCCAATAACTATCTCGGCCTTTCTTCGCACCCCGATGTAATTAAAGCAGCTCACGAAGCGATCAACACACATGGCTATGGTATGAGCAGCGTGCGCTTTATTTGTGGCACTCAGGATATTCACAAAGACCTGGAGAAAAAAATATCTGAGTTTTTAGGTACAGAAGATACGATTTTATACGCGGCTGCTTTTGATGCCAACGGCGGTGTATTCGAACCCCTGTTTAATGATCAGGATGCTATTATTTCGGATGCGTTGAATCATGCGAGTATTATTGATGGAGTAAGGCTTTGCAAAGCCCAGCGCTTCAGGTACGAGCATAATAATATGGACGACCTGGAAGCTAAATTACAGGAGTCGGCCGGTTGTCGTAACCGCATCATCGTCACCGATGGTTCATTCAGCATGGATGGCACTATTGCACAGTTAGACAAAATAGTGGCACTGGCTGAAAAGTACGACGCGGTGATTATGATCGATGAATGCCACTCCTCGGGTTTCCTGGGTAAAACCGGTCGCGGCACCCACGAGTACCGGGGCGTAATGGGTAAAATAGATATTATTACCGGTACTTTAGGCAAAGCCCTGGGGGGCGCATCGGGTGGCTTTACTTCGGGCCGCAAAGAAATTATCGACATGCTGCGCCAGAAATCGCGTCCTTACCTGTTCAGCAATACAGTAGCCCCTTCTATCGTTGGTGCTTCCATTGCAGTGCTGGATATGCTTTCTGCATCAACACACCTGCGCGATAAGCTGGAGTTCAACACCAAATATTTCCGGGAAAAAATGACTGCAGCTGGGTTTGATATCAAGCCGGGCGATCACCCTATTGTACCCATCATGCTGTATGACGCCGTACTGGCTGCCGATTTTGCTGCGAAACTGTTAGAGGAAGGCGTTTACGTTATTGGCTTCTTTTTTCCTGTTGTTCCTAAAGGCCAGGCCCGTATCAGGGTTCAATTGAGCGCCGGACATGAGCAGGCGCATCTGGATAAAGCCATTGCAGCTTTTACTAAAGTAGGTAAGGAGCTGGGCGTATTAAAATAGATGACAAGTAATACCAGATAAAAAAGTCATGAACCGCGGTTCATGACTTTTTATTTACCCACCCGGCTGCTTTCCGCAACGCTTTTAAATCCTGAACTTTTCGAAATTATTAATGATAATGTGGTCGCTCTTCAGTTCATGCATCATATTGTACAATCCAAAAAAAGTTCGGTTCATATAAATAAAATGCCGGGAGCCCCGGTTGGTATTAAAATTGCGCATTTCACTCAGCTTTGCATACTGTTGTCCCAAAGCTGCTATTTCTCCAAAAAACTGCTCATCCGAAAAATCGAAATATTCCACGTTGAAAGGCCTTGTAAATAATTCCAGCAGGTCGAAAAACAATTGCTTAAAGTATGCCTTTTCTTCCGGTGAATCTTCAGCGGTCAGTATCTCCAGTTCGTATAATTTCTCTTCAAACACAGAGGGGTTTCTAAGGTTTTTCTGGTCTGCTAACTCAAAATAGGGTTGGTAAAAATCTGCTGGAATTTCTTTAATACAGCCAAAATCAATGACCAACAATTCGTTGCCTGCAGATACTAAAAAGTTACCCGGATGAGGATCAGCATGCAGCTTCCTGAGCACATGCAGTTGGTACATATAAAAATCCCAGAAAGTTTGTGCCAGTAAATTCCGGTTGGCCCGGCTCTGCTCTTTTTGTACATAGCCGGAGAAATGAATACCGTCCATCCAGTCCATGGTAAGGATCTTCTCACACGAATACTCAGGATAATAATCAGGAAATTTTATATTCGGTAAATGAGCGCAATCTTTTGCAAACTGCCGGCTTCTTTTTAACTCCAGCACGTAGTCGGTTTCTTCAAAAAGTTTTTGCTCCACTTCCTCGAAATATTTTTCAGAACCCTCTTTACGGATATTAAACATCTTCATGGCAATGGGCTTTACCATTTTAAGGTCGGACGAAATACTGTCTTTTACGCCCGGGTACTGAATTTTAACGGCCAATTTGCTACCGTTTTTTGTAGCCTGGTGCACCTGGCCAATGCTTGCCGCATGCACGGAGTCCGGAGAAAAACTGTCAAAAATATCTTCCGGGTTTTTACCAAAATACTGCCTGAAAGTTTTACGGACCAGCGCGGCCGAAAGCGGCGGCACCGAAAATTGCGACAGCGAAAATTTATCTACATAAGCAGCGGGCAATAAGTTCTTTTCCATACTCAACATCTGCGCTACTTTGAGTGCTGAGCCCTTCAGCTCTTTCAAACTGTCATAAATATCTGTAGCATTTTGCTCATGCAGGTTGGCGCGAGCGGCTGCCTCATCTTTAGTCAGCTTTTCTCCGTAATACTTAATATAATTAATACCTACCTTGGCGCCCGCTTTCAGTAAATTTCCGGCACGCCCTATTTTACTGGTGGGTATAGAATTTAATGTTTTCATTCGCTACAAGATTTAATTGACAGGGTGGCGCCGCTTATCCCATTTGAAATTTTTCCTTCCACAAAAACTTGCCCAGGTCTAGTACTTTGTTCATAACGGGATGGTTCACCACATCGAAACCGGTGTCGATTGTTTTTTCTATATAAACATCTGTTTTCTCAAAACCGGCAGATGTATCTTTTTTCCAGAATTCGAGAATGCTTAAAAAGTGTAACCATGCAATTTCTTCTTTCGATTTTCCCTTGAACTGCTGTATCACTTCCGGCGCTTTTTCAAAAACCCCCTCGTTCTCAAATGAGAGTGTTTGGATAAATTGCTTATGACTTAATTTTAAAGCGTGAAGCAGTTGGTGCCGCTGCATCAGGTTTCCCTTCAGCAAAAACAATATGAGCGAGCGGTTAAGCTTAAAGTTTTCGAAAAGGATGAAGTACAGGTTGAGCAGTTTTTCTTTTGCGGGCATGGTTTCAAAATGTTCGATCTGACCGGCCAGCTCTAAAGACCTATCAAAAAAATGTACGGGGTAGGCCTGCTCCAGCGTATCAAATCCTGAAAAAAAATCATAAAAGACAGCCTCCGTTAACTGGTGATTTTTAGCAAACAGGTACACGCTTTCGGGCCGTCTGCCATGCGTTAACAGGTATTCACTATACCACTCCATTAAAGTGATTTTGTCGATGGGTTTGGCTTTTGCCTTATTTACATTTTTCATAACGGGTTGTTTTTGGGAAATGTCCTGCCGGTTCTGTCAAATCTAATCAAAAGTACGGTGCATTGAAGTATCCGCTTTCACATTTAACATGCTTTCACCCGGCCCTACGTTTACTGATATCAAGCCATAATTACATGGAATGCGCATACATAACATCCTATAACAACCGAAAAACAAATAAGGTTGGAAGTTGCCCGCCTATTTAATTTCTTTACAGGAATGCCGTAAATTTAACTCCATGTTAAAATACGTTTACCTCTTCAGCTGCGTGATCCTGTTTTCAATGGCTTTATATGCCCAGGAAACCAAATCAAAAACTGCGGAAGCCGAAAAGCCGCAAATCATCAATAACAGCAGCCCCGATCTGAAGTTTGACCCCGATGTGACGGTTGTCACCTATCATACGGTTACCATTAACGGCAAAACAGTTCCCTATAAAGCTACTGCAGGTACACTGCCTGTTTGGGATGCCGACGGGAAAGCGGTTGCCGGCCTGTTCTTCGTATACTATGAAAGAACGGATGTGAAGGACAGGAGTACGCGCCCGCTCACTATCTCTTTTAACGGGGGACCGGGCTCCGCTTCGGTATGGATGCATATAGGATATACCGGCCCGGTATTTCTAAATATAGATGATGAAGGTTATCCCGTACAGCCCTATGGCTACAAGCCCAACACATATTCTATTTTAGATGCCACGGATATTGTATACATAGATCCGGTGAATACCGGCTTTTCGAAAATCGTGGGTAAAGATGTTGCCCGCGAAAAGTTCTTTGGTGTTAATGCCGACATTAGATACCTGGGCGACTGGGTGAACAGCTTTGTAAACCGGTACGATCGCTGGGCCTCACCCAAATTCCTGATCGGCGAAAGCTATGGTACTACGCGTGTTTCCGGGCTGGCTTTGGAACTGCAACAATCGCACTGGATGTACCTGAATGGTGTTGTGCTGGTATCGCCTACCGACCTTGGCATTGAGCGGGGCACTGCTACCGGGGCCGCCTTGCTGCTTCCCTATTACGCGGCCACAGCCTGGTACCATAAAAAACAGCCGGCAGACCTGTTACAAAAAGACCTGACCGCCATGCTGCCTGAAGTGGAAAATTTTACGATGAATGAATTAATACCCGCGTTGAATAGAGGAAGCTTACTGGAGGATGGGACCAAACAAGCACTGGCCGCCAAAATGGCCCGCTATTCGGGCATTTCCGAAAAAATAATCCTGCAAAACAATTTATCGGTTGGTACCAACCTGTTCTGGAAAGAGCTGCTGCGTAATGAAGGCTTTACCATAGGTCGCTTAGATTCGAGATACAGAGGTATCGATAAACAGGATGGAGGTGACAGTCCTGATTTCAATGCAGAATTGACGGCATGGCTGCATGCTTTTACACCGCCCATTAATATGTACCTGAAAAAAGACCTGGGCTATAAAACCGACTTTCCCTACAATATGTTTGGGCCCGTTCATCCCTGGGACAATAAAGGCAACCAAACCGGTGAAAACCTGCGCCAGGCTATGGCCACCAATCCATATTTACACGTGCTGGTACAGTCGGGTTACTACGATGGCGCCTGCGATTATTTCAATGCCAAATACAATATGTGGCAAATGGATCCGTCGGGAAAGCTTAAAAACCGGATGAGCTGGGAAGGCTACCGGAGCGGGCATATGATGTACCTGCGAAAAGAAGACCTGGAAACCAGCACCGGGCACCTGCGGGAGTTTATAAGGAAAGCACTTCCACAGGCAGGCACTCCTGCCAAATATTAGCCAATCCGGTAAGTTTACCACCGGCATTATTTAAATACAGGCAGTTGTGAAAAGCTACTCAATTGGGCATCAATTTCCTTTACCCAAAGCATTATAGATGCTGGCAGCCCATCTTCGGGGCAATGCTCGTATGATGTTAGAGGCAAATCTTGCCGGCTTGCCGGGCACGATGATCATTTTTCTTTTCAGCGTTTTCTTTACAGCAATCTCCCCTACCCTGGCCGGCGGTACTTCCATAAAATCACCGAACCAGCCCAACTTATCTTTCGTGTCTTTTACTATTTCCGGTTTGGTGTATACCGGCCCCGGGGTGAGGCAACTTACGCTTACTCCCTTATGTTTTAGCTGATACCTCAGTGAGTAGCTGAAAAATGTGAGACCCGACTTGGATGCTGAGTAAATATTTTTTACCGGAATAGGGCTAAAACCCGCCATACTACTGACATTTAAAATATAAGACGGTTTATTTTGCTCAAGTAGCGGCAGAAAATGATGTACCATTATTACCGGCGACTCCAGGTTAAGTTGCATCATATACCGGATGCTGTCTGCCGGAAGCTTCAGAAAGTCATTAGCACCTCCCATTCCGGCTACATTACAGAGCATCTTCAATGGAAGATTATTTTGTTCACTCCAGCGTGCCAGCTGAGGAGCCACACTGTCATTAGTAAGGTCGGCCGATAAAATCTCTACCTGAACCGCATATTTATTTTCGAGTAAGCTCTTAGCCTTGATTAAGGGCTGTTCTGTACGGGCGATTAATACCAGGTTATACTTCCTTTTAGCTAATGCTTCGGCAATGGCAAAACCAATCCCCTTACTACCTCCGGCCACTATTACAAACGGTTGCTGGTTTTTGTATATCAAGGGCGCAGGTAGCTGCTGGGCCTTTAATGGCATAGCAAAACAAATGAATATACCTGCCAGCACGATGATATGAGCGCTTTTGAAAGCCAAGGCAGCCGGCTGCCTCCATGCATTCAGTAATTGCAATAACAGAGTCATAGCGTGGGGTTTTTACAAATATTGCTTTTTATTTCAAAGATTGGCGATATTAGTTACTTTTGTCGCCGCTTTCATAGCATGGATACCTTAATTAATCAAATCGACAGAGAAAAACTTCCCAAACATATTGCCATAATAATGGATGGCAACGGACGTTGGGCGCAGGAGCAGGGAGAAGACCGGCTTTTCGGCCATTATCATGGCGTGGAAAGTGTTAGGGATATCGTGGAAGGTTGTGCCGAAATTGGCATCAGGTTTCTGACGCTTTATGCCTTTAGTACCGAAAACTGGGACCGGCCCGAATACGAAGTAGTGGGTTTGATGGAGCTTTTAGTATCTACCATACGTAAGGAAGCAGAAACCCTGCACAAAAACAATATCCGGCTGCATGTTATAGGAGACATGAGCATGCTGCCGGCTTATGCACAGCAGGAATTGAACGAAGCATTGGAGATCACATCGGGCAATAGTGGTCTTAACCTGGTAATGGCTTTGAGCTATAGCGGCCGCTGGGAGCTTCTAAACGCAGTAAAAAGCATCGCTAACGAAGTTAAAAACAACCGTTTACCCGTTGAAGCTATTGACCAGGATGTGTTGCAGAAATATCTTTGTACCAGCGATTTTCCGGATCCGGAATTAATGATCCGTACCAGTGGGGAATACCGCATCAGTAACTTTTTACTATACCAGCTCGCTTATGCCGAACTTTATTTCACCAATGTGCGCTGGCCGGAATTCAGGAAAAACAACCTGTATGAAGCGATACTGGATTACCAGGGGAGAGAGCGCAGATTTGGTAAAACTTCCAAACAAATTGAAGATTCCAAGTAATAAGTGAAAGTTTACCAAAATAGCTTCAACCGGGGTCAACCCGGTAACCCCAGCCTATTTTAACATGAGTTTTCCAATTTTTACCTTTAATTTGCCGCCGCAATGGGAATAATGTGTAACAGTGTGGTGATAAAATAAATAACTTCCTGCTTTTGCAAAAACAAAATTGATTACCGATATTTAAATCCTTTATGCGTTTTTTTCTTTACAGGTTTTGCGTTACAATTATATCATTAACAACGGTAAACTATGTTTTTGCGCAAACAGACACCATTCCTGGCAACAATCTTTCTCCTGAAATGCAGGAATGGCAAAATCCAAGACAGCCCAAAGAATACACAGTTGCCGACCTTAAGGTAACAGGAGCCAATTACCTGGACTCAACTATCATCCTCTCGGTAGCCGGTTTACAAAAAGGCCAAAAATTCACCTACCCGGGTTCTGACATTTTTTCCCGCGCCATTCAAAATCTGTGGAGGCAGAAGCTGGTAGCAGATATCAAGATTTATGTAACAGATATTAACGGCGAAAATGTAAGTCTTGAAGTAGCGGTTAAGGAAATGCCACGCCTTGGAGATTATAAATTTGAAGGGGTAAAGAAAACAGAACAGGAAGAGTTGGTGAAAAAAACAGCCATCGCCAAGCAAACCACTATCCTTTCTGAAAACACCCGTCGTAACATAGTTGATGTTACTAAAACATTTTACGAGGAAAAAGGATTTTCGGGCGTTGAGGTAGAACTGATAGAAAAACCAGATCCTGTATTTAAAAACTCCAATGCCCTGACCATTAAAGTTATTAAAGGAAAGAAAGTTAAAATAGATGGGATCAACTTCTTCGGCAATGAAAATGTAAGAAGTGTTAAGCTGAAGAAGCAAATGAAGGGAACCAAGGAAATGACTAAAATGACCTTATTTCCCTCGCCATACGTAAGCACTTACGGACCTATCAAAAAGTATGGCTTTGGAGAATACGTGAGTGACTGGGGCTTTTTAACCGGAACCAAATCACTGGAAGTTTTAGACCCCTATTTCCGGTTTAAGTTTTCCTCATCCAAGTTTAACCAGAAAAAGTATGTTGAAGACAAGGAAAAAGTATTAAATTATTTTAATGCAAAAGGATATCGCGACGCCCAGATACTGGCCGACACCCAGGTGATACAAAACAATAAAATGTATGTAGACATTAAAGTGAGTGAAGGACGGAAATACTACTTTGGTGATATCGTTTGGAAAGGCAACTCCGTTTATAGCGATACCGTTTTAAATAATATCTTAAATATTAACAAAGGCGATACCTATGATGGAAGCATTCTCAATAAGGCGTTAGGTTTAGAACCGAGCCAGGACGCGCAGGATATTCAAACGGCTTACCGCGACCGGGGCTACCTGTTTATTAATGTTACTCCCATAGAAACCAGGATCTATAACGATACGATCGACCATGAGATAAGGGTAGTGGAAGGCCCGCAGGCACGTATCAAAACTGTAAACATACGCGGTAACGAGCGTACCAAAGAACACGTAATACGCCGCGAAATGCGCACCTATCCCGGCGCCTTGTATAGCCAGTCCGGTTTGATGCGTACCATTCGCGAATTAAACGCCCTCAACTATTTTGAGCAGGAATCGATCAACCCGCAACCGGTACCTAATCAAAACGACGGTACCGTAGATATTAACTGGAGCCTTAAAGAGAAATCCTCTGACCAGCTGGAGCTTTCTGCAGGTTGGGGAGGAGGTATTGGTTTAACCGGTACCCTCGGTGTTACCTTTAATAACTTCTCTATTAAAAATATCTGGAAGAAAGAAGCCTGGGATCCGTTGCCGGTGGGAGATGGCCAGAAGCTGAGCCTTCGCGTGCAATCGAATGGACGCGCATTCCGCTCTTATAACGTATCATTTACTGAGCCCTGGTTAGGTGGCAAAAAAAGGAACTCGCTGATCCTGTCGTATAATAACAGTAAATATTATAACCTCGCCGGATTTACCTCCCGCGGCACCTACGAATACGACAAGAATAAATCACTTACGGTGAACGGCTTTTCAGTAGGTTTGGGAAAACAGCTCAACTGGCCAGATGACTATTTCTACATGACCACTACTGTCGGTTTAACCCGCTACAATGTCAAGGAAATGGGATACATTTACCAGCTTCCTTTCAATACCGGTGAGTCTAATAACCTTAGTTTAAAATTTGCATTGCAACGTAACTCGGTGTCTGATCCTATTTTCCCGCGCAGCGGTAGCGACCTGATGTTCAGTGTACAAGCTACTCCACCCTACTCTTTATTCGGTTCTACCGACGACCAATTCAAATTTGTAGAATATCACAAATGGCGCTTTAACTCTACCTGGTACGTGCCTTTGGGCAGAGGTAAAGGCGAAAACAAAGACAGGCAGTTTGTACTGAAGCTGGCTGCCAAATATGGTTTCATGGGCCGGTATAATAAAAATCTGGGCTTCTCACCATTCGAACGTTTTCAATTGGGTGATGCAGGCTTAAACAATACTTTCTCTCTAACCGGTTTTGATATCATTGCACACAGAGGATATCCTATCTACAATACATCTGATCCTACTGTCAATCCGGATAATACCAGCCAGGGCAATTTCAATAATTTCTTTACCATTTTTAATAAGTACCAGGCCGAGCTGCGTTACCCGTTGGTAACCAACCCCAGCAGTACTATTTTTGGGCTGGCATTTTTTGAGGCCGCCAATGGTTGGAAGGATTATAAGGATTATAACCCTTTCAAATTACGCCGGAGCGTAGGTTTGGGTATGAGGTTTTACCTGCCGATGTTTGGTTTGCTCGGATTTGACTACGGTATCGGTATCGACAGGCTGACGCCAGGCGGTGGATTAAAAGGCGCTGGTAAATTCACCTTTATGTTAGGCTTCGAACCGGAATAAGAGCGGGCCGGGTGCTTTAAAAAAGATTTAACCTTTTGCACTTCAGTTAAAGCAACTAAATATTTGATGAGCGCGTCAGACTTCAGGTATTAAATCTTACAATTAAACACATGTCCAAGCGGGGTATTGCCCTGCAGACTATAAAAAAATAACAAGATGAAAAAAGTTTTTGTTTTGGGTGTTGCTTTACTCTTTGCCTGTGCCGGTGCGTTTGCACAGAAATATGCGGTTATCGATACCCGCTATATTTTTGAGAAAATGCCGGACTATAAACGTGTACAACAACAGGTAGATGCACAGGCGGCTACATGGCAGAAAGAAATTGACGCCAAACAGGCCGAGCTGGATAAGTTATACAATGATTACGATGCCGAGCAGGGCATGATGAGCGAAGATTTAAAAAAGAAGAAGGAAGACGAACTATTTAACAAAGAAAAAACATTACGCGATCTGCAAAAGAAACGCTTTGGTTTTGAGGGAGAACTGTTCAAAAAAAGACAGGAATTGATGGAGCCCCTGCAAAAGAAAGTGGCTGAAGCCGTAAACAGGCTGGCTAAGGCAAATGGTTACGATTTGGTTTTCGATAAAAGTGAGGGCAAATCCATTATCTTTGCCGACCCTAAGCTGGATAAAAGTGAAGACCTCTTAAGGGAACTTAGATTGAAATAATTTAAACTTAAACAAACTCAACTGTGAATGGCGCAGGCCTTGCTTAGACAACGCATTTGAGTTACCCAAAAACAAAAAACAAAAAGTACGGATGAAACAAGTAAAATTTCTTGCGGTTGCGTTAGGTTTGGTATTGGTGAGCGTATTTGCTGCCAATGCGCAGAAAATAGGCTATGTTAGCGTAGATGCGTTGGTAGCTAATTTGCCTGAAGCACAACAAAAACAACAGGAACTCGAAAAATGGCAGCAGGATTCTATCGGCGGTACCTATACCCGGTTATACCAGGAGTTCCAGGAAAAAGACAGTGTTTTGAAAAAAACAACTACCGCTTCCGTTAAGCAGGTTCTGGAAAGAGACTTAGCTCAACTAAGTGAAACCTTGGGCAACTGGCAGCAAATTGCAGGTCAGGCTTCCCAGGCTAAGCAGGCTCAGCTATTTAATCCACTGTATAAAAAAGTATATGACGCCATTAATGCTTATGCAAAAGAAAAGGGATACACCTATGTATTAACCCAGGATGCATTTGTAGTAGCTCCGGATAGCGATAACCTGAGCCTTCCTATTGCTACTAAATTAGGTATTAAAGTAAATCCGCAAGGTGGTACCACTCCGGCTCCTGCAGGCGGTGCGGCCCCTGCCACCACACCTAAGAAGTAAATAACAATAAATATATTTATGAAACCGTCCGGCAAACTGGACGGTTTTTTTATTTTTGAGTTTATAACTACAAGCCATGCCACAAGAAGCGCCTATTGGTGTATTTGACTCGGGATACGGAGGGTTAACCGTTTTAAAAGAATTGATCAAACGACTTCCGCAGTACGACTATTTATATCTTGGAGATAACGCGCGCGCACCCTATGGCACACGGTCTTTCGAAACGGTATATCATTACACCCTAGATGCAGTAAAATGGTTTTTTGAGCAGGGCTGCCAGTTAGTAATATTAGCCTGCAACACGGCTTCAGCAAAAGCGTTACGTACCATACAGCAAAATGACCTGCCTGTTATCGCTCCGCACCGGAGAGTGCTAGGTGTTATAAGACCTACTACCGAAATAATCGGCAAATACTCCGAAACCAGGGAAGTTGGCATATTAGCCACTAAAGGAACGGTTGCCTCCCACTCTTACCCTATAGAAATTGCAAAATTTTATCCTGATGTTCAAACTTACCAGGAGGCCTGCCCTATGTGGGTGCCTATCATAGAAAATAATGAAATGGACAATGCAGGTACGCACCATTTCATTAAAAAGAACATCAACCATTTATTTCAAAAAGGTGATCATATTGACGTAATTCTGCTGGCCTGCACCCATTACCCCCTCATGCTAAAACAAATAAGAGAATATGTACCTGTACAGGTTAAACTGCTAACCCAGGGAGAAATGGTGGCCGGAAGCCTGGAAGATTATTTAAAACGACATCCGGAAATAGACAGTCAATGCAGCAAAAACGGTCAACTGGAGTTTTTCACCACTGATGACACCGCTGATTTTGATGAAAAAGGATCTGTTTTCTTTGGACAAAAGGTGAGCAGTAAGCATGTTATGCTCTAACCGTGTAAACTTTTCAATTTTTAACCCGTAAAGATTGAACTTTTCCTTACCTTTGCCGTCCTTTCACAAACAGGAGATGTGGTGATCTTCTGTTCCGAAAATTAAACCGCATGTTCTCCCATGCTATTAATTCAAAAGTGTTCCGAAGGAATCCCTTTGGGGAAAAAATTAAAATAAAATGAAACGTACTTTTCAACCACACCGTCGTCGTCGTAAAACTGTTCACGGTTTTCGTAAACGTATGCAAACTGCTAATGGCCGCAAGGTATTAGCAAGCCGCCGTGCCAAAGGCCGTAAAAAGCTTACTGTGTCTGACGAAAGAAGACTGAAGTAATCTTTGATAAGCTTTCAAATTATTCGTAGCTCCGTTTTCGGGGCTATTTTTGTTTGAAATAACTTTTAATTATAGCTATGGTGCAGAAAAAAAACAGTAACCGAGGCACAGAAATAGTGGCACAATATTTTGCCTTCCTCGACAAACACCTGGCTGATGTATTGGAAGACCGCGTGGATGACATGCTCACCATCAGCCAGATCGCCCAGCAGCTATTCATCGCGCCCGGGCATTTAACCAATACACTTACCAAAGAAACCGGGCACCATCCTTGTTATTATTACGACCTGAAAATAATAGCAATAGCTAATAAGTTACTGCTTGAAAACAGTTTATCGGGCGCTGAAGTGGCCAGGCGTTTGACCTTTGATCCTTCGAATTTTGTAAAATTCTATAAAAGTATTACCGGCATCACGCCTGCTATGTTCCGCGAGCAAAAAGCACTGCCCCCTGTGCTACCTATTGAGCAGAAAAAATATACCCGGTAGCCCCCGATTCTGTGACTGTCACCATGCCTGTTTGTAAAACATCAAGGATTTTTGTATCATCTTTTAATCAAAATACAAAAAATGACAAACAGAATTGCATTAATAACGGGAGGCAGCAGAGGATTGGGCAAAAACACAGCCCTGGCGTTAGCTCAAAAGAAAATAGATGTTGTACTTACCTATCACAGCCAACAGGCAGAGGCCGAACAGGTTGTGAAAGAAATAGAAGCTTCAGGAGCCCGGGCTGTGGCGCTTCAACTGAATGTGGCAGATACCGGTAGTTTCGACAGTTTTATTGAAAAGTTGAAAAATAGCCTAACTTCAGAATGGCAAAGACCACGCCTTGACATTCTAGTCAATAACGCCGGTATTGGTATTCACAAACCTTTTGCAGAAACCACGGAGGCAGATTTCGACACTTTAGTGAACATACAGTTGAAAGGCCCTTTTTTTCTCACTCAAAAAATGCTCCCCCTTTTAAATGACGGCGGCAGTATCATTAATATCTCTACCGGTTTGGCCCGATTTACCTTACCCGGCTACTCAGCTTACGCCGCAATGAAGGGCGCCATGGAAACCCTCACGCGCTACCAGGCAAAAGAGCTGGGGGCCCGCGGTATCCGCGTAAACATTGTAGCTCCCGGCGCGATAGCAACCGATTTCGGAGGCGGGGTGGTTAGAGACAACGATCAGGTTAATGCTTTTATTGCATCGCAAACCGCATTGGGCCGTGTAGGCCTGCCCGGCGATATCGGCGGTCTTATCGCATCACTTTGCATGCCGGAAATGGGCTGGGTAAATGCCCAAAGAATTGAGGCATCGGGCGGCATGTTCTTATAGACCTGCAGCGGTTGGGGTGCACAGGATTTACACACTATAATTTGGCAGTGGCGCGTATTCTTACGTGCTACTACTTTATACATCCAATTCCGGCCGCAGGAATGTGCAGGTTCTATATCTTTACAGTTGTAATAAATGCACGTAAGCCCATAATGCCTACTCATATTTTTCCCAAATCGCAGCGACTTAAAAGCCGTAAAAAGCTGCAACAGGTTTTTGCTGAAGGCAAAAGTGTACGCACCAAAGACCTTCGCTTGGTGTACCTGGCAGAGAAAAGTGCACTTGCTGATGTTAAATGCGGCGTTGGTTTAACCACCAGAAACTTCAAGCATGCTGTAGATCGTAACCGTATTAAAAGGTTATTGAGGGAAGCATACCGCCTGCAGCAGCATGATCTGAAAAAATATACAACCGGTCAGCCTGTAAACTTATCCATATTTTTACTTTACACCGGAAGAGAATTACCCCACTACCAGGATATTTATGAAAATGTTGGGGTAGTTTTACAAAAATTACAGAAAGCCTTACATGCGGCAGTTCCTGAAAATACTTAGCTGGCCTTTTATAGGTCTTATTAAAATATACCAGTGGGTTATTTCGCCCTGGCTGGGACCCAAATGCAGGTACACCCCCACCTGTTCTCACTATGCTTTACAGGCTTTTAAAAAGTACGGCCCTTTTAAAGGGTTCTGGCTATCCGTAAAGAGAATTTCCCGTTGTCACCCCTGGGGAGGAAGTGGCTACGACCCCGTTCCGTAACTGTTTCAAATTTAGAAATTCAGCATACAAAGAAGTTGTGATCTAAACTTTAAACCTTAAACTTAAAAATGATAACCGGTATTGGCTTAGATGTTATTGAGGTAGAGCGTGTTCAACAAAAAATAGAAAAAGAACAGGGCTTTAGAGAATTGGTTTTCGGGCCGGAGGAAATCCAATATTGTGAGCCTAAAACCCACAAATACGAGCATTATGCTGCTAGGTTTGCCGCTAAAGAGGCTTTATTGAAAGCATTGGGCACCGGCTGGACCAGCGGCACGGCCTATAATGAAATTGTGATATTGGGAGACCAGGCAGGAAAACCAGAAATGCACCTGAGAGGAGAAACAGCCCGCACACTCCATGCACTGGACCTGTCGAAAATCAAGATATCCATCAGCCATCTCAAAAACATTGCAGCTGCCGTGGTTATAATTGAATCTTAGTTGGCTTGTTTATTACCATTATTGCCCTGGTTATTTTCTCTTCTTCTTTGAGGGTTTTGCTGTTGCGGTTTATTACCGGAATTACGTTGAGGGTGCTGCGAACGGTTGCCACTCCTGTTTTGTCCCTGTTTTTGCTGCTGACCCTGTCCGCCTCCGGCCTGGTTCGCCTGCGGCGGACCGGTTCTACGCTGCTGTTTACGCTTTTTATCGGCTCTTTCCAGGCTACGCAATGAAATTTGCCCCACTACGTCTACAAATGCAGGCTCCACTTCTTTAGGTTTGGTGGATACCACTTCCACGGCTTCCAGCTCTTCAGGAACAATATTCTGGCGGTTTAAAGATTTGATCTTTCTAACCCTTTCAATGGTTAACGGATATTGTTTGTTGCTGTCGGGCAAAGAATACCACATCAGGTTTTTAAAAATATCCTTTTTAATCAGGTAAGCTCTTCCTTTTGCTACTTCCAATTGGTCGCAGTCATTCGGAAAACCCTGTAAAGCATCCAGGTAGGTGTCCAGCTCATAGTTCAGGCAACATTTCAAACGCCCGCACTGCCCGCTCAATTTTGTTTGATTAATAGAAAGATTCTGGTAACGCGCTATAGAAGTGTTGACCGATTTAAACTCAGTAAGCCATGTGGCACAGCAGAGTTCACGGCCACAGCTGCCGATACCTCCTACTTTACCCGCTTCCTGCCTGGCGCCGATCTGGCGCATTTCCACTTTCACTTTAAACTCTGTGGCATACACTTTAATCAGTTCTCTAAAGTCTACACGCCCATCTGCTATGTAGTAAAAGGTTGCTTTCCTGCCATCTGCCTGCATTTCTACCTGGCTTATTTTCATATCCAGTTTTAGCTGACGGGCGATGGCCCGGCTTCTGATCACCGCTTCAGGCTCTCTTTGTTTGTTAACACTCCTCTGTTCCAGGTCGCGCTCGGTGGCCATCCTTAACACTTTTTTCATGTCGGGATTGCCCTCTTTTACCCCATATTTTTTCATTTGAAGGCGCACGATTTCGCCCGTCAAAGAGATCTCCCCTACATCCACTCCGCTCACTCCTTCCACAGTAACCAGGTCGCCCTTTTCAAAAACATGAACGGTGCTATTCCTGAAAAAATCCTTCCTTGTACCTTTATTAAAGCTCACCTCTACCACATGGCAGTAACTGTCCATATCTGCTATTGGCAGATTACGTAACCAGTCGTACGTATTCATACGATTGCAGCCACCCGTACTACAGCCTCCGTTGCTCTTGCAACCACCCGGCTTGCTACCATTAGCAGTACCACAACTTGTACAACCCATTGTTTGTAAAATTATAATAAACGGAAAGTGCAGGCAGAAATATGGCGTACAACCAAACACATTCAGGACAAAAATCCTGTGTATTAAAAATAAAAAACTGTAAATCAGTTTATTATGAACATCTTACCTGGTAGTAAGATAAAAATGCACCCACTTTTCCGTTCGCGCTACACCATTCGCTTTCCTCAAAAAAAATTATTTAACTCCTCAAAATCGGTTACCTCAATCATTCAAAAGTACAACATTGTCCTGAATGATATGATATATTTTAATAGTAAGTGCCATGAACAGCATCTTGCCATTTGCGTTTCTTTCGATATAATAGGCAGCATGATCGAGTTCTTCGATGATGGCCTGCTGCTGTTCGATTCTTGTAATCCTGTTCAAACGAAGCGCAAAATCCCGCTCTTTATCGGGGTATTGCTGTGCCAGGTCGGGCATTACCTGTAATCTTAAAGCCAGCTGCAACAGGTGATTAAAATACCTTAAAAACTGCTTTTGTCCTTCGCGGCCCACCTGCCCTATTTCATCTACCCATTTCGATTGCGCTACCGGCCCTGTTTTCATAATACTGTTTAGCCAGTCACGCAATAAATGCTGCCAATCCTCATCAGAGTGCTGCATAATTTGCAGGGCCTCCCGGTAATTACCTTCACTGATGGCAGCAACACGGGCAGCGGTAGTTGCATCGGCCTTATTACGACTCACCAGGGCTTCCTTTATTTCCGAGTCCTGGGGAAGGGGCACTTTTATCAATTGACAACGACTCAGGATCGTTTGTAAGATCTGTCCCTCATTTTCAGCTATCAGTAAAAAAACCGTCTTTTCAGGTGGCTCTTCTATTAATTTCAGGAGCTTATTGCCTTCATTTCCCAGGTATTCGGGTAGCCACATTACCAGTACTTTGTAGCCGCCTTCGAAGCTCTTGAGGTTTAGTTTCCTGATAATATCGTTGCACTCATTGGCAGTAATGTTCCCCTGTTTGTTTTCGGCTCCAATAAATTGCAACCAGTCGTACACATTACCGTAGGGGTATGTTTTAACGAATTCGCGCCATTCGGTAATATAGTCGGCGCTTATGGGCGGAGTTCCGGCCTTCTTGGTCACCACCGGGTAACTGAAATGAATATCCGGATGCGCCAACTCTGCAGCTCTTTGGCAGGAGGGGCAAACGCCGCAGGCGTCGGTAAATTCTTCCGGTGCAGCAGCAGGCAGATCGTCGCCAAACAGCGATGGACCAGCGTCTTTAGGCGTGCCGTTAGCCTTCTCGCAAACAATGTACTGTGCAAATGCCAATGCGAGGGGCAAGCCACCTGCTCCTTCCTTTCCTAACAGCAGCATGGCGTGGGCCAGGCGATTTTCCCGCATCAATTCAGTCAACTCGCCCTTCAGGTGTGTTTGTCCGATAACATCTTTAAACTGCATGAGTGCAAAATAAGGTTAATTGACAAATTGAAAAAATCGGGCCGGATGGTTAAAATCATCACGCGCTACCCCTAATACATTTGATTGCAAATGAACAAAAACTGCTGAAATTTGTAGTACGAAGTAATAATGAAGATCGAGCAAATTTACACCGGCTGTCTGGCACAGGGTGCTTACTATATTGTTTCCGGAAAGGAGGCGGCTATTATCGATCCTTTGCGGGAAGTAGCGCCTTATATTCATCGTGCGCAAAAAGACGGTGTGACTATTAAATATATTTTTGAGACGCATTTTCATGCTGATTTTGTAAGCGGCCACGTAGACCTGGCTGCCAAAACCGGGGCGCAGATCATTTTCGGCCCTACTGATGCTGCTATTGGCTATGATGCGCTGATCGCAAAAGATGGGCAAATATTTGAGATCGGTACTATTAAAATGAAGCTCATCCATACACCGGGTCATACACTGGAAAGCAGCTGCTATTTATTAATCGACGAAAATGGCACGGAAAAAGCCCTTTTTACCGGTGATACCTTATTTATAGGGGATGTAGGGCGCCCCGATCTGGCTCAGAAAGTATCGGCTGACCTCACCAAAGAGAAATTAGCGGGAATGCTTTTTGAATCGCTGCGCACTAAAATTGCACCATTACCGGACGATATCATTATTTACCCGGCGCATGGAGCCGGCAGCGCCTGCGGTAAAAATATGAGCAAGGAAACAACCGACACGCTTGGCAACCAGAAAAAAACCAATTATGCGCTTCGAGCGGATATGACAAAAGAGGAATTTATCAGCGAATTGCTG
>JBQGCI010000535.1:0-2738 GCA_052038405.1 Acinetobacter pittii
CCGTAGAAAGTAAACCTCCCGCCGCATAGGCAATGGAAGGGCTCCAGTATTCCCTGTTCCTAAAACCACTGGCATCTTTGTAATACCCACTCACCCGATTGGAAATGATTACGTTATTACTGTCATAATACGTATGACTCAAGTTCAAGGGAGCTAGAATATGCTCTTGTAGGTACGTTTGATATTTTTTTCCACTTACTCTTTCAATGAGGTATCCAAGCAGAGCATAGCCTGAATTACTGTATTTGTATTGAGTACCCGGCTCAAATTCTAAGGGCAGGTCTTTAAAAATCTCAATAATCTGTTGGGGTGAATAATCCCAGCGTTCTCCATAGGGCCGGTTGATATCTACTTGCTAGTAATCCTTTAAGCCCGAGGTGTGAGTAAGAAGATTTTCAATGGTTATTTTATAAGGCTTCGCAGGAAAGTCCTTGAGATGTTTCTGAATGCTATCCTGTAATGAAATCTTTCCCTGCTCTGCTAACTGTAAAATGGCAATAGCTGTAAACTGTTTAGTGATGGAAGCAAGATCAAAAACCATATCTGGTTTTATAGCAACATTCAATTCAAGGTTGGCCATCCCAAAGGCCTTGTGGTATACAACCGCTCCTTTTCTTGCCACTAGTGCCACACAGCCTGGAGTAGAACTAGTAAATTGCTTGGACAATAAGCTGTCCAATTGACGCTCTAAGGGTTGGTCTTGCCCATAAGAACCCGTCGCAATCGCCAATAAAAACCATATGGTAAGAATTGCTTTATACATCGTTGATAGCTAGAAAGTTTGCAATTGCCTGATATTCATACCTGATTCGAAAATAGAAGGAAATGGTTGTGAGTACCTCTTACGTATCCTTAATAAACGTTAAATGAATAACCATTTGTAAGGACACGAACTGTGCAAAACCATCGATAGCCTAGTCGTTAACGCTTGATGAAGATAATCAGGACTTTTTTCAATAATATCTGACGTATACGTTGATAGCTTTTATAATATTTAATCAAGCTATTCTGTTGCGATGAGCTGAAAGCCGAATTTGGCCCCCAATTTCTGCCGCTTCAACTGGATGTGACCGATCGACACGCGGCTCTATCAGCCGTAGAGCAAGCCCACCAGCAGTTTGGCCCCCTAGACGTGCTCATCAATAACGCAGGCTATGGCCTCTTTGGTAGCGTAGAAGAAACCAGTGAACAACAAGCCCGAGACTTGATGGAAACCAAGTTTTCGGTTTGTTCTGGCTGACCCAGGCAGTCCTGCCGATTAGGCGTGAGCAAGGCTCAGGCCATATTATCCAGGTATCGAGCGTGCTGGGACTGATTGCGTGGCCAAATGTGGGTCTTTACAATGCCTCCAAATTCGCCGTTGAAGGCTTAAGTGAAACGCTGGCCTCGGAAGTCAAAAGCTTTGGCATTCATGTCAGTTGGATAGAACCAGCCCCCTATGCCACCGACTATGCCGGCTCCTCGGCCGTAATTACCCAATCATTACCCGCTTACGAGGCTTTGAAGGCGAGTCTACAGGCACCATATGCCAACCTTTCAATGGGTTAGCCCGAAGCTAGTACTTCAGCGATACTCCAACTCATTGAAAACCCACAACCACCACTATGACTATTGCTGGGCAAACTAGCTTATTCTCTCATTAAACAAGGCTACAGTAGTCGGTTTGCGGAGTGGGATGCTTGGGACCAAGTGACTACCGCTGCTCATGGCGTTTAACCAATGAAACGGGATAAATCTTTATCAATTTTGGTTGTAGATTTATCCCGTTTAAACGACCTATGATCCATTTCAACACCCTTAGCAGGTCAGGGCTTTTTTGCCGGCGATCAATTGGTAGCTATGGCGGGTCGCCGGTTTGATAGTGATACGCACGTGGAGATTAGTGCCGTTTGTACGCACCCCGCCCATACCGGTAAAGGCTACGCCCATCGGTTGATCAATAGTCAAATCCGCCAGATTCGGACAGAAGGCAAAATTCCCTACCTCCATGTGCGAGCCGACAACACCCGGGGTCACCAGATTTATGAGCAGATGGGCTTTATGAGCCGGTCCCAAATGATCATCTACCTAGTAGTCAAGTCCTGAAGTTTCGACTACCAAATGATTTCCCGTACTGCTGGTTATACAACACCACTATTGTCTATTCATCATCAATTTGGCTATCCAGACCCTCCACAAAGGTATTTATTCCTCTGAAGCACACCTGCAACTGGTCATTGCCTTGTACCTGCTGGTGTATGTTTGTCTGCTTGTGACTGGTCTATAAAATTATATAATTCATGTTCACTTAAAAACGTAATATTTTATATACAGATTTGTATTGTCCCTTTTCAGTACCTAAGCTTTATTAATAATGAAGACCCTATTTTTAATTGTTTACCGTTTACAATTCACTTAACGTGCCCCATTTTTCTGAATATTGAACAGGTATTTCTAGATTATACGAATCCTAATCTTCCCGTTCTTATCAACAAAGAAGAAGTAGAATCTGTTAAGACCTGTTAAGATTCAATTTTAAATCAAATGCCACCTCATCAGAAATTGGACATACGGGCGAAAGACTTCAGCTTTCATTTGAGCCTATCTTTACTGCTGTAACCATTGATTCGAGATAAAGACGAGCCAAACACGCATGGATCCGGTCGTTTGGCCATTATCAAATTTATACATTAAGGGTATAAGAGTGGGATTGTTTTATTTTTAAGCGTATTGGAAGCCAGTTGTGGGTGAAAGTGGCA
>JBQGCI010000536.1:0-2252 GCA_052038405.1 Acinetobacter pittii
CATCGGCTAGCCGGCGCGGATCGAATGCCGGAGGTGGCGTACTTAAACAGATGCCCGAGTAGTTGGCCGCATGACCAATACCAGCGGAGCGTTGAAAGCCGGGATATAACGCACAAATATGAATATCCGGATGATCGGACACTTCACCCTGCAAGCCTTCTACCAGTCCTCTTATACCATATTTGGATGCAGTGTATGCAGTACCATAAGGAGCCGGCATCCATCCTCCTATAGATATATTATTGATGAGTACGCCACCGCCCTGCTGCTTGAACACGGGCAGTATGGCCCTTGCGCCGTATACATATCCCAGGAGATTTGTTTTGATCACCTGCCCTATCACCTCAACCGGTGTTTCGTCAAATTTCCCGAAAGATAATACACCGGCATTGTTAACCCAACATTGGATATGCCCGTTTACAGACAATGCTTCTTTTACCAACTGCTGTACCTGTGTGGCATCCGATACATCAGTGGCCACCACCTTCACCACAACGCCGTACTTCCTGCACATGGATGCAGTTTCTTCCAAACCACGAAGCCCGCGTGCAGCAAGCACAAGGTTGGCTCCTTCAACAGCAAATGCAATAGCTGCGGCTTTGCCAATACCACTCGAAGCGCCGGTAATAACGACCGTTTGATTCCTCAGGGTAGCCCCTTTTATTTTATTTTTCATAACAAGCAGGTTTCAAAATTCAGACCATAATAAATCCGGGTTAAGTGATATGGGGTATTGTATTGGCATTCATTTTGAACCTATACTAACATGTTAATTATAATAGCCGTAATTACTGGCCTCCTCAGCACTTTCGTTATGACGGTATTTGTGCAATTAAGAGGATACCGCCAGCGAAAATCGATTCCCTGGTTGCTGGGTACTTTCATTAAAACCCGGCTTAAGCCTGCTCAAACGGATAGCCAAACCCAGGTGCTCAGGTGGGGGAATATCATACACTACCTGATCGGCGTTGGCTTCGTTGCAGCATACCTTTGTATGTGGCAGCAAGGCTGGCTGGTACATAGCTACACCACAATACTTGTATTCGGCATTATAGCGGGTTTGGTAGCCGTTACTGCATGGTACCTTACATTAAACAATCATCCGCTGAGAACTTTTATTTCGTACCCCAATTTTCTTTTTTCCATTTTTATAGCACATCTGGTATTTGCATTCAGTATGGCAGGCATCTTAGACCTTTGTATGATTTTCTTTTTAAGTACCGAGCATGTTCCCTGGATGTACAGTTAATCCAATAAACGAAAAAGTTCAGGAATTCCTTCCTGAACTTTTAAACATACCTGGAAATCGCCTACTTATCTACAGGTTCCTGTGTATCTTTCATATTGTCTGCTGCTGCACTATCAGGCATGATGTTACTCAGGGCCACATTCATCTTGTTTTTAAAGCCGGATATCACCTGGTCCTTTCCTTCCATTAAGGCAAGATATCCATCTTTCGCAACTTCTTCCGGATCGGCCAGCTTGTCTTTATCCTCAACTGCTTTTGAATCGTTCATACCCGCTTTATTAAAGAAATCAGTATCAGTAGCGCCAGGTAACAGTGCGGTTACGGTTACACCCTTATCTTTTACTTCGCTTCTCAACGCCTGGGTAAAGGACTGAACAAATGCTTTAGTTCCATGATAAACAGCCTGCCAGGGTCCAGGGGTTTTACCGGCAATAGATGATACATTTAGTATTTTTCCTTTGCCACTCTGTAACATATCTTTCAGGAAACACTTCGTCAGTACAACCAGTGAACATACGTTTAACTGAATAATGGCCAGCTCCCTCCCTACCTCTGTATCTTCAAATAAACCGTACTGCCCCTGACCGGCATTATTAACCAATATATCTACCTGCAACCCCTGTGTTATCACTTCGTTGTATAATTCATGAGCGGCGTCTTTGTTGAACAAATCCTTAACTATCGTAATAACCTCGACGCCATAAAAGGCAAGCGCAGCCGCTGCTTCTTCCAGTTCGGAAGGATCCCGGGCTACCAGGATCAGGTTATAGCCGTTTTGAGCGAATTGCCTGGCCAGTGAAAGACCAATACCCTGCGATCCGCCTGTAATTAATGTATAGCTGCTCATAGTGTACATTTTAATAGTTATTCATTTTTGTTTAGCGTGCAATACGTGATCATCCATCAATACGCTTCAAAAACGAGACCATAGTATGCCATTTTTAAATTTCATTTTCCAGGCCGGCAAGCAGATACAAATTTTTAACATTTGAAGTTGGCTCAG
>JBQGCI010000537.1:0-14888 GCA_052038405.1 Acinetobacter pittii
CATTTCTGCGCAGCATCCCGTACCATAAGCCCGTATAAAAAAAAGCCTGTCGGATTAATAGAAAAAGAGCTGAATACCATATTGGAGGTATGGAACAGGCCGTTTATTGAGCTGGCTGATGATAATACTTTTGTGGACAAAACATGGTCGAAACAATTGCTGGATCTTTTTTCGAAGTACCCTTTAAAATGGTTTACTGAAACAGACCTATCCGTTGCCCGTGATGACGCATTACTGGAAAAACTGGCCAGGGCCAACTGCAGCCAGCTATTAATCGGCTTTGAAACCACCACAGCAAACGGGTTGAAGAACCTGGATAAAGCTAACTGGAAATATAAACAGTTTGATCACTATCTTAAAGCCATAGAAAAAATCCAGTCTTACGGGATATCGGTTAATGGTTGTTTTATATTGGGTTTTGATACCGATACGGTAGAAACCTTTACCGCAACCGAGCAATTCATCAAACAAAGCAATTTAACAGAGGTCCAGGTAACCATGCTAACGCCTTTTCCCAATACCGCCTTATATCATCAGTTAAAAGCACAGAACAGGCTGCTGCAGGAAAACTACTGGGACAAGTGCACGTTATTTGATGCCACATTTCACCCTCAAAATTTTACCGTGCAGGAGTTTGAAGACCTGTTCCAAAACCTGATGGCCCGTATTTACACAGAAGCAAACAGGAAAGAACGAAAAGCACATTTTAAAACCATTTTAAAAGCAAAATCAAACAGAGGCTTATGAAGGTAATTAACGACATTCTGCGGCTACTTACTTTTCGGTTATCCCGGACAGATATGCTGCGACTGAACAACCAACACCTCATAGCGGGCTTGTTCGGTACCTGGGTGGTAGGTATGGGACGGTACTGGGACGATACGCAGGCTGGCTTACTACAGCACCTGGGTTTGGGTTCTGTTATTTATATTTTTCTACTGGCCGGTTTTATATGGCTGATTATTTTGCCTTTTAAAATTGAAAACTGGAGCTATAGAATTGTACTGACCTTTATAGCATTAACCTCTTTCCCCGCCCTGTTTTATGCGATTCCTGTAGAACGTTTTTATTCGGTTGCAACTGCCAACAGTATTAATGTATGGTTTTTAGCGATAGTCGCCTTATGGCGACTTTGCCTGCTGTACTATTTTATAAAACATTATACAAAACTATCACCGGGCAATATTGCAACTGTTACATTGATGCCTATCTGCCTCATTATATCTGTATTAACCATACTGAATTTACACAACGTTGTTTTCGAGGTGATGGGTGGAATAAGAGATCCGTCTCCACACAACAGCTCTTACCTGATCCTGATGCTGCTAACGGGGCTTTCCATGCTTTTAGCTATTCCACTCCTTCTGGCGTATTGCATTGGAATTTATAAAAGCCGGAGAAAAAATAACACCCTATAAATTTAATGTTTAATAGCAGGTACAGCATCACTGATCGTTTAGAGCGGGCTACATCAGGGGTGGATTAAGAGATGCTTAAGATCGTGATTACTATTTCATTAAAGAGGGGATTATTCGCACTACAACGATTAATCCCCTCTTTATATGGTAATCAGAGTAAATGCTATTCAGCCTTATCAACTACGGGTGTTTTACCTGAGAAAACATCACCCAAAACCTCATGTAGTCTTTCATCCCGCAAATTTGAGGCAATGATCTTTCCTTCCCTATCCAAAAGGTAGTTTTGCGGAACTGCCCGCACCCCATACCTCAATGCAATCTCATTATTCCATCCTTTTAAATCGGAAACATGAACCCAGGGCAGGTCATCTTTATGTATGGCCGCAATCCAGGCATTCCTGGTATCTTTATCATCTAATGAAACGCCAATCACGGCCAGCTTGTCTTTATACTTGTCATAAGCCTTTTTAAGATTCGGGTTTTCGGCGCGGCAGGGTTTACACCAGCTGGCCCAGAAGTCAACCAGGACATACTGTCCCCTGTAGTTGGCCAGGCTAACCAGTTTTCCGCTGGTATCCGCCTGCGAGAAATCGGGAGCAATATTCCCTATTTTGATAGTCTTCTCAGCGAGTATCCTCGAGTCCAATGCCTTGCCTCCACGCAGGTTACGTACTTCATCAGTAAGGGCTAAAAAAACAGGCTCCAGCGAACTGAGTGAGTGTTTATTGGCTGCATCTGTAAGGGCGTCTATTGAAAAGATGGATCCGGGATTACGTTTGGCAAATTCAATTTCTTTCAACCGGCGATCTTCAAATTTTTGTTCAAAAGAATCATAAACTGTTTTAGCTTGCTCATTAGCATCGGGCGCATCTTGCGGAATTGAAGCCATGGCAGCTTTTGCTGCTTCGATCATTACCATAAAGTCGCCACCGATTTCTTTTATATACGATTGAAATGCAGCCTGTGTAGGCGAGCCGGTAATGCGGGCGGAATGTACAGAATCTGTGATCCCGATCTTGTAATTTTCGTTGGCCAGGTAAAAAAACAACCGGTCTCCGACATTAGCGATCCAGTACTTTCCCTGGTTTTTATGATCTAATATTATACGTGAATAAGATGGCTCATCCACCGTACCTGTAAAGGAAAATTTACCGTTCTTAATAATAGCTGAATCGGCTACACTCCCCGATGCCACCTGGTAATCGAGATAAACTTTGGCGCCTTCCTTACCGGCCGGCGCAGTACCCTCTATTTTAAATGCCTTCTTTTGAGCGGCAGCGCCCAACGTTAGCATTATCGCTACAAGCGTGAATTTAACTGATTTCATTATATAATTTTTATCTGTATTCAATTCATTAATTTCTTCTCTGTATATCTATAGGTGATCCTGGAATACCATCTATCCTGCTAACCAGGTCGCCATTATTACCAACGCTGATGTTCAAATAAAAGAGGCTATTGGCCGTCCCTGCTATCAGCGTATTCTCATCGTCGGAAAGCTTAAGCAGGGTTATATCGTGGTTAAAGGTTGTGTTTAAAGCTTTCACCTCTTCATTAAGCGGGTTGTAACGGAAAAGAGCTTTTCCGGAAGCGATATAAATAGCGCCGCTCCGGGTGGCTATCAGTTTGGTTTGATCAGTAAATAACTCCTGCCTTATAAAAGGCCGCTTATGACGTGCCGTAAAGGTGAAGGGGCCGTTAAAGTTAACGTTGAACATCAGCTCCTGCATCACACCGGTATTATCCCTGCAATAGGCATAGGTATCGGTGCTGTTAATCTGTATCATTTCTGTCAGATCCATTCCCACGCTGGTAGGATCAAAAATATTCCGGTTTACAACGGAATATTCGGTACCAAAATAGGTAGGCACCCCATAGGAGTTGATCCGCACAAATTGTCTTTTATTTTTTTCGAAACCGATGTAGGTAATGTTATTGTTGATATTGGTCATGATAAAATGCGGATCGAGTTCATAATCGCCATTCGCGAACCCCCCGAACATGCCATATGTTGGCGACTGATCCCAGGTGGTGGTTGCTCCTCCATAAAATTTGCTGTTGATCACCCCTACCATAACACCCTGAGGATTCTTTTGCAGACTGCCTACCTCTATGGCGGCCGGTGGGGTAAAAAAATTATCCTTTAAGGTTCCGGGATTAACCGCATCTCCCGTCAATGTGCTTACGTTTAAACGAACCCCACCGTTCCGGGTAATGATCCAGTACCCAAGAGGTGTGTTGCCGGTGAATTGATTCGCCAGGTACAACAAATGTAAAGGATCATCAGGCAGGGTTCTATTATTAATGGCTTCATAAATCCGGGGCTGCACCGTTCCATCTGGTTTTATAAAAGAAAACTGCGTCGTTCCATTTTCAACACTGAGGACAGTGGTTCCCCTGGTAAATTCAGTTACACCCTGTATCTGGAACCAGTGAAAATATTTCATTCCATTAGTCTTGTTGTACACCGTGAGCTTGGTGCGATACCTGCGCGCTTGCAGGCCAAAAATGATGCGTAGCGATGGGCCTGAGTATCGGTATAATGTATCACTGGTCGCCTCAGGCACCATAATTCTCCATTCGAACTCCAGGTCTGCATCAGCAGATGCTGTTACCCTGGGTTCTATAATAAGGCTGTCGCCCGCATAAGCTGTATATACAGTGTCCAGGCCGGAGATGACGGGTTCCCCTGGCAATGCTATATCGTAATTACCCTTGTCCTTATAACATGAAAGCAGTATAAGACCGCACACCATCAACAAAAAGCTATATTGTCTGATCATTGTATTTTGTTTAACTTCTGTCATAATTAATGAACGTATTACTTAACCTCCTGCCCGTTTTCGTCGATAAAGAAATACCGGCCCGATCCGCTATTTTTCTGGAGTAATATTTTCTTGTTCGGGTTTTGAGGCGTGTAGAAATAATAAGCATTGGTATTGCCCGGAGTTACCGCTTCCAGTACATACCCTTTAGCAGAATTGTTGGCTACCCAATCGAAAGGATTGTTAAGCATTACGGTCAAAAGGTTGGCGATATACAAATTTTTTGGTGCATCCAGCCCAACGGTAGATAGCTCTGTAATCCCCGTCACGATGAGGAACAATTGATGCTTCGTTCTCGAATAAGCTCCGCACCACATACTCCACCATACCGGCTGCTCCAGCCTTGCAGAGAGCACTACCCTGGCCCTGATAATAGTTGGATTTTCCACACCAAAATCGCCGGACGTCCTTAATTTCATGATAATCGTTCTGGAGCTGTCTTCCAGGTCGGGCCGGTTATAAACAACCAGCGGCAATATGGTTCTCCCCTCATTTGCCGGAATAGCATACTGTTGTTCGAGCGCCTTGTAATGCGTTCCGGGTAAGGCGGTGGAAGAATCCATTTCTACATATGCGGTATAAAAACGGTTCTGCGAAATTCGTTTGCCTGAAATAGTAACGGGAATACGAATAGTATCGCTCGATTTGGCCAGGTCATAGGCGAACGTGTAAGAAATACTATCTTTTTGCGCCTGCGGCAAATCGAAGTAGATATTGGCAGCGTGATCAAAAGTGGAAGGTTCTGCCTTTTTACAGGCAGCAGCGGGTAGCACCAGGCATAGCAGGCAACACCCTTTTTTACGTAAAAATATCTTTATATATTGACTCATGATCTGAAGTTTTTAACGGTTGCCATAAATAATCTCATCATCTGGTAACGGCAGCACAAAAATGTTATTGGACGCCGGATAACTGACCCCATCCTGGCCGGTGATAGCTACATTCCATCTTTTAAAAGCATAGAACAACTGCCCTTCCGCAAACAGGTCTTTGCGGTATTCTTTCAGCAGTTCGCTTCGAAAGGCCGTTTCGTTGGCTACAGCAATCTTTTCACCAATGCCCCTGTGGCTGCGTACCTCATCTATAAGGGCAGTAGCGGCGGCCGGATTAGCGGCATAGGTACATTCTGCAGCGATGAGATACATCTCGCTTAATCTTATTGCCGGCGCCACCATGTAAGCCAGGTTCGCTGTGCTGGTAGTGCTGGTGCTGTTTCTCCGATATTTATGTATTTCTGAAATAAAACTTGTCTGGTTATTTACGGTAGCGAACCATTGCTTATACCGCATGTCATTGCTGCCCACTGTTCCGGTTTCATAAAAGTCCTGTGATGCCTCCCGGGTCAAATGCATGCCGGTAACAACACCCGAAAACCAGCTGCTGTTATAGGTGGCATCCAGGGTGGGAATGAACCAGCAAAACACCAGTTCCTTATAAAGCATAAGATCTTTTTTGTCTTCGTCCACCGCCAGGAAGTCTTCAGCCTTTGTCCACGGAAACTTATTGGCATTAATCACTTCCCGGGCATTTGCCAGCGCCTGCGCTCTATTGTTTTTATACAGCTGTACCCTTGCCAAGGTTCCGCATACAGCGTAATAGTTCAGCCGGTGCCTGCGGTTATGTAAAAAAAGATCGCGTGCCCCCTCCTCAGTATTCAATGTTGTATCGGTTTGCGTAGGGTAACCTACCCGATAAGCGGCGCTCCGGATCAGGTCGTTGCTCAACAATTGTTTGGCACGCTCCAGGTCGGAGATTGCCGAGTCGAGTACCTGCGTTACCGTAGACAATGGTGTTGTTTTATTAGAGTACTGGGTTACATAAGGGATGGCTGTTGCATTGGGGTTACTGGCGAATGAAGGCGCAAATAGTCGTAATGCGTCAAAATGCAGATAAGCCCTTAGCCCCAGTGCCTCACCCTTGATGAGCTCATAATTACCACGCATAAAAAGGTTCTTTTTTTCATCGATCTTACCCAGTATGAGGTTACAGTTAACGATGGCGTTGTATAATCCTTTCCAGATATCATCTTTGCGGGTGATGAGATTAAGGTCTTTGTAATCATAAGCCTTGGTTTTCAGATAACGCAAGGGGTCATTGGCGCTGATGCTGTAGTTTTGCGCTAGCACTTCGGGCGTACCAATGGTTAACTCTTTTCCATAGATATCAGTTCTGGTACAGCGTGTATAGATACCAAGAAGGGCTTCCTTGAATCCTTCTTCTGTAGTGAATAACACGTCTTCCGATATCTGGCTTTCGGGTTGTATGTCGAGCCACTTCTTGCAGGAGCTGAAAAGCGTCAGCACCAACAGGCCTATAAGGATATGATTTGTTTTTATCATAACTTTTTTTTGTTAATTAGAAAATAGCTTGCAGGGTAATACTGATATTACGCGCAGACGGATAATCAATGCCGCGTTCTACTCTTACCGAAGACCACCGGGCCAGGTCATTGGCAGTAATACCCAGCCTGAGTCCGGTCAGCGACAGCCTGGAGGCCAGCCGGGAGTCGACATCATAAGTGAGATTGAGCGAGGAAAAATTAACCAGGTTATCGGGCATCACAAACCGGGAAGAAACCCGTGTTGTGCCCAGGTCTGCTATATTCTTGTAAAACGCCAGGTCTCCGGGTTGTTGCCACTTTTGCTCTAACACACGCCGGTCTACGTTAAAGCGGGGATCGGCATTTTCTACGCGATCTACCAGGGTTTGATTATACATATCGCCTCCGAACCGGGTTTGAAAAAAAGCAACGATCATCAGCTGTTGGTATCGCAGCGTAGTACCAAAAGACCCCTCCAGCTTCGGGGTGTTTTCTCCTACTACTGTTATATCCCTGGCATCCCAGTCATAAGTGAGTGAACCATCCCTTTTTACAAATATCTCCTTCCCGTTTTCGGGATCAATACCTAATGAAGGCACCGCATAAATAGCATAAATAGATTGGCCCTCATTATAACGCAACAGCGGAACGGCTTTCAGATCATCGCCCTGCTGTGCCTCATCTGCCCGTTCGTTATAGCTTTTTAAGGAATTCGAGATCTTTACGATCTTATTGGTATTGCGTGCAAAATTGCCCAGAAGACCTACTGTCCAGTTCTTATTCTGTATAATGTTCGCCCGCAGGTTTACCTCAAACCCGCTATTCTCCATATCACCCAGGTTATCCTTATAAGTGGAGAAACCGGTAGAAGGCGCGATGCTGATATCTGTTAATATGTCCCGGGTAAGCTTCCGGTAAATTCTCGAAGACAGGAAGATCCGATCCCGGAACAATCCGAGATCCACACCCCAGTCCATATTCGTTGTTTTTTGCCAGGACAGGTCACTATTGCCGTACGTATTTACATAAGCGCCCAAGCCCGAAGAATACCAGTTATTCTGGTCGTAGGAGTACGTGGTTTGTGCCATGAAGGGAGCAAACTGAACCGAACCGGTGAGGCCGGTTGTAAAACGCAAACGGAGCTGGCTTACCTGCGGTATATTGAACCAGCTTTCTTTATCAACATTCCAGCCCACACCAAAAGATCCGAAAGGCGCCGTGCGATTATTAGCTCCGAATAAAGAAGACCCATCTATTCGCACTGTACCGTCTAACAGGTAGCGGTTTTTAAATGAATAGTTGACGCTCGAAAAAACACCAAACAGGCGCGACTCTAATAAGCTGCTGCCGGGCTTCGCATTTTCAGCATATCCTTTAGCAAATCCGATACTGGTAAAGCGGTCATTCGGAAATCCGATCGCTGTAAAAAACTTGGCATCCGAGCGCTCGGTACGGATGTTAGAACCGGCAACCAGGTTAATAACATGACCACCGGCCTGTTTGATCCAGTTAAGCCGTACATTTCCATCCCAGTTAGTTACTTCGTTCACACTGCTGGTATAGCTCCCTCTTTCATCAACCCTTGCTGCTTCATAGAAGTAAAATTCATTAGCCAATGGCGATACAAAACGATTGCCGGTGCTCATTCGTTTTAACATACTGATCTGGCCGCGCAGCTTCAGGTTCTTCAACAGTTCTATTTCAGTTGCAAAGTTGTTCAATATCTCATTGTATCTGGTTTTATCAAAACTACTCAGCGTAGCATTATACATAGGATTTAAAACATAGTCGTATATATAAGAGCCATTGTTGGCGCGCCTCGTCCACACATCTACATTCTGAATAACATTCCCGTTCTCGTCCGTTTTGGGATAATAAGGGTTCATTGTTACATACGAGGTGAAGCTGCCATAAGGTGATTCTCTTCCCTCTACAGAGGTGATGGATAATTCGTTCTGAAACCTGATCTTGTTGTTAAGATTATAACTGAAGAACATGCCCCCCGAGTACTGGTCCCTGCCCGAGCCTTTCATAACACCCGGTCGGGTCTGATATCTCAGATCGGCACCGTAACGAAAAGTGTTAGAGCCTCCTTCCAGGGACAAACCATGCTTCTGTCCTACAGCGGTTCGCAATGGCTGGGAGAGCCAGTAAGTATTCACTCCACCCACTACATTTTTATACCGGTGATAATAAAGTTCATCGAGTTCGTCCTGCGAAACGGTATTCACAGTTCCGGCGGTATAAACACCTGCTTTCCTCTCGTACTCCAGCTTTTCAGCTGCATTGAGCACATCGTAACCGGTAAGATCGGGCGTCATCACATTTGTTTCGTGCTGATAGGAAAACTGTAACTTTCCCTCTTTGGGTAGTTTAGTTACTATTACCAATACCCCGTTGGCTGCCCGTGATCCATAAATGGCAGTAGCCGCCGCATCTTTCAGCAGGGTAACCGAGGCAACCCGGTTCAGATCCAGGTCGAATATTTTTTGAACATTTACTTCATAGCCATCCAGGATGAAAGCAGGCATGTTGGCCATCCCCGTAATATTATCCCTTCTTAAAATATCATTGCTGCCGGTAGGCAATGCAGATGTACCTCTCACATTGATGGTAGGAATACTGTTTGGATTGGAACCTGCGAAATTATTATCGAGAAGCCTGAAAGACGGATCGAGCACCTGTATAGCCTGAAACAGGTTTTGGGTACTTACTTTTTTCAGCTCCTCACCGGTAATTGCCACCGCTGTACCTGTAAATGTATTTTTGTTTAAGGTTTGATAGCCATTACTAATAACTTTCACCTCCTCCTGCGCCGCTATTCTTATGGTTACTACTATATCCCCCAGGTCTTTTTTACGGCCCACTTTTACTTCCTTAGGCTCTATATTTACACCGCTTATTATTAATACAGCATCTTCATCGATATCTGTTAGCGAAAACCGTCCTTCCTGGTTACTCACGGTTCCTTTACGGGGGTTACCTTTTACCTGAACAGAAACACTTCCAACGGCAATACCATCTTCCCCAACAATGCGACCAGTAACGTCAATACCCAAGCTGGCCGCTTTTAAGGCCCCAACGGATGCAGGGCCTGAGGCAGGCTTTATAATGATAACACCGTTGACCACGCTGTAACTAACGTGCTCGCGACCCAAACTCGCCTGCAAAGCTTCCTGCACAGATACATCCTTTACATTGATATTAAGTTTGTCGCTCTTTTCAAACAAGCTGGCATCATAAAACAACCCATATCCCGTTTGCCGTTGAATCATCTTCAAAGCCTGTTCTATGGATATGCCCCGCTCTTTCAGTGTAACAGACTGGGTATAGCCCTCGGCTGCAGAACAGGATAAAATCACAACCAGGATTACAATAGCTGTAAGTTTCATTTTTAAAACAGTTTTTTTGCTGATCCCGTACTTTCGAAAAACTGCCTGTCTTTTCCTCCTGTCAAAGCCGGCAAAAGACGACATGATCAAATGCCACCAACAACTTTTTACAGGGCATGCTAAACGTGCAGTTTGTAGTATTATTTCGGGCCTCACTCCTTCCGGGCAGGAGGAATTCATTAAATGCATAGCTTTGCATAGTTTGGTTAAATAATAAGAGATTCGACAGAGTTCTTATACACACTAAACATTGTCCGCTTCGGGGTCCAGCCGGAGCGGTTTTTATTTTAGGGCGCTACAATTAGTTTTTTACCTTCTATTTTAAATGATACATTGGATTCTTCCAAAACAGCCAGTACCTGCTTCAGGCTTAAGTTTCTTGACAGTTCCCCGTTAAACAAACGCTGATCATCCGATTTATTGTAAACAATTTCCAGATCGTACCATACCCCCAACTGGCTGAGTACCGATGAAAGATCATCATTTTTGAAACTAAAGAAACCCTCCTTCCATGCCACCTGCTGTGCTACATCAGCGCCTGCCATTTGAATGGCTTCTTTGCTTACAACTGCCTGCTGGCCTGGTTGCAGCATTTTAAATTTACCTTTCTGCGACTGCAACGAATCTGCTGAAATTTTCACCGATCCTTCCAGCAGGGTTACTTTAGCCTGCCGTTCATAGGCTGCTACATTAAAGCGGGTGCCCAACACTTCTATATTTACCACTCCGTTTTTAGATACTATAAAAGGTTTCCGTTTATCATGAGCAATATCAAAATATGCTTCGCCATCCATCGAAACCTTGCGGGAAGCCTGGTTAAATACTACCGGGTAGGTGATGCTGGAACCTGCATTTAACCATACAACAGAGCCATCTGATAATTTAATATGTATTACCTTACTGCCTTTCGGATTTGACAAGGTATTGAGTATCGTACCCGCAGCAGCGGTTTGCCTGTCTGTGGTGTATTCCAGGTCACCTTCGCTGCTTTTTCTCAACACGCCGCCCGGGATGTGAAGCACATCTCCTTTTGGGATACTGTCCACATACAGTGTCTTACCATTATTCATGGTTAACACCGCCCGGTTATGTACAGGTGCAATGATATCTGACGATACAGCGGCTTCATGATTAGCTTCGGATTTAGCAGGTTGCGGCATCCATGCTATATACCCCGCAACCAACATTACAAAGACGGCAGCCGCAGCCCAGGCAATTCTTTTGATCCATAAGCGGCGCACCGGCGTGGCATGGTGATCATTCACCTGGAAAATACGTTGCATAATACGCTCCTGCATATCTACAGGCATGGCGCCGCCACCCGCATCTTCCTGCGTATATTCATACTGCATAATCTCTAAAAGCTCGTCGTCCGTAGCCTTTTCATTGATCCAGTTAAAAAGCTCGCCCTTTTCCTCCTCGGAAATGAGCTGGCGTCCCCACTTGTGGATCAGATCTTTATAATAAGAAAGCTCTTGCATAGCCCTGGTATTTAAGCAGGAAGTATTTGGATATGACGTCCGTTACTAAATAAAGACAAATAACTATTGCCTTAGAACTAGTGGTTCGGAAAAAAAAATAAAAAAAGTATCGCAACAGATACCAGTAAGGACGTCAGGCTCTTTTTAAGCGTACGCATAGCCTGGATAATATGATTTCGTACGGTATTTTTCGAAATCTGCATCAATGATGCGATCTCCTCGTGTTTAAGGTTGCCCTGCCGGCTCAGGTAAAAAGCTACTTTTTGCTGATGGGGTAACTTATCGACGGTTGCAGCAAGTTTTTCCCGGGTTTCATGTAAAGCCAGATTTTCCGGTGCCTGATTCGTATCGTTCCAATAGTTATCCCTGGCCAGGCTAGCCAGTATATCCGACTCCCGGGCCCGGCGACGGATTATATTGATGAGTTGATTTTTGGAAAGCGTCAACAGGTAAGCATCCAGGTTATCGATGGCGTTCAGTTGTTCCCTGTTAAGCCATAGCTTTAAAAAAATGTCCTGGATAATATCTTCAACAATTTCAGGGGATTCCGAAAATCGCATCAGAAAACTATAAAGACGGTCTTTCTTTTGCCGGAACAAATGGCCAAAAGCCTCCTCATCTCCCTGACTGCTTTTAGCTAACAATATTTTCTCGTTGTATGAAATCATCAACTTCTCCTGTAAAGAATCATCTTCAAAGTTATGTATAATTTAACAATTTAAAAATATTATGTTTTTTAATAATAAAAGTAAAACCATCCCAGACTAATCAATAGTACGGAAATATGAAGCACAGACAATATATTAACCTTATTAGCCAAGAAAAAACTGATCATTATGTTATACCGTAACAATATTTAAAGTGGTGTACCGAAACGGTAAATCCGAATCGATGATGTAGTGTATCAAAAGCCAGTGACATTTTTCGCTGGCTTTTAACGCTGTTTGTATTAGAAATTTTACAGGTATAACTGCTGAATGGCGGCCTCTGCTCCTCTTATTTCGGCAAGCCCTTTCAGCCGGCCGATGGCAGAATAACCGGGGTAGGTTTTCTTTTGCAGATCATCCAGCATCTGGTGACCATGGTCGGGGCGCATGGGGATTCGGCGTTGCTGGTCTTTTTGCAACTGGCTCACATATTGAATAATGGAAACAATATTGCCGTTACCTTCGAGGTGGTTGGCTTCGAAAAAATTACCCTCTTCGTCTCTATCAGTACTTCTTAAATGCAGGAAATACACCCGGTCGCCAAACCGTTTGATCATGTCTAACAGATCATTGTCCGCCCGGGCACTATAGGAGCCTGTACAGAAACAAAGCCCCGCATTTTTAGAGGGCACATTTTGAATCAAAGCTTCAATATGTGCAGCGGTGCTCATGATGCGCGGCAGGCCCAGTATCGGGTAGGGCGGATCATCGGGATGGATGGCTAACTGAACACCTGCCTCTTCTGCAGCAGGAGCTATTTCATTTAAAAATGAAAAAAGATTCTGCTGAAGCTGTTCAGCGCTGATGTCACCGTATTCATCCAGCAAGTCCAGTACCTGTTCCGTCGTAAACAAACCATCAGAACCGGGAAGGCCCATCAGGCAGGAAGTTTTAAGATGATCGATTTCGCTGATACTCAGGTTATCGAAGAACTCCTTGGCCTTTCTTAAGTCGTTTTCATTATAATCCTCTTCCGCCCCGGGGCGTTTCAGGATAAAAACATCAAACGCGATAAATTCCTTCCACCCGAACCTCAGACACAAAGCACCGGTTTCGGTAGGATAATCCAGGTTGGTTCTTACCCAATCCAGCACCGGCATAAAATTGTAAGTCACCACTTTAATACCACCGGCAGCAAGATTTTTCAAACTTAGCTTATAATTCTCTATCCATTCTTTATAATTGCCGCTGCGCTTCTTAATATCCTCATGCACCGGCAGGCTTTCCACCACTTCCCAGGTTAAGCCGGCGGCTTCTATAGTTTGCTTTCTTTTATCAATTTCTTCCGGCTTCCATACTTCGCCGACCGGTATATGGTGTAAAGCGGTTACAATTCCGGTAGCTCCCGACTGACGGATATCACTTAGCGAAACCGCATCGTTATCACCATACCATCGCATGGTTTGTATCATTGAATAGCTCATAATACGCTAAAATAGACTAAATGCACAGCATTTGCCTAAAAGTGTATGATTCAATCGATGTAAAATAGCAGTTGGGGTAAACCAGCGCATTTACATTTTGCTTTACCCGTGTTTTATTAACGACAATGGCCCCGGAAAACCGGGGCCATTTCGCAAACTTTAAATATATAAAAAACTAAACCTCACGCATTTTTAACGGCCTCTGCCGCGACTTTCTCCACCGCTGCGGCCACCGCGACCTTCACCACCGCCCATGGAGCGTGCCGGAGCTGAACTGCGACTTTCAAAACTCCTGCCGGGCGACTGGCGTTCTACCCGCGGAGCTGACTGTTGTCTTTGCCCCTGCATATCCCTGCCACGGCTCTCGTACTGCCTTTGTTGCTGCTGCACCGACCTTTGCTGAGACTCCATTCTAGCCTGGTTTTGCTGCTGTACCCGGGCCTCCCTTTGCTGCCTCATCGCTTCGGACCTTTGTTGCTGAACCGCCTCATTTCTCTGCCTCATCTCGGCCGAACGTTGCTGGGCTGCCGCCTCATTACGCTGCCTCATTTCCGCCGAACGGTCTATAGACGATCTGTTCTCCTGAGAACGTTGCATCTGCTCACGGCGATTTCTTACTTCGGCATCACGCTGCATCACCTGTTCATTACGTTGACCACGCTCTGCATCATTGCCAAACCTCCTGGAAGACCCCTGCCTGTCGGCGCCGGTTCGGTTGTCACGGCTTCTGTCTATGTTGGCAGCGTCTTCGCGGCGGGGGGATGTATTTACCCTGTAATCCCTTGAGTTACTGTTACTGCTATTGTTGCGTATATCATTGACTCTTGCACTTCTGTCGGCGCTCCGGCTGGCAACGCTGTTCCGGTCATAACGCTGTACATTACGGGGAGCATAGGCAGAGCGGTTATCGCTTCTGCTTACTGCCGGACGATAAACAGATACTGCATTTCGCGACGTCGTGGCTCTTCCGGGCCTGTCGGCATTCCGAACGGTTACCGCATTAATGCGCCCCGTATATCTTTCCACATCCCCCCTTCGCGGACCATTGGTATAATAAGTATTTCTGCCACCTCTGTAATTACCTCTGCGCGGACCATAATTATAGTTATTGATAATGGTAGTACGGTTGATAATAGTTACGTTGTTTCTATAGGGATAGAAATAACGGCCAATATGCACTGAAGTCATATAACGGCCAGGGGCAAAAGTCCAGTAGTCATAAGGAGGATTATATCCGCCAAAACCGATATTGATGTTAATTCCCGGACGAATAGTCGCCCAACCATAATAATCGCCCCCTCCGCGCCAGCTTACCCAGGCC
>JBQGCI010000538.1:0-4429 GCA_052038405.1 Acinetobacter pittii
AGCCGCTGCCGGTGCTATACTGGACTAGGTAGCTTTCCGCCGAAGGAACATTAGTCCAAATTGCCTCGATAGTGCTTTGGGTAATAGCACCGATCGTGAGCGCTGGAGAAGCAAGCTTTTGAGCAGCAGGTCCCTGTATAAAATGTTGCTGGATGTATTCTACTACTTCATTGGCACTCGCGAAGCTATCGCCGGCTTTGTCCCTGAACTCAGAATAGGAGAAAATATGCGAAATGATATACCCCTCTATCGTGAAAGATAGGTAATCGTCTAAGCTTACAATTGCGAGCAGTCGATTATTGACTGGTGCGATGAGTTGCCCGTTGAAGCTTACGCCTCCTGCACCACCGGGTAAAAGTTGGATTACTGCCATAACTGATGTTTATAAATATTTAATGATTACTAGCTATTAACTTTATAAATAGTGGTAAGAGATTTCAATATCCCAAGGTTCGCTGCTCATAAGTATCAGGTAGCAATTATTGATCAACAGACCGAATATCTGATTGTCCTATAAAGGTATCAGCTGCCGGCAAAATTGAAAACGGGTATTTTTCCCATAAATATTCGTGGATATTACGGGGATAGAATTAAACTTTGAATGATATGGAATTCCATATACTCAAGCCGTTATAAACTGATCCTTGGAAATGTGCCGATGAACGTTTTAATCTGCTGTATCCTTTACACTCACTGTTTGGCACCAGGCTTAGGGAAATAATCAGATGTCGGCAAAGGCAATCCTTATTGTTAATGATTCAATAGCCGGTAGGAATTTGCAATAAAAAAGGTTCTACTTGTGGGTTAAGCAGCAGCAAGGGCTGTCAACAGGGATATGTAGTTCTGCAATATTATAGACTGGCGGATGATCTTCTACATAGGCTGTTACTTCTGTAGCTAAGTAAGCATGTAAAAATTGTATGACATAGCAGCGAATACAGCTTCTTGCATCCAAATCAATAAATCCTCACCTGTTTGGGTTACTTTTACCGCACTTATTTTACATATTAGATCACCTCATGCTTTTAGAAAAAAAAACGCCCATAGATAAACTGGTACGCCCGATACAGCGATTTATTCAATTGGAAAAATCGGGCGGCATAGTACTGGGCATCAGTGTTATAGTAGCTTTGATACTGGCTAATTCGGGCTTATCTGATGCATATCATCATTTTTTGGAACATAAGCTGGGTTTTAGATGGGACGGTCAGACTTATTTTGAATACAATTTGCATCACTGGATTAACGACGGTCTGATGTCGGTATTCTTCTTTGTAGTGGGCCTGGAGCTTAAAAGGGAAATTATAGCGGGGCAACTGTCGGATCTCCGAAATGCCTTGTTACCGATAGGTGCTGCTTTAGGCGGCATGATGGTACCTGCACTCATTTATCTGGCCTTCAACTTTTCGGGCGATGTGCATAGTGGCTGGGGTATCCCTATGGCTACTGATATAGCGTTCGCGCTGGGCGTGTTATTTTTATTGGGTAAGAAAATTCCGTTGTCCCTGAAAATATTCTTAACCGCGTTGGCTATCGTTGACGATCTCGGCGCCGTATTAGTAATCGCTCTCTTCTATACTTCTGATATCTCCCTGATCCACCTGGCAATAGGTGGCAGTGTACTATTGGCGATGTACCTGGGCAACCGTTTGGGTGTGAGAAGTATTTTATTCTACGCCATCCTCGGGATCGGAGGTGTTTGGACCGAGTTTTTACTGTCAGGAGTCCATGCTACCATCGCAGCGGTATTAGCAGCCTTTACCATTCCCGCAGACGTCAAAATCAAGGAACAATTGTTTACGGGTAAAATTCAAAAATACCTGGAAGAATTCAGGGGAATAGATCCCAGCGATCATACTCCAACCCTCACCAATGAACAACTTCATGTTGTAGAACAGATTCAAAAAGCAACGGTAGCTGCCACTCCTCCCCTTCAACGTCTGGAACATGTTATGCACCCCCTGGTCACCTTCATCATAATACCCATATTCGCACTGGCTAATGCCGGTGTGTCTTTGCAAATAGATATACAAAGCCTGTTCAGCACCAACATTTTCTGGGGTGTATCGCTGGGGTTGTTACTAGGTAAATTCGTTGGGGTCGTAGGGTTTACATTATTATTAATCAAACTAAGAATAACTTCATTTCCAAAGGGCATGAATATTCAAAACCTCATGGGTGCCGGACTTTTAGCATCGATCGGATTTACCATGTCTTTGTTTATTACATCTCTGGCTTTTAGTAATGAAGTGTATATCACCCAGGCAAAGATGGGCATTTTTGCAGCTTCTATTATCGGTGGTGTAGCAGGATATCTATTACTGAAACGGCAAAGGATAAAGTAATGCAGCATCCATTGACTCCCTTGAAGAATATCGAAGCCATGAAAGGTGTAAATAAAGACCAAACGGGATGAACTTAAAATAAAGGCAATAACCCATTGAAGCATTTAAAGATTGGCTGTTACCTTCCAAAGACCAGCCTCTGTTTTTAAAAGTATTGCTATCGGTCGACCTTGCTAAGAAAACATTACAAGGCCAGCCCATTTTCCCACGATTTTTTTAGGCAGCCAGATGGCAGCAGTTGCAGCCAAACCAAACAGTGCCGCCAGGGCTATTATCCAATATGTTTTATTTGACCGGTACAGAGGTTGATCACTTCCAATCAATGACAAACCCGCCCAAAAGAACGGGTTTGACTGTAGCCCGTTGTGCGTCTTCATAAAATGTAACTTAGCCGCCCTTAGCGCGTCACTTTTCGTATGCCCCTTCTTCAGGTACCGGTAAAAATCGGTGATGATTTCAGCGCTTGTTTTTTCATCGATCTTCCAGAGGCTCATCACCACTGACGGACAACCGGCAAACATGAAGCTATGGGTTAGTGACATGACGCCTTCACCATAACGGATGGCGCCCTTGCCTGATTCGCAGGCCGTAAGCACAGCCAATTCCGCTTTCAACTGCAGGGGATATATTTCGTAGGCGTGCAAAACCCCATCTTCCTGCTGAGCCGATTCTTTTTTACTTCGTGCAAGGTAGAACCTCGACTGTAGCGGATTATTGTCATCTATAAGAGCGTGGGTTCCTAAGTGTATAATCTTATACCTTTGTGCAAGCTTTTTGAAGGTATTTTCATCAGCAGCCTGGTGCACCAAATGATCAGAAGGAAGTATACCATGTATTGATTCGGCAGCTTTTAATGCAAAAGGCTGGCGATACAATGACGAAAAGACAGTATCTCTGCTATCTCCTTGCTTATAGTCGTTTTTCATCTCGTCTGTAAACACGGGAGTTAACAGCACTGCTTTATTATTTTTCTTATATCCTTTTTTCCTTTCGACATTTTGCTGTTGGATGGCTACACTGGCTGACAATAAGTAGGAAATATTATACCTGTGAATCAGATAGGGCAAATTTGCAAAATCAGTTCCTGTATTCGAGGAGATCAGCGATTCAAAATTTAGATGATACAGATCGGCATCCGGCAAGATCACCAATCGATCAGAGGCGAACTGAGCTTCGACCGGCTGTAGCAAATGCTGATATAGCTTATAAGCATGGCGCTGATAATCGGCAACAGTTAACGTCTCTGGATGCTGAAATGAACGGACCGTCGCCATTACTGATGTGTCGGTCCTGTAAACACAGAAGCTGTCCTGATTGATCACAAAAGTGTACAGGCTACTTTCCGTCAATGTAAATTCAAGAAGGGTTTGCCTGCCGGCCAACAGTTGTTCCCGGATCTCCGGCACACTGGACGCATGAAGGTCATATCGTCTTGTAATATATGGATCCCTTATTTTTTTCAAACTATCTTTAAACGTCTGATAACCTTCTATGCTCCTGCTAAGTAGCGCCAACACTGAATCTCCCGGTGCATCATAATACTGTTGATCTAAAATGCTGATCTGTTTTCGAAATGCTATATCCATCCGGCTTACCGTGCCGCCGGCATTCAACCCTTCATCGGTCAAAAAGCTGTTAGAAGCCAGCCGCAACAATAAGGCTTTGCTTTGCTCCGAAAAGGCAAAGGCAGTATGCAACCGGTCGGTTGATTGCCCGGACTCTTTATATAATAGCCAACAGGCATCTATGCCGGCCGAAAAAATTTGCTTGTTTACGGTAGATTGCTCCAACAAAGAGGCCTGCGTTCGCAAGCGGTATAAGTTGGCCGAGATATAAGACGAATAGGCTTGAACAATTTCAACAATTCCATTTAAATAGGATGTATCCTGTGACGTTGCATACGAGGCCTTGAGTATGTCGATACGCAATTTCAGTTGTTCGCTTACCGCAAAGCGGTAGGGTATCTTGTTAAGCCAATTGTTTTTACACATGTCTAACATGCCAGATCCAGCCTGGTACTGGAAGACACTGTCAGAGTACAGCCTGGCACTGTCTAAGACACCAGCCTGCAAATAGGAATAAGC
>JBQGCI010000539.1:0-10097 GCA_052038405.1 Acinetobacter pittii
AAAACTTCTAACGAAAATTTACTTACAGCTGCTAAGCAGGCAGGGGTGAAGCATCATATAGCGTTGTCGGTAGTAGGTACCGGTCAGCTGCAGGCAAGCGGGTATTTTCGTGCCAAACAGGTGCAGGAAGATATGATCCAATCATCCGGCATACCTTATACGATTGTTCATGCCACCCAGTTTTTTGAATTCGCTTCGGGGATCGTGCAAATGAGTACAGCTGACGGGATCATAACAGTACCCGCTGCCGATATTCAGCCCATAGCAAGCAAAGATGTGGTAAGCTTCCTGGCTGGAACAGCGTTACGCCAACCAGTCAATTCAATTCTGGAAATAGGCGGACCTGAAAAATTTGACATGAGAGACTGGATCGCTCAATATGTAAAAGCAACCGGTAAGGAATTACAGGTTGTATCAGATGTGAACGCCTTGTACTCCGGGGCTCCATTGGAGAAAGGTACACTGACGCCGCAATCGTTGGTTTATTCGGGTGCCAGCCGTTATGCGGAGTGGATTGCAGACCCGGCAAACCGGCGTTGATACAACCCTTTATGATAATAAAGCCCGGTGACAGAACGCGGGGCTTTTGGTGGCAGCTATACTTTTAAACAACCTCGAAATCCTCTTGCTCCATAGTAAGATTCGGCTCCATTATGGTAGAGGAAAACGGTATCATATCTCCGGTCGCAGAAAAGCGCGCCTCCCAGTTTTCTGATGGCTGCAGGCGTTTGAACCCAACTGGAGGTTTTCAGGTCGAAACTGCCCAGCCGCTGTAGCTCCCGGTATTGATCTTCTGTAAGTATATCAATGCCCATATCTTCTGCCATGCCCAATGCGCTGTCGTTGGGTTTATGTTCTTTTCTTGAGGCCAGCGCGTCGCCGTCGTAGCAAATACTTCTGCGTCCTTTAGGACTTTCTGCCGAACAATCATAAAAGATATATTCACCTGTTTTTTTGTCGTAACCTATTACATCCGGTTCGCCTTCGGTAATTTCCATTTCATTTAAAGACCATAGTTTCGCCGGACTGGATTCAAGCTTCGCTAATACATCCTTCCAGTGGATATCTTTATGCCGGTTTTTATTTTTTTCAAAACGGGCTCTCAATATACCTAGAAGCTCTTCTTTTACGGGCGCCGACAGTTCTTTTTTATTTTTCATACTGCATAATTATTTTGTAAGTTTATCAAAAATAACCTATGTCTAACACTTACACCCGGATTTACATTCATATAGTATTTGCGGTTCGTTACCGGCAGGCTTTGATTGAGCAGGCCTGGGAAGATCAGTTGCACAAATACATTACAGGCATTGTTCAAAATAATGGTCATAAAATGATTGCTATTAATTCTGTTAGTGATCATCTTCATTTGTTCACCGGATTGAATCCTGTACAATCTATTGCTGATTTAATGCGGCAGGTAAAAGGCGATAGCAGTGAATTTATCAATAAGAAAAATTTTATAAAACATCAATTTTACTGGCAGGAAGGATATGGCGCTTTTAGTAATAGCCATTCGCAGATTGATGCTGTAGTTAAATACATTATGAATCAAAAACAACACCATGCCAATACCGGGTTCCGGGACGAATATGTAAATATGCTAAAAAAATATAAGGTTGATTATAATGAACAATTTATTTTTCATGATCCCAAAGACGAATAGAGCCTTATATAACCGATATAAATAGGTAGCCGCTACGCGGCAAACATGTTCATTTTTGTGCAACACGGCTATAAAGAGGTAATGCCCCCGGCATTATTTCGTTTCAGCCTGCGTTTTATGTTACAGCCTTGTGGCAAAACTATTGGTATCTTGTTTAAAAGAACAAAGGCCTGTAATAATTTGTTTTGCCTAATGGCTTTGTTCCGTAGGAACAATCTCTTTATAGACGATAATATTGACAAGATGCTGCGTGCCGTAGGTACGCCATTATTAATCATCCAATCCTTTTCCTTTCATTATTTGAGGGGTATACTTCTCCACCCTTGCCGCGCGGGTTTTTGATTGTTTAGCCTGCGAGAAATGAAAAAGGTAAGCCCTTTGACGGCCTGGTGTTAAAGCTTCAAAAGCCTGCTGTAATGCCGGTTGCTGATCTAAGGCTATTGTAAATTCTTCAGGAACTTCAAAAGCGGCTGTTTTTTTTAAGGGCACTTTCAACCCGGCTTTTTCCACTTCTATAGCTTCGTAAATATAAGCTTTGATTGCGTTTGCTTTCTGTTTTACTTCTTTTAAACTGGTAAACCGTAACTGCCTTGCTGACTGAACATTTTCTGTTTGCTGAATCAACATACCTTCCGGATCTTTCAATAAAGCGCCTTTAAAAAACAGAAGCGCGCAATATTCTTTGAAGCCATGTATTAAAACGATGTTAGCCTTACCCAGACAATAGCAGGGTTGTCCCCATTTTAATTCTTCAGTGAGCCCGCAGTCAAGCGCCAGGGTTCTCATTTGTTCAACTGCTGCCTGCCACGGACCATCTTTATCAAAAAAGAAGTCTACTTTAGGATTCATATGTATTTAGTGATTTTGCAAAAACAAACTTTCTGTTAACCGGCCTGAAATACCAGGATACAAATGTAAGCACCAATAACAATACAGGCCCAAAGAGCTCTTTTGCGCCATCACCTATTGCGAAATGAGATAGCACGGCTCCCGACATTACAAAGAAGAACCCGGCATAAGCCCACTCTTTCAGCAAAGGAAATTTCGGTACCAGAACAGCTGCTACACCTAGTATCTTCCATACGCCAATAATGCTCAGTAAATAAGAGGGATAACCCAACCTGGTCATCATTTCGGTTTCTTCTTTTAATTGAATGAGCTGCACAATGCCTGTGGATACCATACCTAAAGCCAGCCAAACGGTGGCTATCCAGTAAATGATCTTGTTTCTTTTTGACATAGCCGGTTATTTTACTTTTTTAAAATTGCCTCCAGCCGATCGTGGGCGCTATTGATACCATATTCAAAAGGCATTTTTAATTGCTGATCACGTAGCGCTGCGGACCGGTACAGTACCTGCATCGTCAGTTTACTGGTGCCTTCTGTTAATGGTTCAAATTCGAGGTATTCCAGCTGCACGTCAAAAGGGGCATTTTCCATTTCAAAAGTGCGTACCATCTTCCTGTCAGGTACCAGAGAATGTATCGTGCCATTGGCTTTGAACAACACATTACCTTGCGGATCAGTGGTCTCAAATTGGTAACCTCCATGTGGCTTCGCTTCAAATTTTAAGACCTTGTTACCCATCCACTGTTCTATAATTTCGGCATTGGTGTGAGCTTCGAACAGTAATGCAACCGGGAGGTCAAATTCCCGGGTTATGGTTAATTCCTGCCGGCCATCTTCGGCATGTATTTTTGTTTTTATTTCCATCCGTAATAAATTTATTTTAAGGTACTGTTGTTAGTCGTATTTGTTCTTTGCGCGTTGCTTCATAATGGCTTCGAGCTTATTGAAACGGTCGTCCCACATTTGCCGGAAAGGTTCAATGAAGTCATCAATCTCCCTCATTTTTTTGGGGTTTAACTGGTAGTACATTTCGCGGCCGTTTGGTTGCGAATGTAGTAGTTCACATTCAGTGAGAATTTGGAGATGTTTCGACACAGTCGGTCGCGCGGTGTCGAAGTTGGCTGCGATGGCACCGGCTGTAAGCGACGGAGCGGCTGTTAATAACAATAATATAGCTCTCCTTGTGGGATCGGCGATAGCTTGAAATACATCTCTTCTCAGATTCATTGTGTAGTTATTTGGCTACAAATATATGTGTAGTTATGTAGCTACGCAAATTTTATTTTATAAAGTAGACGACTGATGGTTGAGTATCGGTTACGCACGAATTGTCGGAGGTGATATTTTTCGTTGACCAGAGTTTACTAAATTAGCGGCACCTTGTTCCAGGTAAAACAGTTATGAACCATAGCGATCCTCATCAACCGGCGTTTTCTGAAAATCAGGCAGACAGTACCGGTTTGCGTCAACAGGCACAGGAATACCAGGCTTTATTGCTTTCTGTGCTGGACTCCTCCCCCGATGTTATCCAGGCCTTTGATGCGGTGAGAGATCCATCGGGAGCCATTATTGATTTTGTATGGAAAGTGCAGAATAAAAAAGGACATGAGCAGAATGGCGACGTAATAGGCAAAAGCCTGCTGCAGCACAATCCGGGCGTTGTGCTATCCGGTATTTTTGAGCGTATGGTTAAGGTAGTGGAAACCGGTATACCCAGTGAGGGGGAACAATTTTACCCTCACGCACAGTTTAATGATCAATGGTTTTACGAGGCGCTGGTTAAGCAGGGCGACGGGGTAACCATGACAACCAGGGATATTACGGCATATAAAAAAGATCATTTAGAAACCCTCGCTGCCGAAAACCGGTTAGAGGCAGTGATCAATATGTCGGCTATAGCGCTGGCTAAGTTGGCTGCTGTTAGGGATAATAAAAGACTTATCACCGATTTTACCTACGAATGGCTTAACGACACTGCTATCCGGATGAGCGGCGATAGCACTGGCCAAAGCCTGTTGGCCTCTTTTCCTTACGCTGAAACCAGTGGTTTATTTGAGCTGATGGTAAAAGCAGCTGAAACAGGAGAAATGCAGGAAACCGAACTTCATTATGTTTCCGCGGGGTATGACTTGTGGTTGTGTTATAAAATTATAAAGCTGGATGACGGTGTGATGTTCTCATGTGATAATCTTACAGAACGCAGGAGATCCGGGCAGGTACTACAGGAACAAACCCGTTTAATACAGGCTGTTATCGATGAAATGCCCGACATGATATCGGTAGTAGCTTTGCCTTCCAGGGATATTATATACGCTAATCGTGATGCAATGACAGCCCTGGGGATGGATGGCGAAAGGGCTACTACATCTTACGCAGAACGTACCCTTTTATTTCACCCGGAAGATCTGCCGGCGGTGGAGGCCTATTATCAACGTTTTACTTCGCTTGCTGATGAGGAGGAAAATAAGGTAGAATACAGACTGAGAAAGCGTAATGACGAATGGGCGCTATTGTCTGTAAGGGGGAAAGTATTTCAAAGAGATGCCTGGGGCGCTATTTCTCAGGTACTGATGATCGGCCAGGATATCACCGAACGCAGGGAAAGGGAACGGCAGGTGCTCGAATTAAAGGACCAGATAGCCGAAAAAGTCAAAGATCGGTTAAAGCAAAGCGAATCGTTGCTGGCCAGTATATTCAAGGTGTCGCCGATTGGCCTGGGGTTTTTCGATACCAGGGGCGAGGCTGTTTTGCTGAATGATGAAATGCGGCGCTTTTTACCTGGCGGAATGATGCCTTCCCGGGATCAAGAAAGTGTTGACCGGTGGCTGGCTTTTCATCCTGATGGAAGCAGGATAAAACCCCTGGATTACCCGGGTGCCAGGGCTTTAAGAGGCGACCCCATCCTGCCTTTTCTTGAAATGAAATATCTCGCGGAAAATGCCGAGCCTGTTTGGGCCCGTGTTAGTTCCATTCCTTTTGTAGATGACGAGGGTGTTGTGCTGGGGTTTATTTCTGTTATTGTGGATATTAATGAGCTCAAGATAACGACAGAAGAACTTAAGGTGAGTGAGCTTCAACTTAAACAACTCCTCAAACAAAAGGACGATTTTATAGGCATAGCCAGTCATGAACTTAAAACGCCTGTAACCAGTATCAAGGCGTATGGACAGCTGATTCAGGCCGGGCTGGAGCAAGCCGGAGATTATGGAAACAGCAATTTAATTGCAAGATTAAACGGGCAGGTTGACCGGCTGATTAACCTGATCAACCAATTGCTCGATCTCACAAGAGTGCAGGAAGGAAAACTGCAACTACATATCGAAGATACTGATATCAATAAATTGCTGCACGAGCGCATCGAAGAAATACAGCCCACCACTTCCAGTTGTTTGGTATTGCATACGGGATCTCTTCCGCTGATAAAGGCCGATCGTGAAAGAATTGGTCAGGTAATCACCAATCTGTTATCTAATGCTATTAAATATTCTTCCCCCGGCACATTAATAACTGTAAGTTCCGGCATTGAGACCAATGGTATCACTGTGAGGGTAAAAGATCAGGGGGAGGGTATTGCAGAACAAGACCATCAGAAAGTATTTGAACGCTTTTTCAGAACCGGCGATGGCCATACGCACCTGGCGCCCGGGATGGGACTTGGTTTGTATATATCGGAACAGATCATTCGTAGGCATGGCGGATATTTTTCCCTGGAGAGCAAAAAGGGGGAGGGATCTGTTTTCTCCTTCTTTTTGCCGTTCGACACTTCAAAAGACCCGGCGCTATAACTTTTACCGCCCGGAGTGCTCCCCTCATACAGGCAGGGGCTTTCCTGTTTTTGACTAAGTAGCAGATCGTTCCGGCTGCTTTCATAATGATCGGATGGTGCACCGAATAAGACGCTAAAAGCTCCGTCAATTTTCGTTGGCCGTTCGTTCAATTTTATGTAGGTTTGCTGAAACATAGCACGGGGTGCCTTTGAAAGGCTGAGATCATACCCGTTACCTGATTTGGATAATGCCAACGTAGGGATGCAAGTTGAAATATCTGTTTCAAGCTCCATCGTTTGATATCTATCAGGTGATGGCCTTAAAAATAAGAAATGGATATAGAAAAATTCTCCACAGACTTAATACCGCAGGAGCAGCCAAACTGGCAGGGTAGGCCGGAATGGTTTTTCAATCGTGAACATACCGATACTTATGAACAGTGGTATGAAGGACGCTATAAGCGCGCTGAAGTATGGCAGAAAAAAGTTATGGAACAGCTGGTTGGTTTCGATCAGCGGGTAAAGACCTTACTGGAGTTTGGTTGTGGAACAGCACGTTTTACCAGGTGGTGGCAACAAATAGGTATTGAAGCCACGGGAGGCGACCTTTCGCCGCTCATGCTCAGCCAGGCCAAACACCTCTTCCAGGGTGACCTGGTTATGGCAGATTCCCATTACATGCCTTTTAAAGACCATAGTTTTGATGCGCTGCCTTTATCACCACCTTCGAGTATTACAAAGACCCTGTAAAAGTTATTCGCGAAGCTGCCAGAGTAGGCAGGTATGGTATAGCAATGGGCATGATGAACCGTAACTCTGCCAAAGTAGCCAGACGTCGCGTTCAGCAGCTATTCGGAAAAAATCCTTTTTATATAACAGCCACTTTTTATACACCAAAACAGTTGACCCGTATTATTCACAAAGCCCTGGAAGGTCGAGAATATACTATCCGCTGGACCTGTACCGGGCTTCCGGCCTGGTTCCCTGTTCAGCAATGGGGGCTTCCGTTGGGCGATTTTTTCGGGTTGTATGTACAGTTTAAAGATGTAGTCTGATGAGCAGACAGCCGGGTAAGATCAACCCTTACTTATTTGAAACATTTATTCATAAGAATTGTGGACGCGAACGTGAAGAAGTACTCACAGGTCCGGGGTTTGGAGTAGATGTATCTGTTATTGATTTAGCCGGGGGGATGGCTCTGGCGCTCACAAGTGACCCTTTATCACTAATCCCTTCGCTGGGGCTGGAGGAGTCGGCGTGGATGTCGGTGCATTTAATGGCCAACGATATGGCCACAACCGGCTATGCACCCATGTATGGACAATTCGTACTTAATCTTCCATCCTCTTTATCAAAAAAAGACTTTAAAATTTATTGGGAGTACATTCATCAATTCTGCCACGAAATAGGAGTGGCTGTAACCGGCGGGCACACGGGTTTCGTGGAAGGCCAGCATTCTTCTGTTTCCGGTGGCGGCACTTTTGCTGCAGTACTACCTAAGGAGCGGTTACTATTGTCGAAACTGGCAGCACCGGGCGATGTGATTCTGGTAACCAAAACCTGTGCACTCTCATCTTCGGCTATCCTGGCCATGAGTTTTCCTGAAACTGTCAGGAACAGGGTGGGAGTGGAGCTGTATCAAAAGGCTTGTGAATCATTTTACCACACGTCGTCGTTGCCAGATGCCTTATCGGCGGTAAGCTCAAATGATGGTACTGCCGGTGCTACAGCCATGCATGATGTAACAGAAGGCGGCGTGCTGGGGGCTATTTATGAGTTGTGTGCTGCATCCGGGAACGGAGCAATTATATACAATGATCAATTACCTGTTGATGATGCTCCGGATCACATCTGCGGAGTTTTTGATATAGATCCCCGGTATTGCATAGGTGCCGGGTCTATGATCATCGCCTGTAAAAAAGAGTCATCGAACGGGATTATAGCCCGGTTAGCCAGTTGTGCTATTCCCTGCGTGGAAGTAGGTAAACTACATGAGAAACAAAATGGGATCGTGCTGGTTGAGGGTAATAAAAAGACCAGGCTGGTGTATAGAGAAACCGACCCCTACTGGGCGGCATTTTATAATGCATTAAAAAAAGGCTGGAAATGAACAGGAAAATTCAGGGTGGCGTATATCTCATAGTTGATCCTGCTGCCAAACGGGTCAAATTGTTGAGTACCCTTGAAAAAATTATCGGTGAAGAAATTGCAGCAGTTCAGGTATGGGATAACTTTCTTCCTGCTGAAGCTCCGTTACAGCTTCTGGAAGAAGTGCTTCAGTTGTGCCGTCCTCAAAAAATACCGGTGCTGATTAATAACCGGTGGGAGCTATTACAAAGTATCCGGCTGGATGGCGTTCATTTTGATAAAAAGCCGCATGATATTTTTAAGCTAAAGCGGGAACTGAACCGGGACCTGATTACCGGTATTACCTGCAACAATGATCTTTCTACCGTTGAATGGGCGCATGAGCATGGGTTTGACTATATTTCATTTTGCTCAATGTTCCCGTCGTCAACCGCTAATAGTTGCGAGCTGGTAAAGGTTGATACCATCAGAAGCGCAGCAGCAATAACGGATATGCCCATTTTCCTGGCAGGTGGCATTACTCCTCACAACATACACCTGCTGGCGGAACTGAAATATTCGGGTGTGGCTGTAGTTTCAGGAATAATGAATGCTGCAGATCCCTTAAATGCACTTAAAAGTTATCAGGATACAATTAAAGAAAGTAAAAAATGAGATTAAGTACGATTGAAAAACTATGTTGTTCTTTTGATAAAGCTGAACTTGAGTTAACAATCATTACCAAAGATATCAAAGACCATATTGTTGAGGGTATATTGTGCTGTAGCCATTGCCGGAGAGTTTATCCCATTGTATCAGGTATTCCCATTATGAGCCCCGATGAGTACCGCGAGCAAAAACTGGAGCAAACTTTACTGCAGCGCTGGGGAAAAGCTGATATGATGCATAATTTCCGGCTTACCGGAATACCCAACGATATAGCGGAGGACGATCCGGCTGCATCATTTGACTAATGATAAGCCCACATTAATTATATACACATGTATCCAACTGGTTTGTTTGTAGGGATACCAACCTCAGCTAGCCCTGGTCAGTGCTTCAACCCGCCGGAAAGGAGGTGAAACATGTGATAATAATTTCAGTTCCCTTTGTATCTTGTTTACAGCGTCGGGGTTACTAAAAAAATCCTTGTTGTAGACTTACCTTGAAGGGCAGCGCCAGTGTTCGTTTATGTTTCCGGGTTTTCAGGGCGCGGGTATCGGGACTTTGTTTATTATCGCGCATTTTCATGTCAGGCCTGTCTGAAGTAATACAAAGAGACGTTGTTTATGGAATATACACAAACAATCCCCGTTGTCCTCGTAGGGCAAGGTAATACAGCTTTCATTTAAGTTACAGTTGCTCAGGACTTAAAAACAGCTGCAATCACAGTTTATACACGCCAGCCTAACATAGGGGCGTCATATAAACAAACTGTAGTCACTACTACAGATCAGGCTTGATATGGAAATAGGTTTACGTTTATGCGCCGGAAAATACATGGGCTATTACAGGTCCCGAACCGGGTTCCCCGATCTATGCATTTACAGGCCGCACATAAACCTGTTGGATAACTTTATTTGTAATTAAGGTTTAGAACGGTTCGTGTAATACCATGTTTTATAATAATATTACAGATACCGCTTCTTCAGGTTGTTATTTGCTTTTACAATTCATAATTCGTTCAAGGGCTTTTCGTTTAAGAATTCTGATAGTTACATTCGAGAGCTCAGACTTTGCTGCAATTAA
>JBQGCI010000540.1:0-1886 GCA_052038405.1 Acinetobacter pittii
GTGTCATTATAAAAATGATTAAATTCAATAAGGGTGCCGTGAAGCAGGTATTTGCCCACACCATCATACTTTTCTTTTTTTTGTGGTTACTCTAAATCAAATTTTCGGTTATCCCTGCCCCGAAGGTACCATGCATCGGTAACATATCTTAGCCCTTCCCTCAGGCTATAAGTACCCGAAATTTTTCCATTAACCATCTCGTTCCAAACATATACCTGCTCATCAGGTTGGCCATACTCCTGATCTGTGCTATAGCGCTTATAGCTTTTAAGCCGGAGCGGTATAATGCCTTTTTGTCCCGAATATTGAACAAACGCTCCTTTACCTTTTGAGCCGTAATATACTTTAAGGCTGAAAGCTGGTTTTGTCCGGGATTTCAGCAAAAACGGCTGCGCCATGGATTGTGTAAGGCTGCTGGATATGATTAGTAACAACAGGATAACAGGTTGATTCATCTATTGCCGGTTTAATTTTTTGCCTTTACGGAATATGCAATATTATAATAATGATAAGAACGATTACGGCAATTAAGCCAATTTGCGGAAAAAGCCCGCGAAAATGCTGCTATGTAGCGGTATCATCCGGCGAACATCCCCCACATGTTGCCATAGTAGCTCCTCCTGCTGCATTTCCACAGTCGCGGTACTCTGGTAGCGCCAATAACCGGTTGAATGCTGTACCCAATTGCAGCAAGGTGATTAAAATAATAGGGACGACCCGCGTAAATTCATAGACAAATATCAACGATATTGTTTTTGAATCCTGGCTTCAGGGTTGATACAAAAAAGGTATAACACCAGCAGGAATGTCCACTCGAGTGGTTTCATGACAGTGTAAGTAAAATTAGATGCTTTCACTGAATTGATCTTTTGAGACAAATTATAGCCATATTGGTCATAAAACTTCCTGATAACCTGGTGGAAGGCTGGTGCCAGGTCCTGTATCCATTCCTCAAATGCGTTCGCGATCATTAACTGCCGGTTAATAATGGCAGGGCGGCCATGCCTGATACCCACTCTTACGGGCTTTACCAACTTAGGATGACCCCGGGCTGCAACCGTGCACAGGTAATGCCCGCGGTGATCGAGCGGCGGGGGATGCATTTTTTGTGAAAAAGTCCAGGTGGTGGTATCTGTGAAAACTTTTACCAGTGAATTGAAATCCTGTCCCAGCAAAATAAGGATCAGGGTTATAATAAACCATACCGGCAACAGCAATAGTAGTGCCCAAATGGCCTCATGATACCTGCCGGCCAGTAACGAATTGCTATAGCGAAGAAAGGAGTTCTTAAAAGTTCTCTGCCGGGCCAGCCTGCGTTCTTCCTTTACCACCTTAGTAATTAAAAGTATGCTGATCAATAAATTGAGCAGGGGAGCGGGCAGTAGCAGCCTGGTGCCGTCATTGCCTTTATATGCATCTAAACTTTCGGTATGATGTGAGATCAGTTGAAACACTACTGTAACATTAATGATACATCCAATAAATAAAACAGACAGCATTAGTACCAATGTCAGCGGTGGCAGATTACGGCCTTTAATCCATACACCCAACAAGGCTATATGATGTAGCAGGAAAAAAGTAAGCAAACTAATAGCGTGGTGACCAGCAAATGGGGCATAACAGCTATCGATGGGATCGATGGCCTCGGTATACGGGCGATCATGAATCATCATTCCTATCAAAAATAAGGCAGCTACTGCTACATACAATACTGCGATGATCATAGCCCCCCGGGTAATATGGGGAAAACGGGCTTTTAAAAGTACTACCCCTATGAGCGTACCTGTTATTAGAATAACTGTACCGAAGATCAATGTATCCATTTTAGTTGCGTTTTCATTTTTTGACCAGGCGAATATATTTGAGGTCACAATCTCCGAATTTCA
>JBQGCI010000541.1:0-7581 GCA_052038405.1 Acinetobacter pittii
AAGATGAGCAACAACGATTAGATGCAAAATAGTATACTTAGGAAGGATGACGGAATTATTCAGAGCGAAACGTCCTCGCGCGAATATGAGCGACGCTCCGAAAATATTTTTCAAATGGGAGTAGGATTTTCAAAACCGGCTGGCCAACCAGGGAAGCTAAAACACCTTCCATCATCCTATGATGTTAGATATAATATTGATTTCGGCCGACTACAAGTAGATAGAGTGCAACAAACTGTTTTTACGTCTCAAGTGAATCCTGAATCCAACTTGGATTTTGCTCGAAAATATTCTAATAATGAAGATTACATAAATCAAAATCTAAATTTTAGAATTAATGATTTTAGCCGGTTGCTTTTGGGATCGGGCGACCTTATGGGTATAAAATTTGGTTTGCAGAACTATTTGGCAATTTACAGAAAGTCACAGGTTGATTTTGTTTCCGATTTCGATTCCTTGAGCAATTCCTATCTGGCTAATGCCTATCTAAGTAACAAGAGTAACTATACAACAATTGATGTCCAACCAGCAATTAGCTTGAAACGTGCATTTATAAAAAAGCTGGTCAATCGTTTTGATAAAAATTTATCCATTGATTTACTGGCAAAGCTTCAATATTATAATCAAATAAACGAATCTCAAAAGTCGTTTCAGAACTTAAATAGGTGGTACAAATTTTTTCTTCCTTCTGGTGAAGTAAAATACATTAACCGTCAATTTGGAGATTACATTACAACATATAAATTGAATTACACTAGTAGCACGGAATACCCAACAATTTTCCAAATTGCACCGTTGGTCGATAGTACAAACATCACTGATTTGTTTATGGGTAACTCAGAGGTAGGCGCTAGTTTTCGACGACAACTGACCCTTTCCCTTTCACATGTAAGTGAAAGATCGCAGAACCCATTTTCTTATGAAATTAAGATTTCTGCGGGTCAAATAGACAATCGATTATCAGACAGCAGTTTGTTTGACAATCAGGGACGAAGGCAACGGTTTGTAATTAATTTAGACGGTAGTCGCTTTCTCGGGATAACCGGCAATCTAAACAAAGCTATAAAGATTATGCAAAAGCCATTGACCATTAGCCTGGATAATAAATCAGGTTTGGAACGGATACCTAGTTATATTAATTCCAAATTTGTGAGTTCAGATGTGACTCGTAGTATTAGTTCTCTCCAACTAGATTTTACAGTTAATACCCTACTGTCCCTTAATGCTATACAAGAAATGAATTTTTATCGTTCTAAAGTTCGATCGAACGATGTGGCAGAATTTAAAAGTTCTTTATATAGTACGGCTTTTAGTATTAGTATAAATTGTTCAAAAAAGACCAATGTTAGCAGTAGTATTAGCTATAATAAAAACGCTATTTCAGGTCTGACCAGTACACAATTTGCGATTTGGAACGCAAGCATTTCCCAGCGGTTTATGAAAGGAAATAATCTTGAACTCAAATTGGCTGCCTTGGATATCCTACGACAAAATAAGGGAATAGTTAATTATGGCAATGCCAATTCACTTTCGTCTGGCACTATTAATGTTCTTAAGCAATATTTCATACTTACCATGGCCTGTTTTCCAAGAAAATTTGGCTCAAAATAAAATCTAAACTGTTAAACAATGCAGGTGCAAAATGTTATTGCCCAAAGGGACGGTATCTACAGAGATAATAATCTCATACCAGGAACGTTGCTAAAGAAACTATGAATATTGGTATTCTCGTGTAGTAAAGTTTCGCAGGCAGGAACAGGATCCGGTAAACTGATGCGGAATGCAGGCGCCCCGGCCAACTCTTCTTCCCGTCATTCATAAAGGTAGAACCCGGCCTATTCTTTCCTCTAAGATCATGAAGGATTTTTCAGGCAGCATATTTATCATGAGGACTGCTTTAACGGGTACCTGCATATGCCACAGGAACTAATAGGCGGATCGAAAAAGCCATCATGCTATATATTGGAATTTTGTCTACATGGGGTCAATATTACACAGATGGGGCAACAGCGATTTAGGGAGTATATATCCGCAATTTTGCATCATATATAGACAGCGTAGCTCCGGGCAAATTTAATGCGGCAGGGTGAAGCTGAAAGTCGAGCCTTTGCCTACTTCACTCTGAACTTCAATACGTCCCTTGTGCTGCTCTATAATCGCTTTGCTGATATATAATCCAAGGCCGATACCGGATGCAGTTTGAGCTGCCGGGTGTTCTACCCGGAAATATCGGTTGAATATTTTATCCTTTTCCGCTGCCGGAATGCCAACGCCGAAATCTTTGACAGAAAGCTTAATTCCGCTTTCGGTCTCGGATGTTGAAACAATAATGTCGCCACCATCCGGTGAATACTTGATAGCGTTAGAAATGATGTTTGTGGTAACACGGCCTATTTGCTTCCTGTCGGCTGGAACAGGTGCGATCACACCTGGTTCAAAGATAAGCCGGTGTTTGCGGGAGATGGGAGCAAGCATGGCAATCTGTTCTTCGATCATTTCGTTCACGTCTACAGGCTCAGGCGTTAATCTTATCTCTCCGCCGGCTAATTTTGTGGTGTCGAGTAAAACGCCGATCAAACCATTTAGTTTGTTTAATTGTGTCACCAGTTGCTTCACAATACCTGCATTGACCTGATCGGTAGAATCTTCCAGCCTGTCAAAAAGGATTTCCGCCCAGGCCTTAATGGATGTTACCGGTGTCTTCAACTCATGACTGGCAATATCAATAAATTCATCCTTTTGCCTTTCCTGCATTTTCCGGATGCTGATGTCCCTGGCTATGGTAGAAACGCCGACTACTTAGCCGCTTTGGTCCCTTACAGGCGAAAGAAATATCTCTAAGTCAGCTTGCCGGCCATTCTTATGGATTCTTATCGTCTCGCATATCGGGACCGTGATTTCGTGAATAATGTCATTCACCTTTTCGATAAGGTCCTGTATATCTTCCGGTAGCATCACTATATGTAATGGTTTCCCTATGGCCTCTTTTGCAGGGTAACCATATAATTCCTCTGCGGCCCGGTTCCAACTGGTAATGACCCGATTTAAGTTGATTGAAACAATAGAATCCTGTGAAGATTCAACAATTGAGGCGAGTAAATACTGTGTTTTTGGGTTCATGTTGTGCTGAAAGAAGGGAGAACGAAAGCCTGTAGCGCACTGAATCCGACGATATGCCCCCTGGTGAGTAAATGGATGCTTTTGACGCTAAAAATCGTCAGATTCAGCGCTCAATGGGCTAATTTGCTCTTTTAATAGCAAAAGCCCGGCCAGATATTTAATTGTAAAGGGTGTTAGATAGGGGATTGATCATTCACCCGGCAATTGTTGGTACTTATGAATTGCGGCTTTCAGGTTAATACCCTTTCCAAGAACCGGTTTAAAGAGATCGCCGACTTCCCGTACACGTGCTACGGCGTTTTGTATTGTGAAATCCGACATCCTTAATCCTGGTTTTACCTCATCCCAATGCAGTGGCATGGATACCGTAGCACCCGGCTTGGGGCGCAAGGAGTAGGGGCAGGCCAGCGTTGCCCCCGGCCGGTTTTGCAAAAAGTCCAGGTACATTTTCCCTTTCCTGTTTTTTACGATCCGCTCCAGGCTCGTAAAAGAGGGATATTGCTGCTGTACCATATCAACAATCAATCGTCCAAACAATTGAGATTGATCATAAGTATATTTAGCTCCCAATGGTATATAGATATGCATACCTGTAGAACCCGAGGTTTTACAATAACAGGGAACATTCATAGAATCCAGAATATCCTTTATGGCTAAGGCTATTTGGATTACCTGGTCGAAAGTGTTTTTATCGGGATCGAGGTCCAGCACACAATAGTCGGGATGGTCCGGTGATGGAACCCTGCTAAACCATGGGTTCATTTCGATACAACCGAGGGAAGCCATCCACAATAGTGTGTCTTCATTATCGCCGACAAGAAACTCTTTTTTTTCACCGTTGCTGGTGGTATAGGGAAATTTCTTAACCCAGTCTGGCGACTTTCCTTTAACATCTTTCTGGTAAAAGCCAGGTTTATTAATGCCATTCGGGAAACGATTAAGGGACTGTGGGCGGTCCTTAAGATAAGGCAAAATGTATTCAGCCACCTGGTAATAGTAATTGAACATGTCCCGCTTAGTATAGCCTTCTTTGGGCCAGTAGATCTTGCTAAGGTTCGTGAACTTCAGTTCATGACCTTTGATCTTTCGGGTTTGGGTTTCATCTGTCGGGTTGAGCAGGGTTTTCCTGCTCTTGTCCTTCGGTTCTTTTACGAACGACGTGGCAGGTTTCTGCTCTTTATTCACCTCACTAACAATCTTCTTCGTGTTGGTTTCAGTTTCCCGAACTACATCTTTCGCTTTTTTATCTTCCCGCATCCCTTCAAAAGATGGGTGGCGGAATACACCTTCGTCAGTGATTTCAGCATAAGAAACTACACATACCAGCTTGGGCTTTAACCAGGTGGGTTTGGCACCCATACGCTGCCTGAACCGTGAAGGCTTATCAACATCTATATCCTCGCTAAAGGGTGATTTGTTGACGATTAGTGGCTTAAACAGTTCCATCATCTCTTTCTGTTTGGCATCAGTAAACCCGGTTCCAACCTTGCCAACATATTGTAGTTTCCCTTTTTCATGCACTGCGAGAAGTAAAGCACTGAAAGCTTTTGATGTTCCTTCATTTTTTGTAAATCCGGCAATTACAACTTCCTGGCGCTTGTTCACTTTAATCTTGAGCCACTCCTTGCTGCGCAGATCAGCAGTATATACACTGTCTGCCCTTTTGGCCATGATACCTTCCAATCCCATCTTTTCTGCTGCCGCAAACATTTCGGTACCGGCAACGTCAAAAACTGTACTCAACCTGACCCGGTCATCCTGTAGAGGAAGTACTTTTTTCAAAATTGCCTGTCGTTCGTTAAGCGGCAGCCCCATCAGATTCTTTCCGTTATACCAAAGAATATCAAACACGTAGAAAGCAAGCACCGCATCGGCCTCACTTCTCCAGTTCTGCAGCTTGTTAAAGTTAGCGTTTCCCTGATCATCCAATGCTACGATTTCGCCATCTACCAGTATGTCCACGTCCCAGTTGGCCAGTATTTGATGGATAGGATAAAATTTCTCGTCGAATGATTTATTATTACGGGATAAAAGGCGCACTTTTCCTTTTTGTACAAAAGCAAGCGACCGATAACCGTCCCATTTAACCTCATATACCCAATCAGGATCATCAAAAGGCTTGTCGACTAATGTAGCAAGCATCGGTTTTATATCTTTGGGCATCCGGCCTTTCTTTGCCTTTGCAAGTATTGCCCATACATCCTGATCCAACGTCTCCTCCAGTTTCTCAGCTTTTGCAGAACTGCTGACAGTTCTTTTCTTTTTTGCAGGTGCCTTTTTAGTGGCAGCTGCAGGCTTACTCCGTTTGGAAGATTGGCCATAAATATTCTGGCTGGTCACTGCTATTTGCTCAATCGTTTTACCAGATTGAACAGACTTGTTTTTTAAGAGAATATCATTTTTTGAAGCGTACTTGTCCTCCAGCTTCATGAGCAGCCATCCGTTTTCACCCCGGCCATTGGCTTTAACCAGCGCGAAAGCTCCTTTCAGCTTTTTGCCTTTTAACCGGAACTTCACTTTGCCATTATATAAGCCGTGTAGCAGGTGCTTCTCCTGGCTTTTCTTATCCTTTTCATCGAAGTCTATCGCTTCATATATTCCCTCGTCCCATATAATAACCGTTCCGCCACCATACTCTCCGGCAGGAATAATGCCTTCAAAGCTACGGTAGTCATAAGGGTGATCTTCTACCATCATCGCCAAACGCTTTACGTTTGGATCGGTAGAGGGACCTTTGGGAACTGCCCAGCTCTTCAACACACCCCGCATTTCCAGGCGAAAATCATAATGCAGATGTGATGCTGCATGCTTTTGCACTACAAACCGTAACCCGGCCGGGTCGGTACTCTTTCCTCCGAAGGGTTCAGGAGTTGATCGGGTATTTCTTTTCTTTTTGTATTGGGAAAGCGACATAATCGGGGATCGGCTATTTGCTGTGTTTGTCTTTTAAGTACTTCTCGAGGACTTTTCTGTCGTTTGATCCGGTCGCGCGAATCGCTCCGGCCACAGCTTGGCCCGAGACGCCCATTTTTTCTTTAAAGTACCGGATCTCATAGTTTTCGGAGCCGCTTACTCTGCTTCGATCGCGGCCATCTCTTTTTGTTTTGTTGTCTGCCATAGTTTACGGTTTTCGAATTAACAATGATGTGTCTTCATTTAAGCCCTCCTGGTTTGCTGTATCCTTTTCCATGAAGTCTTTGAAATGGTGCAGTGCAAAATCGTTGCCAAATAATCAATGGCTTCCTCATGCTAAGCCCAATCCGGCACGCTACCATAGCCCCCTCACAGCTGATAAACCGGCCCGCGTTCTCTATACCTATGCAACCAGCATGCATAGACTACTCTTATGATGCAGGTATTCTATCCTAAATACTTAATTGCCCTGATTTAATTTCAGCAACGGTGATATCCCCAAATTGCTGTCATCTCTGGTAAAAGATACCCGATAGTTCTTACCTTTCTATGAAATTAACTCCAATGAATGAACTAAAAACCTTTCTCGACCGACTCTCGCCTCTTTCAACGGCCAGCTGGGAAAAGTTTTCTGATCTGTTTACTGCGAAGACATTGAAAAAGGGGCAATTTTACATTCGTGATGGCCAGATGGCAAAGGAGATCGGATTTCTGAATTCGGGAATATTACGTGCCTATTACCAGAGCGATGACGGGACCGAATACAATAAACATTTTTTTCTGCCGTACTGTTTTATAGGAGGCTATGCTTCTCTTATCTCAGGAAAAATAAATGTGATCAATCAGCAGGCGCTTACAGATTGTGAGCTTCTTGTTGCGAATTATACGGACCTCCAAAAGCTGTATCCTTCCTGTCCGGATATAGAAAGGGTCTCGCGGCTCCTCGCCGAGCAGTTCTTTATCCAAAAGGAACAACGTGAAATTGAGATTGTACTGATGGACGCAGAAAAACGTTACAAAATTTTCCGGAAGGATTTTCCCGCGCTTGAGCAACATATCCCACAGTATCATATCGCGTCTTATCTTGGTATTACCCCTACACAGCTAAGCCGGATCAGGAGAAAGATAACTCAAAAGTGATTTCTTTACCTATGTAAATGGATTGAAATATTTCACAGGCCAATTTTGCAGTATCATTCAAAAAAATGCTGTTAAAATGAAACAATTCATCCTGGCGGGCCTTATGCTGCTTTTCCTGCACAGCTATGCCCAAAAAAAACAAGTCATCATGGAAAAGAAAAAGCCGTACACCATCCTGCTTCTTATGAATGCGACACCACAGTGGCTATCCCTGACAAGAGAACAGCGTAGTGATTTTCTCAGAGATCAGCTCGCACCAATATTGGGAAGGGTAGCAAAGACTGTTGATGTGAGGATGTTCGACAGCGAATATTTTCATTCAAAAATTTCAGACTTCCTGATCGTAACTACCTACGAACTGCACGATTACAAACTAATGGTGGAAATGCTTCGCGACACAAGGGTATA
>JBQGCI010000542.1:0-3853 GCA_052038405.1 Acinetobacter pittii
GTTGCAGATCCCAAAATCTCTTTCCTTCATATGCAAGCTCTACACGACGCTCATATAAACAAGCTTCTATAGCAGCATACTTATCGGAAAGGTTGCCGATACCATAGTTATTGGCAACCGGTATACCTACACGCTGACGAATCTTTCCAAGGTAAGTGGTAGCATTACCGATATTATTTGTAGCTGCATAACATTCAGCAATGTTTAGCAATAATTCTGCATATCTGTACTCAAAAATACTGGTATTTGAGAATTGATAGTTACCAGATACTCCAGCCGGATTTGAGCCTTTAAAAACCATAGCGGGGCTGTTTGCCTGGTTGTTCCCATAATAAAGTGCCGATTTAGTTGCGTTTTCTCTCCAGCGATAAAACCAGGTAGCGTTACTGGCATTATCACTATTGGGCCACTTAGACCCGGAAAAAGCAAATGTTCTGTAAAAGCGCGGATCACGGTTCTCAAAGAAAAAGGTGTCCACGTAGTTCACCCCATTTACAGGTCTTGATCCATCTGCTAAAGGAAACAAGTCCAGCATTTGCTTGGTTGCGGCTATTCCCCCAGTACCACCCAATCCCTGAGGTCTAATGGAATTTTCCCATGCATTGCCAAATCCGGATGCTGACGTTTGAGTAGTATTGAATAAAAATACGATAATAGCCTCCTTATTGAAAGTTGAGTTATTTTGCGCATAAGTCATCTTTGCCCAGTCGGCCGCAGATGAGCCATATAAACCATACCCCGCCGTGGTCAATTTGGCTTCAGCCTCTAAACCAGCCTGTAATGCGGCCTGCCATTTGGCATTACCAGGGTTGTCCCAATCGGTATTAAACAGGGGACTTGCCGCAGTTAACAATACACGGCTCTTCATAGCCAAAGCCGCTGCCGCCGTTGGCCTTCCGTAATTGGTTGCCGGTGTTTCCCACTGCATGGGTAACAATGCGGCCGCAGAGTCAAGATCCTTGACTATTTGAGCAAAACATGCTGAACTGGTGGCCCGTGGTATCTGAATAGACTCATCAGTAGTGCTTGCATTTTGAACGGTAAGTACGATAGGCACACCTCCGTATACTCTAACCAAATCATAATACTGCCATGCTCTCAGATAGTACATTTGGCCTTTAGCCCTCGTGCGATATAACGCAGATAAGTTGGCCGTTTCCGACGTTTCCATTTTCTCCAATACATCGTTACAAAAACGAATACGGGTGTATGGATTGTTTTGTATACTGGCTGATGTAGTACCGTAATAACCATCTGCGTCTGTAGCCAAACGCAGGTTGCTGTTCGGATTGATATAATTCGATATAGTGCCGCCTAACTCTTCGGTCATCCTTGACCTGCTATCATTGTATTGACCAACAACCTGCTTTAACGGGCTGTTATAGGCTACGAAATAGTAATTATAGATACGGTCTATATACCAACTTGCTAAAGTTTCGTTGGAGAAAACTTTCTCTTCGCCATACTGATTATAGGATTTCATATCTTCTAAAAACTTCTGAGTACATCCAGTAGCTATCGTTAGCAGTATGAAAACAACCAGGTATAAAAATTTATTTTTCATAATCAAAAAAAATTAAAAATCAATATTTCGGGGATTCATTAATTAAAATCCTACTGTTAAACCCAATGCCCATGTCCTCAAAGTGGGGTAAGAAATTTTAGGATCATCGTAGCGGTTCCGATATTTATAAGGGTATGGGTTATAGAAGTCCCATAAATTCATCCCAGACAAGTATACCCTGGCACTTTGCATTCTTGCCTTTTTAACCCAATCAGTTGGCAAGGTGTAACCAAGGCTAAGGCTACGTACAAACATGCGGAACGTAGGCATCAGGAAAAAATCTGAGTTAGTACCGCCGAACTGATCGTAATACGCCATATTGGGATACTTTCCATTTGGATTATCAGTGGAATCGTACATGTCAACCAAATGCAGCGGCTGACTCCATAGAGCGTTAGAACTTGATGCACCTTGCTTTATATAATCAAGGTAGTTGGCACCACCCCAGGAAGTAGAAATCTGTGTTAACAAAGAGATGCCTTTCCAACCAAAACTCAGATTGGTAACAAGACCATATGTACGATTCGACTTTCTCAATTGCACATAGTCTTCATTTGCCAGAATTCTCCCATTCGGTCCTGCAATAGTTTTATCGGTTGCATTCAGGTCGCCGGCAACATCTTCAAAAACCAGCATCCCTTTTTTGAGACCTGTCTTAGAAGTAATACCCATGAAATTAGGCGTAGCACCCGCAATACCCGAGTTTGCAGCGTTCTGGCACAAATAGTTCCAGTAGGCATCAATATCGGCATCGGTTCTCAACATTCCATCACCTGAAGAAGTAAGCTTCCACGTAGTAAAACCAGACACAGGGTTAATGGCATACACTCCTTCCGCTCTCCTGTTTGCTGCCGCCGACGGGTAAGTAAAAGGCACATCAAAATACTTGGTAATTTTATTATTGCCGGTACCAAAGTTCATTCCTACCGAATACGTAAAATCTCCGATGTTATCTCTCCATGTTGCAGCTATTTCCGTACCCCAGGCATTCAGTTCTCCGAAATTCTGCTCGGCAAATGCTCCTCCTACTGAGATCGGAGAAAGAAGTGCTCCAGACATATCCGTAAGAAGATTGGAAGTTGAATTAAAATATTGATCAACGGTTAGGGATAATCTATTTTGCAGGAAAGACATATCCAATCCGAAGTTCCTCTGTATGGTCTGATCACAGGTTAAATTTCTGTTAGGGGTAGCTCAGGGAGTAAGACCCGACAAGTATAATCCACCATTATTGCCAAATCCGAAGCCTTTATCAGCTGCCCAACTGTAAAGTTGTAACCACTTCCAGGGATTAACATTCGCATTACCCGTACGGCCGATTGAAGCGCGTATCTTTAAGTAATTCATCCAACTGATGTTATTCTTGAAAAAGTTTTCGTCAGACACAATCCAGCCAGCTGAAACCGCCGGGAAACGCCCCCAGTAATTTTCAGGAGCAAAATTGGTAGAGGCATCTGTGCGATATACTAACTGAAGTAAGTATTTACTTTTATAATTATAAGAAAGCCGCCCCAGATAAGAGAGTGAACCTCCTTCATAACGTTGTGTAATGGTATTACCTGTATTCAAGGTTCCAGCAGATCCCGAAGTTCCGTTATAAATATCCGCATCAGGATTTTCGTAAAACAAACGCCGGTCTTCCAACTCATTGGTGGCCCTCTCTACTGAAGCCATCGCAGAGATACTATGATCTCCTATCTTTTTATCATAATTTATAAAAAAGTTAGTTTGTTCGTTCCGTGATGTCGTTCCTAAGTAGGATACGCGTGAGCCCGACCTGTTTATGGTGGGTGCACTCCAATTAGTTGAACTGTTGTATAAATGCTGATCGGCCCTATTGCCAGATGCATTCCTAACCATGGTTATTGGAAACTGGTTTTGTTCGGTTTTATTCGATGCCTGGGTGATACCATAGTTTAGTTTAAATGACAAACCCTTTATAAAAGGAACATCATATTGGAGATTGAAGTTCGCATTGTAGTTAAATTGTTGGCTTGTTGTTTTGGAACCGTTGTTCAGAAATGCGTAATAGTTCCACATACTCAGTGCGTTGGCACCAGAAATATTCCCAAGTTTATTAGGTCCTAATGCAGGAGAAACATATTGATCAACGCCGTTGATATTATAAGACCAGGGAATATATTTTGGCATGTGTAATAATACGCTGTAGTCATTCTGCTCACCGCCTACAGCAAACCCATCACTAAAATTTATCTTAGTGAAAGAACTTTCAACATCAGTACTGGAAGCTGCTATGGTAGCTCCCAAACGCAAGCCACTTAGAACTTT
>JBQGCI010000543.1:0-7023 GCA_052038405.1 Acinetobacter pittii
GCGCCCTGTTTTCCGAAAATATAATACTTGTTATCGGGTAATTCTGCCGGTGTGAAGTAACTCAGATTTTCCACCAATCCCAGAATGCGGGCATTTAATTGCGCCTGGCCAAACATGGCAATACCTTTCTTGGCATCAGCCAAAGCCACATCCTGCGGTGTACTTACAATAACCACACCCGACACTTTGATCATTTGCAGTAATGTAAGGTGTATATCACCGGTTCCGGGTGGCATGTCTACAATAAGGTAGTCGAGGTCGCCCCAATCAACATCGGTAACAAACTGGCGGATGGCGCTGCTGGCCATGGGACCGCGCCAAACCACAGCTTTGCTTTCATCTACCAACAAGCCGATGCTTAATAAACGGATGCCAAAACGTTCCAGGGGAACGATAACTCCCTTGCCATTCACATCCTTCATTAAAGGACGCTCGCCACGAACGCCAAACATAATGGGAACGCTGGGGCCGTAAATATCAGCATCCATTAAGCCCACCTTTGCGCCGGATTCTGCAAGCGCTAATGCCAGGTTTGCTGATACGGTACTCTTACCCACACCGCCTTTACCACTTATCACTGCTATGACCTTTTTTACGCCCGAAAGAGGCGCATTTTGCTGCTGCTCATAAGCCGTTTCTGCTACCGGCTTATTTTGAAAAGCTACTTTTATGATCGCATCTTTACTAACCTGTTCTTTAATAGCTTTAATAGCTTCACTCTTCAGCTTTAACCTGATGTCGGCGTCGTTTGTGTCAACGATCAGGCTGAACGAAATATAATATTTTTCGATAGTTAGATCCTGAACAATCCCTGCGCTTACAATATCTTTTTCATTGCCAGTATAGTATACTGTTTTTAACGCATCCAATACTTTTTCCTTCGTCATTATTAAAAGCTTATGTTAAATTCAAATATAAATGCCAAAGTTAAACACCTGTGCAACCAAATTGTTGTCTTTATTAAAAATCATGTACTTAATTTTGGCGCAGTGAAGAAGATATTGTTTTTAGTCAGTTTTTTAATGGGCGCAGTTGCCGCAAACGCGCAATTCGAAAAAGCCCGCGATTCTGTAGTTCAGCTTTTTGGCGTGATCATGACTGCTGATAGCCTGGAAGCCATTCCTTCAGTGAGTGTAACGGTAAAAGGAACCAGGAGAGGAACCATTACAAATAACGAAGGCGTTTTTTCAATTGCCGTGCTGAAAGGCGATGTGATCGAATTTTCACACGTTAGCTTTTTGCCCGGCTCTGTACATGTTCCGGATACATTAAAGGGCAGTCAGTATAGTATCGTTAAAACTTTGGTTCAGGATACCGCTTTCCTGCCCGTGGCCATTATCAGGCCCCGGCCTACGCCCGAGCAGTTCGCCCGCGATTTTGTTAACGTTCCTATTGCTGAAGATGAATTGGAGATACTCCGGAAGTCAAACACCCCGGAAGCCAGAAGGGCATATTTGGCCAAGCTGCCACAGGATGGCCGCGAAATGACCAGCCGGCAATTAAATAATGTATTTCAACGCGCCCGATACCAGGGACAGATACCTCCTATGAACATCTTCAGCCCAGCAGCCTGGGCCGAATTTATCAATGCCTGGAAACGCGGAGATTTTAAGCGGAAATGATGTGAATAGTCAATAGGGAATGGTGAACAGGAAATAATGGGTGGTGAGTAATGAATGATTGTAGAGCGTCAGTAATATCCCGGTATCTGCTATCCAATCTGGCATTTGGTATCCATTATCCAGCGTCCATCATCCCATCATAATCCCTTTAAAACTTTCTTAATCAGGTCTTCCAAAGCAAGTTCGGGCTCGGCCTGCAGTAGCTTGGACAGGTTTTGTTCGGCCTGCTGACGGTTGATGCCCAGCGCCAACAGGGCGTCCAGCGCATCCTGTTTTACTGAAGATACAGTTGATTTGCCAGGTGTAATCACAATATCTGTAGCTTGTTTGCCTATTTTGTCCTTGAGTTCCAGCACAGCCCGCTCGGCAGTTTTCTTGCCAATGCCTTTTATCCGCTCCAGTGCTTTACTGTCGCCGTGCAAAATAGCCGAGCTTATTTCTTCGGGCTTCATGTAAGACAGAATGAGGCGGGCTGTATTGGCTCCTATACCTGAAACACTTATTAATAACAAAAATAGATCCTTTTCCTGTGTATCGCTAAACCCGTAGAGGAGGTGCGCATCTTCTTTGATGAGAACATGGGTGTATAGCAAGCCTTTTTCCAGGTTTTGTATCTTCGAATAGGTGTTAAGGCTGATGTTCACCTCGTATCCGATGCCGCCAATATCCACGATAGCAGCCGACGGTGTGATGCTTGCAAATGTTCCTTTTAAATAACTGATCATTTGTCAAATATCAAATTTCAAATCATAAATCACAAATCATAAATTCCACTACCTTTGGCGTCCCCGAAGGGGTACTTCGGAAAAATATTTTTAAGAAAAGCAATGGCGAACAAAATTACAGCGGCAATCACAGCGGTCAACGGCTATGTTCCAGAAGATAAACTAACCAATTTTGATCTTGAAAAAATAGTAGAAACCAACGATGAGTGGATACGCACCCGAACCGGAATAGAAGAAAGAAGGATATTAAAGGGAGCGGGTAAAGGCGTGAGTGAAATGATTGTGCCGGCTGTAAAAGGTTTGCTGGAAAAAAGAGGTATTGAAGCTACAGCGGTAGACTGTATCATTGTGGCCACTGTTACACCCGATATGGTGTTTCCGGCCACAGCAAATATCGTAGCACATAAAATAGGCGCGGTAAATGCTTTCGGGTATGATGTTTCTGCAGCCTGTTCAGGCTTTTTATATGCGCTCACGCAGGGTGCCGCCTTTATTGAAAGCGGCCGCTACAAAAAGGTAATAGTGGTAGGTGCCGATAAAATGAGCGCTATTGTTGATTATACTGACAGAACCACCTGTATTATTTTTGGCGACGGCGCCGGCGCTGCGCTCCTGGAACCTAACGAGGAAGGCCTGGGTATAAAAGATAGCTTGCTGAAAAGTGATGGGGCAGGCGCGCAGTACTTAAGAATGAAGGCGGGCGGCAGCGCTTATCCTGCCAGCGCTGAAACCGTAGCCAACCGCGAGCATTATGCCTACCAGGAAGGACAAACCGTGTTTAAGTTTGCGGTGAAAGGAATGGCCGATGTAAGTGCAGAGCTCCTGGAAAGAAACAACTTAACCGGCGATGATATTGCCTGGCTGGTACCCCACCAGGCCAACCTGCGTATTATTGATGCCACTGCCAATCGTATTGGTTTGCCCAAGGAAAAGGTGATGATCAATATTCAAAAGTACGGTAATACTACTGCGGCCACTATTCCCCTGTGCTTGTGGGAATGGGAGAGCCGGTTAAGGAAAGGCGATAAGCTGGTGCTGGCAGCTTTCGGCGGCGGGTTTACCTGGGGCGCTACACTTATCGATTGGGCATACTAAAGTTCAGGGCTCGTAGTTTCGGAGGTTCCGGGACAGTTACTAATTATTCATTATTCATTACGCATTAATTGGCATCCGATATACATATACGTCGTGCTGAGGCGGCTGATTGCCCCCGTATCTTAGAATTAGTACAGGAGTTGGCCGATTATGAGAAAGCTTCGGCGGAAGTTACCGTAAGCCCCGGGCATTTTTCTGAAAGCGGGTTTGGCCCTAATCCGGTTTGGTGGGGATTTGTGGCAGAATACGAGGGCAGAATTGTAGCCTTTGCTTTGTATTACATCAGGTTTTCTACCTGGAAGGGACAGGCTATGTATCTCGAAGACCTGTTGGTTACAGAAGAGATGAGGGGGAAGGGAGTGGGGAAATCATTATTTGAAGCCTTGATTGCTGAAGCACGGGATAAGGGATTGAACCGTATGTGTTGGCAGGTATTGGACTGGAACGAGCCTGCTATTAATTTTTACAGAAAATATAATGCGTCATTTGATGGTGAATGGGTCAACTGCGCTATTAATATCTAAAAAGTAAAACCTCCCGCAAGCAGGAGGTTTTTTCTATAAGCAGTGTAAAACAAAGTACTAGAATGAATATACTGCAGCCACCAGGAAAGATGCAGCACTTTTGGTATCGCTGCCATCATTTTTCTTAAATATAGGGTCCTTGGCGCTGTCGATCCTGAACTCAGGAATAATGGCCAGGCCGCTAACTGGTTTGATGTTAAACGACAAGGTCGCCTGCGTTATTGAAGTTCCTGTGGGGTTTACATCTCCATAGGTTCCAAAAACAAGACCTTTATCTTTGTCATCAAAATATTCACCTCTCAGGGTAATGCCAAATTTTTCGGTCGGGTCCAGATTTAAGTATAAGGCTGATCCCCACCATTTGCCCGAACCACCGCCTACAGGGTCAATCATTTTAACGGTTCCATCATAACCCAGTGAAAACATATCATTGATCTTAGCTGTTGCTGTAAGACCTATCTGGTTGATGTTATTGCCTGCCGTGTCTTTACCTCCTACATAGTTTAAAAATGCATTCACGTGCTCGGATGTTTTGCTAACCTGTGCTATGGCATTCTTTTTTGCGAAAGAAGCCGAGAGGAAGTCGGTAGGATTGGCAACGCCCGCCATTAACCCGAAGCCATTTCCTAACGTAAAATCTGCTTTCAATCCGGTATGCGAAAATGGCCCGTAGGAAAACATATAGCTCATGCTATAATTACGGTTGAGTTGCGGATCTAACACTTCATAGCCGAGGTGGGTTCCCCATTTACCTGCTGATATCCGGATATTGTCTGTTGGATTATAAGTTACATAAGCTTGTTTAATAGCTTGTAATATGCCCGACTCTACGTACGAGAATTCGGTAGCCCTGCTGCCGAATCCCAGGTCCACCACTACGCCGGCTTTTCCTTTGGTGTAGCTGGCTTTCAGTGAAGCCATTCCCAATTCAATAGAGTTTTGCGAATTGGTAAAGCTGGTCTTATTGTTAAAAGTGCCTGTTGATTTGGCATTGGCGAAATTGTAACGGTAATAGGCATCCACCGACCCGTTAATTTGGAGTTCACCTTTGGGTTCTTCAGTTTCTGGTTCTGTTTGTGCAAAAATTGCAGTTGAGATGAAAAGAGCTTTGGTTGCTAAAAGAAGTTTTCCTTTCATTTACTTTAGTTTAAAGTTTAAAAAAAATGTTTAAAACGAAATTCATATAGTAATTGCACATAATGTGATTTTATTTAGCTATGACTACTTTGTTTTTGGTTTTGTTTTCCTGTTTTGTCATATTAAATAAATACTAATTAATTGTAAACATAGCAATAATTCTATTAAAATGGAAAAAACTGTAGAAAATATATAAATATAAATATATTTAATATGATGTCCAAGGTTGTTTTTTTCGACGTATAGGCTATATAAAAGTCTATTATCTGTAGACGGCTATTGAAAAATGCTATATTTGCGCCCTAAAAAAAATTATAATGGCAAATACTGCAGATATCAGCCGTGGCATGATCATCAAACTGGACGGTAGCCTTTACTCGGTGGTGGAGTTTGGCGAAAACAAAACAGCTCGTGCAGCTGCAAAAGTTTGGGCAAAACTGAAAGGTGTAGACAATAGCAGAACAATCGAAAAAACCTGGAACTCGGGAGATAACATTTTCCCCGTTAGAGTGGAGAAAAGAGAGTATCAGTATCTTTACCAGGACGAAACGGGCTATAATTTTATGGATAACAGTACGTTTGAGCAAATGAGCGTAGCCGGGAGCCTGATTGATGCACCCCAGTTTCTGAAAGAAGGTCAGGAGGTTTCCATTGCCATTAATACCGAAACAGAACAGCCTGTAAGTGTTGAGTTGCCTGATAAAATTGTTATGTTGGTAACTTATACCGAGCCCGGTTTGAAAGGGGATACGGCTACCCGTACTTTAAAGCCTGCTACTGTTGAAACAGGAGCTACGGTTAGTGTGCCTTTATTCGTAAACGAAGGAGAGCTGATCAGGGTAAACACGAAGACGGGCGAGTACGTAGAACGTGTAAAAGATTAATTTCAGGTATATTTAAAGATGGCTCTGACCGGTACAGGTGACGGGCCATTTTGTTTGGGGCACTATTGTGCCAAAAATTAGCAGAAATCTGCAGTTTAATCTTGTTGATTTACTTACCTTAGTTGTTCGCTTCGAACGCTGTTACAGAAACAATTGTATTAACCCCCAAAGCTGTCAAATTGAAAAGTATGGACTTTAGGCAAATTCAGGAATTGATCAAGATGATCAATAAATCTAATATCGGAGAATTAAATATAGAACAGAAAGATTTTAAATTAACAATCAAGCAAAAAGAGGAAGCGATTACGCAGGTGGTATCAGCGCCTCCATTTCCTGTTCAGGGGTTACCGGTTCCGGTGGCGCCTGCGCAAATAACAGCGCCGCAAACTCCTGCTGCAGCAGCTTCTGCTGAGAAGGCAAAAGCGGAGCCCTCCAGCAATAATACTATTGTTAAAAGCCCGATGATAGGAACCTTCTATCGCAGACCATCACCCGATAAAGCAAATTTCATAGAGGAAGGAGACATCATTACTCCGGGAAAAGTATTGTGCGTGATAGAAGCCATGAAACTATTTAACGAAATAGAAAGTGAAATAAGCGGAAGAGTCGTGAAAATACTGGTTGACGATGCTTCTCCGGTTGAGTTCGATCAGCCTCTGTTTGAAGTGGAAACAGCATAATTAATTAGCTAATCGGCCAATGTGCCGATAAGCTAATATTGCTCTCGCGTAACCTAACTTTCATGATATGAAAAGAGAAATAATTGAAAAGAACCCGATTCTAAAATTGTCTTTTGATTTTTCTTTGATGGTTATCGAATATTGTGAGAAGCTTGAACTACAAAGAAAGTTTATTATTAGCAAGCAATTGCTACGTGCCGGTACTTCAGTCGGAGCCAATTCTTTCGAAGCGCAGAATAGTGAAAGTAAGGCTGATTTTATACATAAGATGAAAATTGCGGCGAAGGAGAGTGACGAAACGCAATATTGGCTTTTATTGTGTGCATATGCAAATGGTTATCCAGACTGCAGTTTGT
>JBQGCI010000544.1:0-19612 GCA_052038405.1 Acinetobacter pittii
TCCTGGCGCCATTATGGTGGGTATTGTTTTCATTGGAAGGCGATTAAGTGAGAATTAAGTTACCTGCCTGCCAGTATACGGCAGGACCGGTTGACAATTGCAGCGAAAATAACGACTCCGGATTATCATTGTACTGGGAACGGAACAGGTTATAATAATTAGGAAGTAAACTAAGCCCGCTGTTTTTACAAACATTGCCTGCGTATTTAACGGCACTGTCTAATAAAGCCTGGTTGCGTGTCCCACCGGGTTGCCCCAAGCCCGCCATTGTAAGGTACACTTTACCCAGCATCCCCTGTGCCGACCAGGTAGTTACCCTACCGGTGGCATCTGTTGCAGGCAGACTTTGTGCTGCGAAAGTCAGGTCCTTTGCAATAAACCGGTAGACATCTGAAACGATATTGCGGTTGATCAGCGGTTGTTGTATCAGCTTGCTGTTATCTTCAATAATGGGTACGGCTCCCCATAACATAGCGAGATAATAATAAGCTACTCCCCTTATAAATTTTGCTTCGCCTAAAGCCGCATTCCTGTCCGTGACAGAAATAGAAACATCCGCTTTTTGTTCTATGGCATTGATAGTGGTATTGCATTGACCAATGGTATTGTACAGGCCTGTCCACCCTCCCTGCATCACGCTGTTACCGGCTGTGATGGTACGGGTATACAGCTGTACCCAATCGCCATTCCAGGGAAAATAGGCATTACCGCTTAAAATATCACCCAGCGGCAAAAAAGCGGCATGATGCCATACGCCCCAGGTAGCGCCGCCGTATAAGCTGGCAGTGGCCAGGCGCAGATCCGCCGTGGTTTTGTAAAAATTATCAGCACTGATCTGTGACTGAGATGGCCGGTCGAGGAAGCTCTTGCTACAGGCTCCCAAGACAGCCGTAGCTAGTATCACAAAAATGATTGTATAAATATTTTTCATCACGTTCCGATTTTAATTCTGTTATTTATTTAAACTAATATTAACGCCAACGGTAAAGATCCTGGGTTGCGGATAATACCCGTTATCCCACCCTGCCTGTAATGGGTTCCAGGAGCCGATTTCAGGGTCCATACCGCTATACTTTGTAATGATGAAAGCATTAGACAGGGTGGCATATACCCGGCAGGCATTAACATGCACTTTAGACAGCAGCTTTTCGGGAACCCTGTATCCCAACGCTATGGTTTTGCACCGGACAAATGACCCATCTTCTATAAACAGATCGGACGGACGGCTGTTTTCGTTGGTATTATCATTACGCAGTCCTACGATGGTTGTAGCGGGATTGCTTACATAGAAGTTGTTGAAATCGGTTGTTGCACCATTGGGGTCTTTCATGGCAACAACGGCATAATCCAGTACAGAACTGAAATAGGAAGTGTTATTGGTTGGAATGTTCTGCGAAATCTTCAGTTGGTTTAAAACCTTATTGCCTATGCTGGCACTAAAGAACATATTAAAGTCGAAATTTTTGTAATTGAACGTATTATTAAAGCCCAACTGATATTTAGGCAAGGGCGAGCCCAGGTAGGTTTGATCCCTGGTATCAATAACACCATCGCCGTTCAGATCTTTATACATGCGGTCGCCATACCAGATACCACCACCGCTTGGGGAAACAGGGTATGGATTACCACTTTGATTGACAGGCAGGGCATGCGTTTTAAAATCTTCGGGTGAAGCAAAGACCCCGTCAAACCGGTAGCCGTAAAATGCACCCATCGGTTGTCCTACAACTGTCTTCCCAAACACATACCCATTCAATGACTGTGGTAAATTCGCCGAGGCGCCGCCCGACCCCAGGCTAAGCACCTTATTTTCAATATAGGAAAGCGTGACATCCGTTTTCCATGTAAAATTTTTCGTACTGATATTCGTGCTGCCTATTCTAAAATCAAAGCCCTTATTGCTCATCGACCCAATATTCACAATAGGCGCTGCCATGGCCCCGGGCGACCAGCCCGTGGTGGTTCCTGAAAACAAGGGCAAAGGAAGCGCTAATAACAGCCCATCTGTTTTACGATTGTAAACATCTAAAGAAAAATTTATTTTCCAGTTTAAAAACGCTCCGTCCAAACCCGCATTCGCATTATTTGTTTTTTCCCAGGAAATAAAAGGGTTGGCTAAATTAGACTGGAACTGAGAGGCTCCTGACAAGGCGGTTTGCACAGAAGTAAGCAGGGTGGTATACATATTGGGTGGTATGTTCTGGTTATTGGTAACACCATAGCCCACACGCAGCTTTAATTCATTGATAAATTTCGCGCCCTTTAAAAAGCGCTCGTTGTTCAGCTTCCACGCAAATGCACCGGAGTAAGTGGTAACCCACCGCCTGCCTTCGGCAAAGTTGGAAGACCCGTCGCGTCGCAGGTTTCCTGTAAGCAGGTACTTATCGCTCACTGTTAGGTTCAAGCGCCCGAAATAAGATTCCAGGGCCGGGCCCGAACCTTTTACCCCGCTGTTCGCGGCCGTAGTAGCATCGCCGGCACTGATGGACTTTACATTATTGGAAGGGAAGTTTTGCCTTGAAGCGGAAACATTTTCGAAGGTGGTTAACTGCGCCTCGTGCCCTGCCGTGGCGCTTACATTGTACCTGTTGTTAAATAAATGATTATAGTTAAAGTAATTTCGAACAACAGTGTAAACACTTTGATTTGAAGAATAGGAAGAAGAATTAACCGTGTTTTGCACTTTGCCAAAAGTGTAGGTTGGACGAAATATATCTTCAGTCGCAAAATCAAAATTACCGGACACTTCATTTCTTAAAGACAGATCCTTGTAAAACTGGATTTCGGCATATACATTACCAAACAACTGGTTTCTCCTTCTGTTATCTGAATTTAAGGCAGCAAGCCCTACAGGATTAGGAACCGGTGTTACCCATCCTGAAGTATTGGTAACGCCCCCCCAGCTACCGTCCAGGTTTTTCACGGGAATATCCGGTGTTAAACTAAGCGCCGTGTTAATAACGCTGTTGGATGTTGTTGAAACGGCTTCTTTAATATGCGCCAATTGTAAACTGGTGCCTATTTTAAGCCAATTGGTTGTTTTGTTATCCAGGTTCAGGCGTACCGAATATCTTTTAAAGTTGGATCCCAGCGCGATACCATCCTGGCCGAAATAGGATAACGATAATAAATACTGCGTTCTTGTGTCGCCTCCGTTAATTGCCAGGTTATGGTTTTGCATCGGCGCACTGCGAAATAATTCCTGCTGCCAATCGGTTCCTGCTCCTAAGTATTGCGGATTGGCAAATTCGGGCCGGGCATCGAAACCCCAAACCTCGGCTCTCGCATTTAGTAATGATGCAAACTGCGGCAGATCAACGACCGGTAGTCTTTTGGGTAACCGCTGATAACCAAAATAGTTATCATAGCTAATGGTAGGCGGGCTCGACTTCCCCCGTTTTGTTGAAATAACAATAACACCGTTAGTTGCCTGTGATCCATAGATCGCGGTTGCTGAGGCATCTTTTAGTACATCTATCGATTCAATTTCCGAAGGATTGATCGTATTTAAAGGGTTAGATCCGGCACCCGGATTACCGGGCGGAGCAATGACCACTCCGTCAATTACATACAACGGGGAATTGTTCCCGTTGACCGATGAAACGCCATGAATCTGTATAGATACACCTCCTCCGGGCTGCCCCGAGATCTGCTGTACCACTACCCCCGCCACTTTTCCCTGTAAAGCCTGGTCGAATGTAGATGGTTGGGTTTTGCGCAATTCGTCTCCCGAAATGGAAGAAATGGAACCTGTAAGATCTTTTCTTCGCACCTTTCCATAACCAATTACCACCAGGTTCTCTAATTGGCTGTCGGCTGCTTCCAGCTGAATATGCAGTTTGTCTGAAGTAACCGGCACTTCCTTCTGTGCATAGCCAACATAGCTAACGGCAATTACATCGCCTTGGCCGGCTTCAATGCTAAAGGCGCCCGTGTCGTCTGTTGTAGTGTAACGGGCGGTTTTTACCACGTGAATGGTGGCACCGGAAACAGGTTTTTGCTGGTTATTGGTAACAGTACCACTTATTTTTGTTTGCGCAAAAGCTGCAGTACCTGTTAACAGTATTAATAATAAAAATAGGATACATCCTGGCAGCCAGGATGGCAAGCTAATCGTTTTAATTTTTTCCATACAAAGCTTTTTAGATATTTGGTTTAAACGCAGTACACGATAGGTTCATTAAATTATTCTTCGTGCACTACAATAGTCCTGGGAAATGTAATAATATATCAGCCAGCATCGGTTGCCGGCTACAGCATTAGTTTGCATTTGATTTGTTTGAAGATTTTAATGTTTGGAATAACCCTTTACCAGCCGGCGTTTTGTTTTAAAGTACCATTGGATAAGGTGATTTGTGTATTAGGTATTTGAGACAACCCTTTTGTAGCAGTAATTTTACCGGCAGCAATGGTGGTGGTAGCCGGCACTCCTCCCGTAAGCAAAGTGGCGCTTTCAGCAATCGTTGAAGCAGCCACATCAATGCCCTGGCGAAGCAGGTCCCAGTACCTTATTCCCTCACCTGCAAACTCCAATTGTCTTTCGGTCAAAATATTAGCTTTGTTTACTGGGATGGTAACGAAAGCGGTGCCAAGGGCTCTGCGTCGCACCGCGTCGAAATAACGCTGTGCATTTGCAGCACCCAGCTCAGCAGCCATTAATAATACATCGGCATAGCGAACAGATATATAATCCTGGTACTGGCCAATCATGAAGCTGGGGCTTCCCAGTTTTTCGGCCAGGCTTTTACCGGCAGCATCTGACATCGGTGTATATTTCTTCCAGCAATACCCGGTATATTCGCGCTGGTCTTTTTGAATATCGCTGACAGTGCCTCCTTTGGGCAACCCCTCGCCTGCAATAGAAATAATGGTAGCTTTTTTCCTTACGGAGTCTGCGATACCGTAGGCGTTCCAGAGCTTAGAATTTACAGTAGCTCCGCCCCATCCCTGCGCATAAGGTGTAATTTGAGCATTGGTGCCATAGCGTATCCCAAACAACACCATCCAGCTGTTGCCATCCGAATTGCCGCTCCAATCACCCGTATAAGTATATTTTATGGAAAAGACCGTTTCTTTATTATCCTCGCCTTCGTATTTGTCTAAGGATGCGGCCGGCCATAAATTGCTGAAATCACTCAACAAACCAAAACCTCCGTTGGCTATAATGTCTTCGGTATAAGCTAATGCCTGCGCTTTAGTAACCATACCCGCTAAGTCGGTTTTTCCATAATAGCCTGTGTAGTACAGGTAAACCCTTGCCATTAACGCTTCAGCTGCCCATTTGCTAATTCGGCCGTAAGTAGATTTACTCTGTTGGGTGTAGCTGACCGCCGGAATATTTTCAATGGCATACTGGAGATCCTGGGCGATAATGCTATATACGCTGTCGGGATTTGCCTGGGGAATATTGTCGTTGGAAGGAGCCATAAGCAACGGGATATTGCCAAATAATCTTATCAAATCAAAGTAACAATACGCCCTGATAAATCTTGTTTCAGCCATGTAAAGTTTACTTTTATCCTCACTACCGGTCCAATCCACACGGTTGATATTTGTGAGCAACATATTGGCCCTGTAAATAGCCTTATAATAGTCTGCCCACGCGCCCGAATACATATCCTGGTCAGCAGGACTTACTCCGGGATCAAACTGGTCCATTAATTGCAAACCCTTGCCGTCGCCATAGCCGCCACCGCCAAAAGCGTTGTCGGATAAAATTTCGGAGTACATAGGAAAACCATTCGTATTGGCCACTTTCAAGCCCGCATAAATACCTACCAAAGCCTGAAAAGCATCGGACGGTGTTTTATAAAAATTCTGCTCGGAGGCCTGCGTTACATTTTCTGTGTCCAGGAAAGACTTACTACAGGATGTTAGTGTGGAAAAAGCAATAGCCAGTATGTAAAATATATTTTTTTTCATTTTCTTTTGTTTGATATTAAAAACGAAGACTTGCTCCCACTAATACCGTTCTTGGCCGTGGGTAGTAACCTACATCAACGCCCTGGGTAAAGCTGCCGGCCGTAAATCCTATTTCAGGGTCCATGCCTGTATACTTCGTGAATGTAAACGCATTCAATACAGAAGCAAATATTCTCATCTTACTCAACAGGTTTTTATGAAACGCCTTTGACAGATCATAACCTAATGTAACCGTGCTGATCCTCAGGAAGTCTCCTCTCTTTATGTATAGATCGGAGAAGTTGGTCCAGTTCATATTATCCTCTGTTACACGCGGCATTCTGTTGGATGTTCCTGCACCATGCCACCTTCCTAAAATTTCTTCACTCCAGTTACCAAAGGGACCTGCGGGGTCATGCCATGATTGCACCAAACTGTTACCGGCTACTCCATTTGCCTGGGCTGCGAAATCAATTCCCTTGTATGCCAGGGATACACTAAAGCCATATGTAAAGCGTGGGTTAGGATCGCCGATCATTGTTTTATCAAGGGCGTCAATAACACCGTCTCCGTTTACATCCACATACTTTACATCGCCCGGCTTAGCCGAAGGCTGCAGCGCACCGTTTTTACCTTTATAGGCGGCTACTTCATCGGCTGTCTGAAAAATACCGGCAGTTTTGTAACCCCAGAAATAGCCAACGGGAAAACCATTTTGTGCCCGGTAAAATTCAGGTCCGTTATTAAACAATACATTAGTAGGCCCATGGATGATCTGATCCCTGGTAGGAATATTACCCACCGTGTTTTTATTATAGGCGCCGTTGGCACTGACCGTGTAAGAAAGGTTTCCAATTGAATTATGATAGGATAGCAACAGCTCAAGTCCCCTGTTACTTACTTCGCCGCCGTTAATGGTAGGTGCGTCAGCGCCGGCGGTTGCCAAAACAGGGGCCGTAATTAACCAGTCCTTTGTTTTCTTTACGTAGTAATCAAATGTTACATTTAAATTGCGGAAGAGTACGGCATCAAAACCGATATTGCTCTGTTCGGAAGTTTCCCATTTTATGGCAGGATTCCCTAAGCGGCTGGGGTAAGCCCCTGTGGAATTTTGTCCTTCAACATTACCAAAATTATACCTGGCATTAAAGAAACTAATCGGCGCCAAAAATTGATAAGGCGATACGCTTTGATTACCCACCTGCCCCCAGGTGGCACGGACTTTAAAGAACCCGATGGAGGAAATATCTTTAAAGAACGGCTCCTTGCTTACTACCCAACCAGCGGCAACCGAGGGAAAATACCCCCATCGATGGTTGGCCGCGAAATTAGATGAGCCATCCGCACGATAGGTAAGGTTTAATAAATACTTTTCGCGGTAGTTATATTGAACCCGGCCAAAATAAGAAAGCAGCGCCGACTCGGAAGGAGCTCCGGTGATACTCATTTTATTAGCCTGTGTAGTGTTTTGTGCAACCGACAAATAAGCATAAGCCATATTGGCTACTCTTAAATTGAAATTGGAGCCATAAATATCTGTCCCTCTCGACTTTAATGCAGAACTACCGGCCAAGACGCTGAAGCTATGATCTTGCATCGACCAATCGTAGCTCAGTAAATTATCGAACTGCACGCCCATACCCTTGCTCATAGATTGCCAAACGGTAGCCGTGTCATTGAAAGAATAAACGGACAACCGGTATACGGGCCTGTAACCATGGCTTTCGGCAGGTGTATAATTGATCCCCAAACTGCTTCTAAACTTTAAACCCTTTAGCGGTTCAACGACCATATAAAAATCACCCAACAGTTTTTGGTTGTTGCTCTCAGAGCGGGTGCTGTAATCCATATTAGCATAAGGGTTCGACTCGCCCGTGTTCCAGGCTCTTGAAGGATCGCCGGGATACCAGCCTACATCGGCCGCATTGAAATAAGCCCCGTTTGCATCATACATAGGTAGAAACGGGCTGGTATTATAGGCACTGCGTAAAGTATTATTGTAAATACCATCAACAGACAAACCGTGATTATTTTGATAATTGAAAGTGAGGTGCTCTCCGAATTTCAGTATGTCTTTGTACACCTTGTGTTCCGAATTAATACGGAAAGTGTACCTGTCGAAAAAAGAAAACTTTGAACCGCCAACGATCCCCCCCTGGCTGGTATAACCCAGCGACATCGAATAATTGGAAGCAGCGCCGCCGCCCGACAGACCCAGTACATAATTCTGCGTAGGTACATTAGCGGCGAACATTTCGTCCATCCAGTTGGTACTTACCTTTAAATTATTAATTACATCATTAGTAAAATAGGGTGCCTTTCCGGAGTTAACTGCTGCTTCATTAACAATAAGCGCATAATCTTTGGCATTCAGCAATTTTGCCTTGCGCGCTACGTTCTGCCAGCCATAATAAGTATCGAAGGTAAGCTGCGCCTTTTGGTTGAGTTTGCCGGATTTGGTAGTAACTAATATGACGCCGTTGGCGGCCTGCGATCCGTAAATAGCCGCAGAAGCGGCATCTTTTAATACATCGATCGATTCAATGTCTGCAGGGTTCAAATAAGAAATGTCTCCCCCCACCTGCACGCCGTCTACTATATACAGCGGCGCGGAATTACCAATAGTACCTTTACCCCGAATGACTACGACGGTTCCTGACCCTGGCTGCCCTGAATAAGATGTGATCTGCACACCGGGAGCCTGGCCCTGTAAGGCTTGTAAAGCATTGGTCGTATTCTGCTTTTGCACATCATCTCCCTTAACCTGCACACTGGCCCCTGTTACCAGCCTTTTCTTCTGAACGCCATAACCAATTACCACTACATCGCTCAGGGTTTCATCGGCTGCAGTAAGCCTTATCTCAATAGTAGTGTCATTTTCAACCGTTACTTCACTACTTAAAAAACCTACACGGCTTACCAGGAGCATTTCGCCTGCAGCCGCCTCAATATTAAATGCACCGGCACTATCGGTAGCAGTAGCCCGGTTGGTGCTCTCTACGGCCACCGTAGCACCTGCAACAGGAGTGCCTTCCGGTTGACTCAATACTACCCCGCTGATTTTCTTCGTTTGCGCGCCTGCATTCGTACTTGCAAGAAAAACAAGGAAAATTCCCCAAAGTAATTTTGAGTATAAGCCAATCGTTTTTTGTGGTTTCATGTAGACCTTTTTATTTGTTAATTATCTGGTGGTTATTAAAAGTGGAGCACTATTTTTTCACCCGTATAAGCAATTGTTTTATCTGCCTTACCATCAAACTGCAAAGGCTTTGCCTTACCGGAGCGTATTATATTTATATGAAACACCCGCCGCTGTAACATACCGCTGAAGCTTCCGTTCCGGCTGTCGATGGTTACTGTTTTTGTTGCATCATTATAAGTAACCGGGATAGTGGCGTAAGCACCTTTTTCATAATTATAATTGACGCCCTCATCCTCATACAAATTCAAACTGCCGTTGGCACCGCTGTAAATGTTTAACGTAATAGTATCTGCCGGCTTTTCGAAAGTGTACTGTAATGCCGGGCCAACAGGTATAATCGAGCCGGCTTTGACAAAAACAGGCATCCGCTCATAAGGCGCTGCAGCTGTGATCTTCTGCCCGCCTGCGTACCACTGACCCGTATATAAATCGTACCAGCCGGCGGTCTTAGGCAAATACACGGGCCTGCTGGTTTGTTGGTATTGGTATACCGGGTTGATCAGCAACGAGGGCCCAAACATATACTGGTCGTCGATATTTAAAACAGCTGTATCAGCCGCAAAATCCATCGCCAGTCCACGCATGATTGTATAATTAGTATGGTAAGCTGCGCCTGCCAATGAGTAGAGGTAGGGCATCAACCTGTAACGCAGGTGATCGTAATACAGAAAGCTTTGGTAGGCAGGATGCGACTCGGGAGCCGTATTGTAGATCTCCCTCAAGGGAAACTGGCCATGGGTGCGAAACAGCGGTACAAAGCTGCCGAATTGCGACCAGCGTGTCATCAACTCCCGCCATTCTTCAAGCGCTGCAGCATCGGGCTTTTCAAACCGCTCAGGCACTACAAAGCCACCTATATCCATGGTCCAGTAAGGCAAACCCGACATAGAAAAATTGGCACCTGCCGCTACCTGGTTTTTCATGTCGTTCCAGGTGGAACCAATATCACCGCTCCATACGGCGGCGGCGTACCTTTGTGAGCCGGCAAATGCACTTCGCGTCAATAAAAATACCCTTTGACTTTTATTGGCCGACCTTTGTCCCTCATATATGCCCTTTGCATTTTGCAACGGGTAGGCATTGACATACTCGGTGCCGGTACCAAGCGCCGTTGGTGTCATTTGTTCGATACGCTTAGCAGGCGACACATTCGAAAGTATATCCGGTTCGCTGGCATCCATCCACCAGGCATCTATACCTTTTTTGAAAAGCTTTTGGTCAATCAGGTTCCAGAAGCCTGTTCTGGCATGCTCATTAAAAGCATCGTAAAAAGTAGATACATATCCTTTTCCAATCCAGTCCCGCTGCCGGTCGGCAATATTGCGTTTATACAACCATCCTTTTTTATCAAAATCATTGTAAGCAGCAATTCCCTCATAAAACTTGGGCCACACCGAGATCATCAGCTGTGTATGGTACTTTTTATGCAAAACATCAATCATCTGGTCAGGATCAGCAAACCGCGACTCGTCAAACTCCTGGCTGCCCCACTCAGGCTCGCGCCAGTAATTCCAGTCGAGTACGATATTATCCAGTGGTATTTTCCTTTTTCTGAATTCGCTTACTGTAGACAGTACTTCCTCCTGCGTTTTATAACGTTCCCGGCTTTGCCAGAAACCCAATGCCCATTTTGGAACGATAGGAGCCTTACCTGTAATGTGGCGGTAACCAGCAATAACACTGTCCATGGTAGCACCATGCACAAAATAGTAATCGACCTGTTTGCCCGCATCGGAGCTGAAAGCGAAGGTATTTTTTTCATCTGCTGTAAGCGGCCGCTGCCATTCGGCAGAGAGATAAGATTCCCCCTCGGGTATCCACTGAATTTTTACAGGCACTTTTGTATCCCTGGTTAACGATACAGGAGCGGTTACTATAACAGGATTCCAGGATTTACGCCAGCGATCTACCACTAACTCGTGGTTGATCCAGACTTTTAATGTGCCGCCAATGGTAAATTGAAACTGGTGCGATCCGCTAAAAGGCGACGAAATACTACCTTCCCAGGTAATGATGCCTGATTCGGCCCTGAATTCTTTAGGCAGTTTTATCTTTGAGTCACCCAGGAACGGCATATTGATCTCCGATTCCGCTCTTTCCACCTCTACTTCACCGGGAAGCATTTTATTATTGGCATACGAAGCAGTTAACCAACCAGGCTCTCCTTTTTTTGAATACAGCTGAAGGGCAGACAGGGGCAATAAAGGATTGAGACAGCCTGCCCGGGTTAAAGAATAATTATCCCATAAAATGCCATAGTTACGGCTCGACAATAAAAATGGAATAGCAACCTCGGTATTATTCTGAAAAAAAGTTACCTGGTGACCCTTCCAATTCATAATGCCCTGTTGGTGCTGGCCCAAACCGTACCAGCCCTCCGTGCCCGAAGTGTGAAAAGCCTGGCTGATTTTATACGTATGGGTGCCTTCTGCCACTACAGGCTGTAGGCTCCTGCCCAAGCCTGGCTTTTCCGCGATAATTATTTTATGATCCTTGTCGAAAAAGGATACAGCACCGCTTCTTTTATCAACTTCCGTGATCAGATTCCTGGTTGTGATCACCCATTTTAAATCGGTTGAACCGACCGTCCAGGATACGTTTTTGCTCTTTTTATATGAAGTGATCAGGCTGGAAACGGGTTGTATCCGGTCATCCGGCGCTGCAATAACGCGTACGATATCGTCGGTGACCACTTCCAGTTTTACGGCCTGCCTGCCATGGCTACCAGCCTTGTTAACGTAAAAGATGATCTCATTATCGGTTTTTAGGTAATCATCAGACTGCGCCATAATGTCCGAAAAAGCGAGACCAGCTGTGAAAGCTGCTAATAGCAAGATTTTTTTCATACTTGAGTAATACGTTAGATTTATGCTGCCCAAAAATAGAATTATCGGCCGCCTAAGAGGGTAGCCATTTGTTGCAGATCAGGCATTCATTTGTTGCAAATCAGTATTTTACAGATTAAAATAGCAAACAAGCCTTCGCATTTGGCAGCTTATCGTGTATAAAAGTGTATGCGGTTAACGTATGCGACTACAACAGCAGCACGTTTAATCAATAGGACTTATTGACAGCAACATGAATGAAGATGTGCCTCTGTGAATATAACCGGTTAAAAACCGGCAGAGGTAACCGATGTAAAATGATGTACCAGGTATTGTAAAAAATCAGAAAAACGGCTAGCTGCTCAGCATTACCATGATTAGCAGGGGCGTCATGAATCGCCTTTAGAAAGTTTGGCGTATTGCGACGGCAACACATTAAATTCTTCTTTGAATTGTTTCGTAAAATTTTTGGGGTTATTAAAGCCCGTCTCATAGGCCACTTCGGCAACAGACTTACCACTTTTGGATAGCAATAACGCCGCCTTTTTTAAACGGATCGTTCTCAAAAAATCGATGGGTGTTTTCCCGGTCAGGGTAAGCAGCTTCCGGTATAGTGTCACGCGGTTCATAAATAAAGACTGGCTGAAATTTTCGACCGAAAAATCGGGATCGGCCATATTTTTTTCTACAATGGCCAGTGCATCTTCGAGAAACTGCTCGTCAACGGAGGTGATCGCTATTTCCTTGGGGTTAACTTCAATTTGTTTTTGAAAGCGCTTATGCATCAATTTCTGCTGCGCCAGAATGTTATCGATGCGGGAAGCCAAAATTTCAAAGGTAAATGGCTTGGTAATATAATCGTTGATCCCTATCTGAAAACCTTCCAGCTGTTTGTCTTCATTACCCACCGCCGTGAGCAAAATGACGGGGATATGCGCTGTTTCTTTTTCTTTTTTTATCTTTTTTGAAAGTTCCAGGCCATTCATTTCCGGCATCATGATATCACTTACCACAAGATCAGGCATCTGTTTTTTTATTTTATCCCACCCTTCCCTGCCATTGGTTGCCTCTATAACCTGGTATTGCGCTTTTAGATTGTCTTTAAGATAAAAACGCATGTCTTCATTATCCTCTACGATCAATACCAGCTTTTTCCCCTTTTTTCTGTAAACATCGGCTGACTCTCTGTCGGTTTCCTCGTATTCATCATCTAAAGGAATAGCGCTCACCGCCTTTACTCCGCTAAAAGCTCCCCATGTTTTTTTCCCGGGGATCCGTACAGTAAACGTTGTTCCTATATTGGGCTTGCTTTTAACGGTTATAATTCCTTCATGCAGTTTCACAAACTCTTTGGTAATGGCCAAACCGATCCCTGTCCCCTGGTTGACCATAGAATCGGGTACATGGGTCTGAAAGAATCGTTCAAATATCTTTTCCTGGTCCTGTGCGGCTATTCCGATGCCCGTATCTGCTACCTCTATTGAAACCGTCCCCTGTTTTTCCTCCTGACTGGCAGGCGTATAGCTTAGCCGAACACTAACACTGCCGGCGTCGCTGGTATATTTAAACGCATTTGAAAGCAGATTAAACATAATTTTTTCCATTTTATTCCTGTCAAAGTACATGTCGAGATGTTCGATATCCGTATCAAATGAAAACCGGATGTTCTTCTTCTCGGCAATATCCCAAAAGGAATGGCTGATATCTTTCACGAAACCTACGAGATCACCAAACGATGGGTGAAGTTTCATTTCCTGTACCTGTATTTTTCTGAAATCCAATAATTGATTTACCAGGGCCAATAAACGTTTTGCGTTACGCTGCACCAGGCTCAGTTGCATTTTCTGGTCGTCGTTTGCAGACTGCTTTATTAGTTTATCCAGCGGTGCTATGATCAGGCTTAAAGGGGTTCTGAACTCATGGCTTACATTTGTAAAGAACTTTGTTTTTAACTGCTCAAGTGCATGCGTTCTCTCGGCTTCTTTCCTTTGCTCCGCCACGGTGTAACGCATATGTATCCGGTCCAGCATTATTTTTCTCGCCAGTAGTATCAAGCCGATGATTAGCAGCACATAAACTGCATAGGCAAGACTGGTACGCCAAAAAGGAGGCGTAATCTTAATTGGCAAAGTTTTGACCTTGCTCCATACGCCGTCGCTGCCCATAACCTTAACCATAAATGTGTAATTACCCGGATTCAAATTGGTATAGGTAGCACGTCGCTGATTCCCGTCAGTATACACCCAATCTGAATTGAAACCTTCGAGCATATAAGCGTACTTATCCCTTAAACTATGTACAAAATCAAGAGAGGCGAACTGTATGGAGAAATAATTTTCCTGGTACTTCAGATTAATATGGCTTACTTGTGAGATGCTCTGAGGTAATAAAACACGTCCGTTGACCGATTCACCCGGCACGATGCTTTTATTCAGCACCTGCAAATCCGTAAACTGGATATTAGACTGGCTTGCTGTTGTTCGTATCAAAGCCGGATTGATGATATTAAACCCCGAAACCCCTCCAAAAATCAGTTCACCCTGCCTGGTTTTATACGCGGCATTATCATTGAACTCCTGGCTTTGCAGGTTATTGGTTTTATCATAGTTAATAATTGTCAGCCTGGTCTCATCCCCTTTTTCAAGAGGTATGGCCTTACACAGTCCGTTGGGAGTAGAAATCCAGAAAGCATGCTTTGCATCTTCAATAATATTAAATACAACATTATCCGGGAGACCGTCATTAACAGTAAAACTTTGAAACTTTTTTGTGACAGGATTAAAAAGATTAAGTCCCTCGGAGGTGCCGATCCAGATCCGGCCCTGATGATCTTCATAAAGACAGCTAATACTGTTATTATTCAGTCCTTTTTTTCCTGGTATGGCTGTATAGGCAGCCTTATATGAGCTTTTGGTATTAAAAACGGTCAAGCCGTTTTCAGCCCCGATCCATATATTACCCGTTTTGTCCTGTAAAATAGCAGAAATAAAATTACCCAATGGTGGTTGCCCGTTTTTATGGATTCTGTAGCGCTCAAACGAATTCGTTCTTTTGTTGAACCGGTCCAATCCGCTACCTAAGGTACCTATCCATAAATTATGTTCTCTATCTTCAAATATCTCCCAGATACTGTTGTTACTGATGCTCGACGGATCATTGTCACGATGGGTGAAATGTGTAAACTTATTTCCATCAAACTTATCTAGTCCGCCCAGATAACTGCCTATCCATAAGTTATTTTCATGATCAATACAGAGGCTTACGATCACATTCGAACAGATGCTGTTTTTGTCGGATGGTTGATGCAGGTACTGTGTAAACCGATTATTCTTCCGGTCGAAATAAATGAGTCCTCCGCCGTTGGTTCCTATCCAGATATTACCATTCCTGTCTTCCGCAAAACGGTTTACATCATCATATTGCAGGGTATTGGGACGCGACTCCTGGTGCCGGTACCATGGGAACTGCACGATATCGCCATTAAAAAAGTTAGCCCCTTGTTTGTAGGTACCTACCCATAAAACGCCCCTGCTGTCCTTATAAATTGAGTTGATGCTATTCTGGCTCAGGCTTTGGGGATTTTGCGGATCGTTTAAAATATAGCTGATATCAAAATTATTTTTTTTATCAATCAGGGCAATACCTCCGTGATCGGTGCCTACCCAGATTTTCCCATCACTGTCCTGCACGACCTGGCTGATAATATTAGAATTGATCCGGTTAGTGCCCCGCTTCTCGTTGAATTGCCTGACGGTATTGTCGGGCGGATGTAAATAATATATGCCATTCAGGTAATTCCATACCCATAAATCACCATCAGCATCAACATACAGGTCGTATTGAGTACTTCCCCCTTCAGAACTGAGGATAGTAGGCACCGTTTTAAGTACACGCTTGTGCTTAAAATCAAAAAGCTGCACCATGCCGCTTTGGGCAACCATCCATAGCCGGTCACCATCTATTTCCCTGAGTGATACGTTTTTGGCCTGCTTTGCCGTTACAGGAGCATTATAAATGAGCTTTGCCTTGTTTCCTGCCCCGGTGTATAAGTATATATCGCCTGTATCGTACAAAAACCAGAACCGGCCCTTTTTACCATCTACAATCTTGCTTACGGTACCGGCAGGAAGCCCCAGCGATCTTAGATAGGCGTTAACATCCGGCTCAAATTTTTCAGATGATGAATTGTAGATACAGGAACCATTTCTGGTCATCACCCACATTTTCCTGCCGGGAAGGCGGGACAGGCTAAGGATTGAATTATCTTTTAAAGACGTGGAATCATCCAGTTTTTTACGGAATGTTTTGATCTCGTAGCCATCATACCGGTTTAATCCTGACATGGTTCCCAGCCAAACGAAGCCATCGCTGTCTTTTAATATGGCATTTACCTGGTTATGCGAAAGCCCGTTACCGGTATTAATCTTCAGAAAATTGTATGATTGTTTTTGCGAAAAGACAAAAACATTTGTCCAGCAGAATAAAATCGTTAATAGTAGCGGTTTCACAAATTTCTATTATGACAATAAAAGTTCAAAGTAGCAAAGTACTACATGCTTCGATGCTTTCGAACAAAGCGCGCTAATTGAAGCCGGCAACTTAAGCCAATATCCATCATCAGATGATGATTGGTTGTACAGCCAGGTCTCAGGCACAGGAATATGTCTTAACTTAACTCAAAATACAACTAAAAATGGTACAAATCTAGTAGCGACCGCCAGGATTTCCTTACATAAAAGCGACTATGTACTATACAAAAGCGACTTAATGATCATACTTCCGCGCAGCTGGTGCTCCCGGATTGGAAGCTCATAAAAAAGGCTGCAAATCAATGATTTACAACCTTTTAACATGCCTGATACCGGAATATCCCTTCCGGCCATAAATCTCATGTAAATAAAGTTATCAAACGCCCGTCATGACTGCATTACAGCCATTTATCGACACTTTCCGCCCCCTGCGTCGGAGGTAAGAAATTTTAAATAAAAAGAAAAAATTTGTTAAGAATTGTAGCCTTTACTATGGAAGATCTGACCTCCTGGAACAGCCTTCCAGGTAAACTGCAGTAAACATCTCAAAAACAGTAGAAACTTGGTTTCACAATTTCTCCGTAGCACTATCTGCCTTCAGTAGCGACAGCAGTAAGTATGCGCACGGTAAACAAATCTTACGGAAAATAAATTTTAGCATCCTAAGGGTCTTGAAGTTCACCAGTTCATCGTAATAAACGGCAAATTTCCAGAGAGGAAACACCTGTAAGTTTGGAGCAAATCGGCTCTTCCATATAGCCTGTAATGCTTATAACAGGAATCAGTAGGCCGGCAGCAAAACCATTGTTCCAGGTATCCTTATTGCACAGGTTTGGAAGATAATACCAGTAAAAAAGCTTAAATTTATAGAATTATCAATTACTTCGCTGATTGTACTGCTGTAATGAGTAAGGCAACCATCTGGTAAGCTAGACCAACAATTGCCTAACTAAAGTCATAAACAATGCAGTTTAATTCATTAATCACGGGTACCGGTGCGTATATACCGACCCATATTCAAACTAACGATGCTTTTCTTGACAGCCAGTTTTTTGAATTATCAGGTCATCCGATCCAGGTATCTACAGAAATGGCAATCCGGAAATTCAGGGATATAACGGGCATTACTGAACGTCGTTATGCCGCAGCACATATTAACACTTCAGACATGGCGGCCTCTGCTGGCTGGCAGGCAGTGATCAATAGTAAAATTGACCCGGAGACCTTAGACCAGATAGTAGTTGCCCATAATTTCGGAGATATTTCCTACGATACTTACCAGACTCAGAATGTACCGTTGCTGGCCAGCAAAGTAAAACATATTTTAGGCATCAAACAACCCAATTGTATCGCTTATGATGTACTTGCAGGTTGCCCTGGCTGGCTACATACCGTCATTCAATCTCACGCCTGGTTTATGGCAGGAATGGCCCGTAAAGTACTATTGATTGGAGCTGAAACACTTTCCCGTGTAGTTGACTCGAGCGATCGGGACAGTATGATATTCGGCGATGGGGCTGGCGCAGTTGTAATGGAATATGGTGTACCCGAAAGTGGAACATCCGGAATTTTAAGTTGTTGTGCACAAACGCACAGCATGGACGAAGTTAGTTATATTAATATGTCAGGCTGCTTTAAACCCGGTGATACTGATACGCTATTTATGAAAATGAAAGGAAGAAAGGTATATGAATATGCGTTGAAGCATGTCCCCCTTGCCATGAAAGCATGTCTTGACCAGAGCAATGTTTCTGTCAATGATTTGAAAAAGGTCATCATTCACCAGGCTAATGAAAAAATGGATGAAGAGATCGTACAAAGGTTCTACAAACTCTATGGAGCTACTGCACCTGAAAACGTAATGCCTATGTGCATACAATGGCTGGGCAACAGTTCAGTAGCTACTATTCCTACCCTATTCCATTTAATCCGAACGAATCAGATAGCCGGGCATGAAATAAACCCGGGAGATATTATTCTTTTCGCTTCTGTGGGAGCGGGGATGAATATAAATGCTGTTTGTTACAGGGCCTAGAAAATGTTATAATAAACGGCACTAATCAAAACATTAGTACCTTTAAGAAGGGCTTGATCACTCAGGCTATCTACACTTTAAACTATTACACAAAATGACCGATGACAAACTTGCTGTATTGATTGATGCGGACAACGTGCCCTACGCAAACGTAAAAGCCATGATGGAAGAAATTTCCAAGATGGGAACACCTACGGTAAAGCGTATCTATGCAGACTGGACGAAGCCGACAGTAGCCGGATGGAAAAGTGTATTATTGGAAAATGCCATAACACCTATTCAGCAATACAGTTATACAAAAGGAAAGAATTCCAGCGATAGTGCGCTGATTATAGATGCAATGGATATTTTATATTCAGATAAAGTCACAGGATTTTGTATCGTTTCAAGTGATAGTGACTTCACGCGGTTGGCTACAAGGTTACGGGAAGCCGGCATGCGGGTTATTGGCTTCGGTGAAAAAAAAACACCTCAGCCTTTTATTTCAGCGTGCGATCAATTCATCTACCTGGAAATTCTCAACAATAATCCTCCGGTAAAAAAAGGAGTATCATCAGGCAGGAAACAAAACCGTCAACCCAAAGTGAACAGTAATATTAACCCCGACACTGTAAAATTAATTTCAGATAGTATAGCAGATCTCGCAGATGAATCAGGATGGGCTTTTTTAGGAGACCTTGGTAATTTTATCATCAAGAAAAAACCCGACTTCGATCCGAGAATTTTTGGATTTTCAAAGTTGCTTCCTTTGATCAAAGACATTGATCAGTTTGAAATTGATGAACGCGAATCCGGCATCCCTAATGTCAGGCATATTTTCGTGAGAAAACGATGAAAGGATACGGATCCCGTAATGGCGAATAAAATGCCGTACACGGGCAGGTCTATTCATTTCAAAAGAAATACTTAAACCGTATTTTAAAAGTATTGCTTCAATATTCAAATGCAATAATCTCTGTTAAATAATACATGCAGCGGGAAAAGCCATAAAAAAATGCGTCCTCACTTTATGCCCAGTTTTAATCGGCTATTCTGTAACGCTTTTGCCTCCATTTTCCATTACCAATACTTATACCCCTCTCTCAATAAACGGCACATCCAATGCACTGCTTGGCAAAGG
>JBQGCI010000545.1:0-5852 GCA_052038405.1 Acinetobacter pittii
GCTTGCCTTCGCCGTTTATCTCTACAACATTTTCAGATGTATTGATTTGGTTATCAATTTTTTCAATACGGCCGTTTTTTATTAAAAAGTCCGTTGTTTCGGTTTTTCCTTCATTTACTACCTGAATGTTTTTAAAAAGATATATTTGCATGGTTTTTGTTTTTGCGCCCCGTGTTTTTAATGCCTTTTACTATAAACGGCGAAATGTTTCAATATATAACCGGTTGGATATAGATAACGTTTTTATTGGATATCTATATTGTACAGCCGGCACGATAAGCACTACCGGGTCATCAATGGAAATACTTTAATTAACCTTATCAATAAACTATGCAATTTAAGAAATACCTGCCTTTGCTAGCAGTTGTTTTGTTTCCAATTCTTACAACAGCACAATCTACTTATTTACCCAGGGGAGATAAGCAGGAAATTTTGCTCGATCGCCTCGAAATCAAGGCCCAGAGGGACCCTGTCTTGAATTTGAGTAAGACAAAACCTTATAGCAGGGAATTTTATGTACCCGCTATAAAGAATTACCTGAATGCAGATTCGGCTCTTGATGCAAAACTGACTGATGTAGATAAATATTACCTGAAAAGTGCCCTGGCTAATAGTATAGAATGGTTGCCCGAAGAAGAACGGGAAGCGTATATGAGTAAAAAGCTGCTGGGAAATACATTCTATCAGTATCCTGCAGGTTTGTATGAAATACATAGCAAGGACTTCGACCTTACGGTCAACCCGGTATTAAACATCGGCTACATGAAGGAGAACGGCAATGATCAGACTCTTTTCTATAATACAAGAGGGATTGCTATCCGTGGCCGCATTGCCAAAAAAATAGGCTTTTATACAACGTTGACCGACAACCAGGAGCGGTATCCCCTTTATGTACAGGACTGGATGAATGAGCGCACTGCTGTACCAGGTGCAGGCTTTAATCACAAGTTTAAAGGCGAAGGAGGCAGAGACTTTTTTGATGCGCGTGGATATATAACATTTGGGGCTACTAAATATGTTGACATCACCTTTGGTTACGATAAAAACTTTATTGGTAACGGTCAGCGTAGTTTGTTCCTGAGTGACTTCGGAAATAATAACCTGTTCTTAAGATTAAATACCCGTATCTGGAAATTCAACTACCAGAATCTTTTTATGGAGTTGACCAATGCTTATCAAAGCAACCCTGGCGACAATTTATTGGGTAAGAAATACGCCGCTATGCACCATCTGGATATCAATCTTACCAAATGGCTGAATGTGGGCGTATTTGAAGGAATTGTGTTTGGCAGAACCAATCGTTTTGAGTTAGGATACCTGGTGCCGGTTATTTTTTACCGATCGGTAGAACGCGACATGGGCAGCCCCGACAATGCGCTGGTAGGTATTGATTTTAAAGCCAATATTGCCCGAACGGCACAGCTATATGGGCAAGTAGCTTTTGATGAATTTAAATTATCAGAACTGACAGGAGGGAATAACTGGTGGGCTAATAAATTCGGCTACCAGGTGGGCGCTAAATATATCGATGCTTTTACCGTTAAAAACCTCGATCTGCAATTAGAGTTGAATCGTGTAAGACCGTACACCTATTCTCACTATGACTCGGTTGCGAATTACACCCACTACAATCAACCCTTAGCCCATCCGTTAATGGCTAATTTTAATGAGTGGATGGGTGTGGCCCGTTACAGGCCGGCCCCCAAATGGATGATTGAAGGCCGCGCTATGTATTATATGCAGGGATTAGATAGTAACAGAACGGTTAATTTCGGCAGCAATATATTTTTGCCCAGCACAACCAGAACCGGTGGCGATTACGGACATAAAGTTGGCAGCGGTTGGACAACGAATGCAGCAATGATAAGCCTTTTGTTGTCTTATGAGCTGAAGGAAAACCTTTTTTTAGAGCTCATGGGTATGATTCGTAAACAACGGTATGACACTCCGCCTGCTGTAGCAACTAAAAACAGTACGGTATTTAATGTGGGGCTCCGTTGGAATATCGGCCGCAGGGACTTCTATTTTTAACAGGGTTTTAAAAACCTTACAGTGAACAATACGTCTCTATTGTAGTTAAGATGCTATATGCTGACCGGTCATTTTTTTTATCAAATAATATTTTATTAGAGTACCTTTTTTACATATCCTGGCCATTCTGCAGTTGTTTGTTGGCGAAGCCGCTGCTCAAACAGGTAATAGCAGCAGCGTTATTTTCTGGACGGAGGGTAGAAGGTTGCAATTGCAGGATTTTAAGGTGGTAAACGATAGCCTGAATTCGGTGGATGATGAAGTGTCTGCATTGACCCGAACAGGCATTACTTATTATCTGACTACTGATAAGGTTAACGGGAGGCCGGTTAGCATCCGCATCACGGTAGAAGCAACGGTACACAAACAAAATACCTTCATAAAAGAGCGGGTATTGGATTATAATGCGCTCGTAAAGCAACGCTTGCTGATACATGAACAAAAGCATTTTGATATCTCCGAAATATTTGCACGCCAGGCAGTGCGCGACCTGCAAAGCCTGAAATTATCTGCTAATTACCGGAAAGAGATTGCCGATTTTGTGCAGGCAAAGTTTAAAGCTGCCGAATGCTATCAGCGTTTATACGATGCGGATACCCAACATGGCGAAGACTTTACTGCCCAGGATGAATGGAATGATAAAATTGCTGATCAGCTGGAAGCCCTGGATGCCTATAAAAGAAAGGTGGTAGTAAAGCGGCTGTAAGATAAGGACATTTCCCGGTGCTCCTTATACGCCTAATGCCTGTATTACATCATATTTTGTGACAATGTGATATACTCCGGCATCGTCTTTACTCATCACGGCGCCATTTTCTTTAGTGATCAGGGTTTTTAGTTTATCAACAGGAATATTAAAGTCCACCAATGGAAAAGCCGGTTCCAGTACATTTTCGATTGTTTGATTTTTTATATCGGGGTTGCTGAATACTTTTTGAAACAGCCCGCCTTCAGTAATAGATCCTGCAATCTCTCCGTCTTTAATTACGGGTATATGCTCAATATCGTATTGCTTCATTAATTCAACAGCCTCTGCTACCAGCTTGTCCGAACCGATCGTAAGTAGCTTTTGCTTACCGGGTCTGCCATTAATGATATCTTTAAACGTCTTTACATCCAGGAAACCCCGCTCCATCATCCACTGATCGTTATAAATTTTAGCTACATAGCGGCTGCCGTGATCATGTAAAATACAAACCACCAGGTCGTCTTTAGTTAAAGCATCTTTCAGCTGCATCAACCCTTTGAGGCAACTTCCGGCACTATATCCGCAAAACAACCCCTCTTCTTTTGCCAGTCTTCGCGCCATCACTGCACCGTCCTTATCGCTAACCTGGGTGAACTCATCGATCACAGTCATGTCGTAGTTCTTGGGCAGGAAGTCTTCACCAAAACCTTCACTAAAATAGGGATATACTTCTTGCCCGTCCAGCTCCCCGGTTTTAAAGTATTTAGTTAATAAAGACCCGTAGGCATCCACCGCCCATATTTTAATACCCGGATTTTTCTCTTTAAGATACATGGCTGCGCCTGTAATGGTTCCTCCGGTGCCAGCCGTACATACCAGGTGGGTGATTTTTCCATCGGTTTGCTTCCATATTTCAGGTCCAGTTGTTTCATAATGGGCCTGCCTGTTGGCCAGGTTGTCATATTGATTCATATGGTAAGAGTTGGGCACTTCTTTTGCCAGCCTTGCCGCTACGCTGTAATAGCTTTGCGGATCATCGGGCTCCACATTATTGGGGCATACGATCACTTCGGCACCCATTGCTTTTAATACATCTGCTTTCTCTTTCGATTGTTTGTCGGTGGTAACAAATATGCATTTATAGCCCTTAACGATGGCGGCCAGCGCCAGGCCCATGCCGGTATTGCCGCTGGTGCCCTCAATAATGGTACCGCCAGGTTTCAGCTTTCCCTCCTGTTCTGCTACTTCAACCATTTTTAAAGCCATCCTGTCTTTAATACTGTTGCCAGGATTGAAGTAATCCACTTTAACCAGTACGGTGCAAGGGAGGTGTTGGGTTATTTTGTTCAACCGTATCAGCGGTGTGTTACCAATGGTCTCTAAAATATTGTTTTTGATGTCCATATTTTTCAAATTAAGCAATTCTGCTCAATAACCCGCCTGTTTTTTAACACAAAGGTTATAGTTGAACGCCTCCGTTGTGCCGGTATAGGACCACCCCGGCGGTTATATATGGCGCTTGCTCCATTGGTTGTATATGCCCTCCCGGTTTCTTCCTGTTTCCGCAGGTTATGCTTTATGTTCAAAGAACTTCCCTGGGAGGGGGCTGTTTTTTAACGTACATCAGGCCGTCACTTATATGCTACATGCCGCCCATTATCTGGAAAGTTCTTTCAGAGCGGTAAGTACCAGCGTATCTTTGGTGTTCATTACCTGGTAAAAGCCTGAGTCGCGCCATTTAAAACGTGCTAATTGGGCCTCCATGCGATGCTCTACCTTTTCTTTTTCGAAGGCAGGAACGCCTGAAAGGTTTACCGTATCTTTTTTAACCCAATTGGTAAACTGGATCCACATGTTTGTAGCAGGATCAAATTTCTCTGTATAAACCTGCGGATTCGGGTAAGGGTCTAAAATCTTCTTATTGTCCAGGTAATAGTGAAATACAAAGTCGTTAAAAGATCCGTTTAAGAACAACATGTTGATTTCTCTCGAATAATTAGATGTATCCAGGCCCACAAAAACATCAGGCATAATGCCGCCGCCGCCATACACCGTCCTGCCGCCATGGGTTTTGTAAACCCTGCCATTGCTTACTTTATTGCTATCGGCATAATAGAGCTGCCCGGAGGCATAACGCTCCCAAACCTCATCCATATATACTTTTTTACCGCCGGTATAGGGCTTTTGAATACTTCTTCCAATGGGGGTATAGTAGCGGGCAATGGTAAGGCGCATGGCTGATCCGTCACTTAGCAGGAAGGGTTCCTGTACCAGGCCTTTTCCAAAAGTTCTTCGGCCTATAATAGCGGCGCGATCCCAGTCCTGCAACGCTCCTGCCAGAATTTCGCTGGCGCTGGCGCTTAATTCATCCACCAAAACGGCCAGCTTCCCGGTTTCAAATATGCCCGGTCTTTTACAGCGGTATTCCGTTTTTGGGCTATTAACCCCCTGAGTATATACAATCAGCTTATCGCCGCTTAAAAATTCATCAGCAATCTGTATCGCCTGATCCATATAGCCGCCACCATTACTCCTCAGGTCAAATATCAGCTGTTTCATACCCTGTTTTTTCAGCGCCTCGGCGGCTTCCATAAATTCGCGGTAAGTGGTATTGGTGAATTTATCCAGTTTAATAAAAGCAGTGCTTTTATTCATCATATAAGCTGCTGAAATGGAAGGTGTAGGTATATTGCCCCGGATTACGGTGACGGGCAATATTTTCCCGGCACGTAAGATCTCCAGTTTGGCAGGCGAGCCTCTTTCACCACGTATCAGGTTCCGTATTTTAAAGCTATTGATCGATTTGCCTGTAAGGTTGGCGCTGTCTACCTTAATGATCTGGTCGCCAATCAGTAAACCGGCTTTATCACTGGGACCTCCTTCAATAACATAGGTGATGTTGACGGTATCCCTGATCTGGTTAAACTCAACACCAATTCCTTCAAAGTTTCCTGAGAGGTCTTCATTAGCTTCCTTAAGCTCCGCAGGGGGCAGGTATACCGAATGGGGGTCCAGCTCGCTCATCATTTCCCTTATCGCATTGCCTTCCAGGGTATCAATCTTTACCGAATCCACATAGCGGGTTCTGATGATATCCAATGCTTCCTGCAAAGCAGTACCCCTGTCCTTTTTA
>JBQGCI010000546.1:0-17635 GCA_052038405.1 Acinetobacter pittii
CCGTTTTAGCGATATGAGCGACTTTGTAGAGAAGGTTAGAATGGAAGGCCGTTTTGATCATACTGAAATCAACAGCGATGATATAGCGTATTTCGCTCCCGATCTGAAAACCTGGAAGAAACGGATCAAGCTAAGCGGCAACGTCAAAGGGCCCGTGTCATCATTAATTGGTAAAAACCTGGATATCAGTGCCGGCTCCAATACCCATTTTTTGGGCGATGCTTCCATCACCGGACTCCCTGAAATTAACAGTACTTACCTGGATATTAAGGCTAATGAGTTTAGAACTGTGTATGCTGATGCCACGGCCTTTATACCTCCCTTAAAAAGAATTAGCAATCCTGATTTAAGCAAGTTGGGCTTCGTGATGTTCACCGGCAACTTCGCGGGCTTTATCAATGACTTTGTAACCTATGGTACCATTCGAACCGGTTTAGGCACGGTAAAAGCTGACCTTAATTTAAAATTGCAAAATCCTGCCTATCCGGTCTATTCCGGTACCGTTTCCACCGAAAGCTTACACCTGGGGCCTCTGTTGAAAAACGAAGATCTGGGTTACATAAGCCTTAATGCTACCTTAAAAGGCGCTGGCTTTAAGCCTAATAGCGGGGCCATCGCCCTGGACGCCCGGATTAAGTATATAGACTTCAGGAAATACAGGTATCAGCATATAACGCTCGATGGTGAGCTCACTAAAAAGATTGTCGATGGATCTGTTATTGCCAACGACCCCAATGCTTTGCTTAGTCTGAACGGCCTGGTAGATTTCAGTCAGAAGGTTCCGGAATTCAATTTCATGGCCAATATTGATACCCTGAATCTTTATAATACCCAGTTGTTCAAAGAAAATATCGCGCTTTCCGGCAGGGTGAATGCAGAGTTTAAAGGCAATACCATAGATGATTTCCTGGGCGATGCTACTATTTCAAACGCCTCTTTAACGCGCAACGGATTTCCTCTTTCTTTCGATTCGCTTTCAATAAGTTCTACTACCAACGACAGTACAAAACATTTGCGCATTGCTTCAAACGAGTTTAGTGTAGACGTAGATGGTATATTTAAAATACGCGATTTGCCGAACTCTGTTACAGCCTTTTTAAGCCGTTACTACCCGGCATATATCAAACCGCCTCAGGCCGCAGTACCCCGGCAGTCTTTCAATTTCGATATCAAAACCAGCAATTTCAATCAGTTCGCCTCTATCATCGATAGTAGCTTGCAGGGATTTGATAACAGCCGCATTAGCGGAGGAATTAATACTGCAGCGAATAGTCTTGTTCTGGATGTGAATGTGCCTTACTTAAAATTCAGGCAATTCGATTTCTCTAATGTTGATATTGATGCCACAGGTACTTATGATAGTCTTGCCCTATACGGTAGTGTATCCAATGTAGGTATAACCGACAGTTTGAAAATTCAATTGGCAACCTTTAATATTAAGGCACATAACGATGTATCGGAAGTAAGCATATTTACAGGCACCGGCAACAGTAAGGCCCTTGATCATGCAAGGCTCAATGCTGTTGTAAATACTTATAGTAACGGGGTGGGCATCAGGTTTAATCCTTCTTCTTTTGTGCTCAATAGTAAAACCTGGACTATCGAAGATAAGGGAGAACTGGAATTCAGGAAAAATGCACCGGCTCACGGATCACTGGTCCTGAAAGAAAGTACGCAGGAAATAAGGATTGAAACCATGCCTTCGGATGTTGGTAGCTGGAATGATGCTGCTATTACTTTGAAAGGCATTAACCTGGGTGACATTGGCCCCTACCTGCTGCCGCGTAACCGCCTGGAGGGCCTGATCGATGCACACGTACTCATTGAAAATCCCGGCAGGACCATGAAGATCAGTTCGCGGGATTTCGTTGGAAGGGCTATCCGGCTGGATAACGACTCCATCGGTAACCTGGGGGCAAACGTGATTTTTGATATGGCTACCCGGGAATTACTGGTGGATGGAAAAACTTTGGGATCGGATGACAAAAGTTTGGCCTATAATATACACCTGTATCTTAAAGACCAGGAGTCTCAGCAACAAAACCTCATTTCTTTAACCCCTACACATTTTGATCTGAAGTATATCGACCGGTTCCTTAATAGTTTGTTTACAGACATTTCCGGCGATGTCACAGGAAAGTTTGAGATAAAAGGTCCTTTAAACGAATTGGCCGTAGTTGGTAAAGGCCGTTTACGTAATGCCGGGGTAAAAGTGAAATTTACCCAATGCTATTATAAGATAGAAGACCGGGATATCGAACTAACCGAAAATGAGATCAACCTGAATGGCATCGTATTGGAAGATACGGTTACGGGTAACCCGGTATATTTAAGAGGTGGTATTACGCACAATGCATTTGACGATATGTTTTATGATATTACCGTATCTACCCGTAAACCTGGTACCCGTGATGCACGTAATAACCAGCCGGTACAGGTTTTAAGGACTACGTTTGCTGATAACAAGTTATTTTATGGCAATGTAAAAGCTACCGGTTCATTCGTGCTGGTAGGTTCTGAAGATAACAGCTTCATGAAGATCGATGCCATTGCTTCAGACCGGGAGGAAAGTGATTTTACAATAGCTTCAGCCAATAGCCAGGCAGGAAAGATGCCCGATTGGCTTGTAGAGCGGAAGTTTGGGGTTGAAGTATCTGATAGCCTGGCAAACGCCGGTACTGAGTCTAATATGAAGTATGAGCTTGATGTGACTGCTAATCCCAAAGTGCTGATGAAGTTTGTAATGGATGATCTCACCGGCGACCAGATATTCGGAAGAGGAGCGGGTTCGCTCAATATACAATCAGGAACGAATGAAGAACTACAAATTAACGGACGCTTTGATATACAGGAGGGAACCTATAACTATACCTTCAAATCTTTTTTCCCTAAACCTTTCGAGATTATTAAAGGAACGGAAAATTATATATCCTGGACGGGTGATCCTTTAAAAGCCAATATTAACATACAGGCAAGGTATAAGGCAGAAAGGGTGAGCTTCGCACCTTTGGCCAGTATAATCGATCCCGGGCAGAGTTACTCGAACACGCGGGAGAATGTATATATCTATGCGGTATTAACAGGGCAATTGTTTCAACCTGAATTTAAGTTTGAGCTGGAGCTGGATCCGAATAGCCGTTTTAATAACGACTTCAACGTAACCAATGCACTGCAGCAAATAGAAAGAAGCCAGACAGAAGTGACGCGGCAGGTCACTTACTTGATCGTATTTAACAGTTTTGCACCACCGCAAACAGGTGTATCCAATATCGGGATCGGAGGCGCCGCTATGGAATTTACCTATAATACGATATCAAGCTTGTCGGGCCTGTTTTTTAACGAGATCAATAAAAAACTCAATAGTGCACTGTCATCGCTGTTGGGCCAAAATGTGAGCTTCAACTTCAGTGGTTCGGTGTATAACCGTAATGTGTTGGGTGCCAGCAATGCCAATTTTAATATTAACCAGGCCAATGTAAGCGGGGCCTTACTGGTGCCTTTATTTAAAGACCGTTTTGTAATCTCATTAGGCAGCTCACTTGAAGTGCCGTTACAATCCAACACCCTGCAGCAAACTGTTCAGTTTTTACCTGATGTTACAGCAGAGTGGTTGCTGAATGCCAGCGGCAGTCTGCGCTTGAACTTGTTCTACCGCGAAAACCTGGATTATCTCACCACGTCAAGTACCGGTGCGGCAAAATTGAAGCGAACGGGGGGCGGTATTTCCTTCAAAAAAGAATTCAATACGCTGCCCGAACTATTCATCAATATACGGAAGCGTGCGGAAAGAGAAGCCAATCGGGTACCACCGCCGGCCGACTCCAGCAAATCATCAGTACAGCCGGTAACAGTAGAACGCAAGGAAACCCCTTTGATCCCTAAAACGGTACCTGAAAAAGAAGAGTAACCACTATTTTAAGCTTAATACAACCTCTACAGGAAAATGGTCTGAAGGGAATTTTCCGAAATAGGTGTCGGTAAGTACGCCCCATTTCTGGGCCTTCCATTGCTGGCTGATAAAAACATGGTCAATAATATCAGTGCTTTTGAAGTCTTTTTTAAACCCGTTGAATGAGCTATTATTTTCGTAAGGGTGCAAAACATCTTTATAAGTATCTCTAACAACAGATGAGCTGGCAATGATCTGATAAGGATCTGTTTTGCGGTCGGCATTAAAATCACCCGTTAAGATTGCAGGCGCTCCCTTGGCAATGGTTTGTATCTTTTGAAGGATGAGCTTGCTGCTTTCGAGTCGCGCTACCTTACCCTCATGATCAAAATGAACATTAAAGAAGTAGAATTTCTTTTTCGATTTTTTATCCTGCAGGTGTACCCAGGAACAGATACGATTGCAACAGGTAGCATCCCAGCCTAATCCGGGCTTATCAGGAGTTTCAGATAACCAGAAGTCGCCCGCCTGCAACAACCGGAATTTATCTTTTTTATACAAAATAGCCGAATGCTCACCTTTATCACTACCGTCGTCTCTGCCTTTTCCATAGCGTGCATATTGAGGCAGTGTCTTTACCACATCTTCCAACTGATGGGGTAAAGCTTCCTGTGTACCCAATACGTCGAAATCGTGATAACGGATCAGGTTCGTTACAAAAGGTAACCGGTCCTGCCAGAGATTACCCACATCGTTTTTGTTGTCGAAGCGCAGATTGTAGGAAGCTACTTTAAAGGTTTGCGCATGGATCATTACACACGATAGCAGCGCCATTGATAGCAGCGCCCGGCGAATTTTGTTTTTTTTATTCAGCATAACAAAGCATTAGGCCCCCTGGGGCTGTTTTTTTAACTACAGGCCGAAGATAATAAACATGTGCGCAAATGCTTCGACATGTTATGTAATATTATAGTTAACGCCGGGCAAATAAAAAGAAAGCCTCCATGAAGGAGGCTGGCTGAATTAATCAATGATCGATACAAACTCTTCTTTCGGTATCCGTATCTTTTTAAGGTTTAACAGGAAGTCTTTTTCTTCGTCCCGGTAACCCAGCGATAACAATACCACGCTTTTTAATCCTTTCTCCTTCAAACCTAAGAGCTCATCTGCTTTTGATGAGTCGAAGCCTTCCATTGGAGTGGCGTCTACTTTTAATTCCGCAGCTGCGATAATACCGGTTCCTAATGCTATATAGGCCTGCCTTGCAGCCCAGGTGAAGTTTTCCTCGTCCGGACGGCCGAGTAAAAAGCCCTCCAGCGATTTTTGAAGGTCAGCCATTCCGCCTTCAGGGATACCTCTTTCTTTGGCCATATAGTTGATATAAGCTGCTATCTGTTCCCGCGTGATCGAGGTGTAAGCAGCAAAAACCAGCAAATGCGACGATTCTGCTATCTGAGAATTAAACGATCCTTCCCCCAATTTCTTTTTGAGTTCTTCGTTGGAAATCGAAATGACGCGGTAAGGTTGCAAGCCGGCAGAGGATGCCGACAAACTGATGGCTTCTATAATTTGGTGTACCTGCGCTTCAGGCACTTTCTTGCTGCTGTACTTCTTGGTGGCATACCGCCAGTTCAAATGTTTTATAAGTTCCATATAAATTGATTTCTTGTTTAGGAAAGCAAAGTTCAGTATATTTGGTTTACTTTTGTCACCTGGTGACAAAAAGTAATGGTAACAAAGAGGTAACAAAGTAACTTATTATGGAAATACAACACGACCCCGAAGCCTGTAAAAAGACCATCCTGGCGGTGCATGATGCTATGGATGTATTGGGAGGCAAATGGAAAATATCCATTGTAGCGTCCCTGGGATTTGGGAAAAAACGCTATTCGGAGATATTAAAGGATGTAACCGGCATATCTGGAAAAATGCTGAGCCGTGAACTAAAAGATATGGAAACCAATCAGCTGGTAAAGCGCGAAGTGGTGGATACAAAACCCGTTACAGTAGCGTACGAATTAACAGCATACGGGCATCAACTGAAATCAGTCATTGCTAACCTGGCCGACTGGGGTAATAAGCACCGGAAAAAGATTATGGGGAAATAGCAGGTGCAGTGGTTACTTCTTCTTTTTTAAACCTGCTTTTTCTTCGTTTTCCCTCAGGCGGAATAAAACGATACGTTCGATCAGTTCAGTTGGCAGGGGCTTACCCAGCGGAAACTGAACCGTTCCTTTTCCACCTTTATAGTGGCTCAGCTCTTCTTCAAAATCTTCATGTTCGCGGGGGGCGGGGTAAATACTTGCGTGTTTTTCATACCCCGAATAGTAAATGAAATATTTGCCGTTTTGCTGAAAGCCTCCGATGCCGTAACTCAGGCCTTCTTCAGCTTCGGGCGCCGTTTGCTTAATAATCTGTCTTATTTTATTGACCGTTTCAATGGCTTCAGCAGGCACGGCGGTCAAATATGCTTCAATTGTTGCAGGCTTGCTCATAATGATTGTGAAATGGGGTAATTAGTCTTCCGAATGTACAACAATTGTTCAATCCCGGTCCTGCCATATGACAAGTTTTACTGTAAAGGGACCGGTCCGTCACATGTTCTTGGTGTAAGCGTTAAACGCGGGGCAGGGAGAACGCGGCGATAACGCAGAGGAGTTTGGAGACATGCGCTATGTTTGAGTTCGTATTATCAGGATATAATACCCCTGAGAAACCCTCGCATGCTGATTGCTCAGCGGTGAGGAGCTGTAGACAAAAACTCCCGGCTATCAGCCAGGAGTTTACAATGATCAATATGATGATATAGCGTCTAAAAGTCGTGACCGAGTTTTTCGCGTTTCGTGCTTAAGTATCTTTCATTATGCTCGTTAGGGGAAATAATGATCGGCACATTGTCTACTATTTCCAGCCCGTAACCTACCAATCCCACCCGTTTACGTGGATTATTACTCATCAGACGCAGTTTGGTAGCATTCAGGTGACGTAATATCTGGGCGCCCACACCATAGTCGCGCTCATCCATTTGAAAGCCCAGGTGGAGGTTGGCCTCTACAGTGTCCATGCCTTCTTCCTGCAGCTTATAGGCTTTCAGCTTATTCATCAGGCCAATGCCCCGCCCTTCCTGATTCATGTACAAAATGATACCCTTACCTTCCTGCTGTACCATTTGCATGGCCGTGTGTAGCTGATCGCCGCAATCACAGCGCAGGCTGCCTAAAATATCGCCGGTAAAGCAGGATGAGTGTACACGGGTTAATACCGGCTCATCCTTTTCCCATTCACCTTTGATCAGCGCAAGGTGTTCGCTGTTGCTGTTTTTATCTTTAAAAGCTACCAGTTTGAAATCGCCATACTGTGTGGGCATGTTTACGCGCACAATTTCTTCAATAAGGGAGTCGCTTTTTAAGCGGTATTCGATCAGGTCCTTTATAGAGATGATCCTAAGATCGAATTTTTCGGCCACTTTTAAAAGATCCGGAAGACGCGCCATGCTGCCGTCCTCATTCATAACCTCCACCAATACGCTTCCGTAAGGGTAAGGGAATCCCGCCAGCCGGGCCAGGTCGGTTGCAGCTTCGGTATGCCCTACGCGACGTAAAACACCCCCTTTTTTAGAACGTAGCGGGAAAACGTGCCCCGGGCGACCAAGGTCGGCCGGGTTGGTAAAAGGATTGTTTAAAGCTTCAATTGTTTTAGACCGGTCATGCGCCGAAATACCGGTAGTGCAGCCATGTCCTAAAAGGTCTACCGAAACCGTAAAAGCCGTTTCGTGCAGGGCTGTATTATTGGTTACCATCAGCCCTAAACCCAGTTCGTCGCAGCGTTCTTCCGGTAAAGGGGCGCAAATAAGGCCACGCCCGTGTGTGGCCATGAAATTGACCATTTCAGGGGTAATCGCACCGGCGGCGGCAATAAAATCACCCTCATTTTCACGGTCTTCGTCATCCACTGCTATTATCAGTTTTCCCTGTTTAATAGCTTCGATCGCACTTTCAATTGAATCGAGCATCTATAAAAATTTTCGCAAAGTTAAATAATTTTGGAACTGTTCTCTTCAAATCAACTATCCGGTTGTTGCCGGGCTTGCCTGCCTGACGATACTTTCATACTTTTAACCGGTAGTTAAATTGTGCTAATTATAACATCACATATCGCTAAATTGTTTCAATTGATGAAATGCAGGAACTTTGAAATCCCTCAAGGCGTATTAGGCTTTAGTTCCATACTGAGCATTTTGATGCTGCTGGCGGGCTGCAAAAGCCGGCAGCGTAACGATTCACAACCGGCAGAGAGTTCAGTGCCAGTGATTCCATACGTTACGAAAGCCATTTACCCGCACGATACCACTCTTTTTACAGAAGGACTGGTTCTTCACAACGGCCGCTATACGAAAGTGGCGGCGCGCCTCCGGAGTATCCTTTCACCCGTTCAGTAATTGGTGTATCTGACTTGGCTAGCGGCAATTTTACCGCGGAAATTGAAATAGACCGGTCGAAGTATTTTGGAGAAGGAATCGTTTTTCTAAAGAATAAATTGTATCAGCTCACCTATAAAAATCAAATAGGATTTTTGTATGATGCAAAGACATTTAAAAAGATTGGCGAATTTACTGATGCCAATGCCGAAGGCTGGGGAATGACTACAGATGGGACTAGTGTCATTATGAGCGACGGAACTGAGCACCTCACCTTTCTTGATCCGGAAACCTATAAACCGGTCAAAACCCTGAGCGTGATCGAAAACGGAATGATCGGGGATAGCTTAAACGAACTGGAATATATCAACGGGTTTATTTATGCCAATGTTTGGGGACGCACCGAAATAGTAAAAATTGATATAAAAAGCGGCGAAGTGGTTGGTAAGCTTCATTTAATTTCTATAGGTAACGCTGTAGCCGCGCGCAAACCTGGCTCATTGGAGATGAACGGTATTGCCTATGATTCGGCTACCGGAAAAGTACTGATCACGGGTAAACTCTGGCCGGCTATTTACGAAATAGATTTTCAGAAATAAGCAGCCCCTACGGCTGAAGTAGCTTTACCCGGTCTTTGAGCCAGCTTTCTTTTAGCGGTATCATCCATTTACTTTCCAGCTCATCTTTATTGGCTACCAGGTTATTGAAATATAAAGTGTCAGGTGTTATAAAACCGTTATCCAGTGCATATTGTAACTGCGCATAAGGTAGCACCTGTATCTTATCTTTGATAACAAAAGCAAGCGATGTGCGATCAAAAAGGTTGATGCCATAGGCCGCTTCCAGCGATTTGATAAAACGAACAGAACTATCGGTACTACAACCGCTTACCCCTGCATAGGTTTCATCTGCGATCAGTATCACAAACCGGCCGAAAAACAGCAAACCGGCAGCTTTTACATCCGCACCATGACTCTGCCATTGTTCCGCAAAATTGTTTAACCGCTCTTCTGCATCAATCGCTTCCGACAGGGTTAATAACCGGCTGGCCTGGTAAATCCAAACACGCGACGCCGGACTAAAACCAGCTGGCAGTAACTCTTTATATTGTAAGTTCATTTTATAAAATACACAAAAATCTAAAATAATAAAAATCTCCCAAGGAGTACTCCGGACCAATAACAAGCTTCCCGCACAATAGTTCAAAATCTGTTTGAACCAATAATCTTTTACCCTCCAAAAACAATCGCCTTATCCCGTTAACCAATTAATGGGTCAACTTCCCCCCTTCACCTCCATACTCGCCGCTACAATTTCAGCGATATCCAAAACCTTTACATCCCCTTCCTTTTCTGCATTCTTTACTCCATCGGTGATCATGGTATTGCAAAAAGGACAAGCCGCTGCAATATAAGACGGGTTCATTGCCAGCGCTTCCTGCGTTCGTTCGATATTAATGCGTTGATCACCCTTCTCTTCTTCCTTAAACATTTGCGCTCCTCCGGCACCGCAACAAAGACCCTTACTGCGGCAACGTTTCATTTCCACCAGTTCTGCATCCAGCATTTCCAAAACCTGCCTGGGAGCTTCGTAAATATCGTTGGCCCTTCCCAGGTAGCAGCTATCGTGATAGGTGATTTTCCGGCCTTTAAAATCGCCGCCTTCCTTAATTTTTATTTTGCCATCGTTGATCAGTTCCTGTAAAAAAGTGGTGTGGTGTACTACATCGTAGTTACCTCCTAATTCCGGGTATTCATTTTTAATCGTATTAAAGCAATGCGGGCAGGCTGTTACTATCTTTTTAATACCATAATTATTAAGGATCTGTATGTTCTGGTAGGCCATCATCTGGAACATAAACTCATTTCCGGCGCGCCTTACCGGATCGCCGGTGCACATCTCTTCCTTACCCAATATGGCATATTTGATTTGAGTTGCTTCCAGTATCTGGGTAAAAGCCCTGGTTATTTTTTGCGCGCGTTGGTCAAAACTACCGGCGCAGCCTACCCAAAAAAGTATCTCGGGAGTTGCTCCGTTGGCAAATGTTTCCGCTGCTGTAGGTACGTGCATAAATCGTTCAATTTTTTGGCATACAAATAGCAATTAAGCTTGCTCGGGTGTACTTTATAAAATTAATTCATTTTAGTTCACCGGCAGGTATATTTGCTGATAATTCATGAACGTAAGAAAAATTTTTGAAAGGCTTTTTAACTGGGAACTGTGGAATTTTCACATTTTATATGCGCCAATAGCACCTGTTTGGCTGTGGTACTGTTTAAAAAGCCGTTCGCTGTGGTTCTTTACACCTTCCAATCCTAATATTACTTTTGGTGGATTTGAAGGAGAAGGAAAAAAGGAAATGTACCGGCTGCTACCTGCCGAAATAACCCCGCAAACCATATATGTAAAACCAGGCATCCCTTTTCAGGATGTAAAGAACAGGGTAGAGGGAGCCGGTTTGCGCTATCCTTTTGTAGTAAAACCCGACGTGGGTATGAAGGGCATTCTTTTTCGCGTTGTTGAAAATGATACCCAGCTGGAAAGCTATCACGCAAAAATTCCTTTTAAATACATCATCCAGGAGAAAATTGATTTCCCCGTAGAGGTCAGCGTATTCTATTACCGCTATCCGTGGCAGTCTACGGGTGTAGTTTCAGGCTTCATTTACAAAGAGTTATTGCAGGTGACAGGAGACGGCCAAAGCACCCTGAAGCAATTGATCAGCCAGCATGAAAGGGCTAAACACCGGTTTCAGGAAATGGAACTGAAACACGGCCAGTATTTCGATAAAATACTCGAAGCAGGGGAAGTCTTTTACCTGTCTCTCGCTGGCAATCATAACCGAGGCGCAAGATTTACCAACCTGCACCATGAGATCAGCCCGGCCCTGGTAGCCGTGTTCGACAAACTGAGCCGGGATGCGCAGTTCTATTACGGCCGTTACGACATTAAAACCAGTTCTATTGAGGATCTCAAAAACGGACAGCATTTTATTGTTCTGGAATATAACGGGGCAGGGGCAGAACCCAACCATATTTATGACTGCGGCATGAGTTTAGGAACGGCTTACAAAACGATCTTGCAGCATTGGAAAGCCCTATACGAAATAAGTCGCTACAATGCGAAGCAGGGGCATGCTTATTGGTCTTACCGCCGGGGTAAAAAATACCTGCGCGCCGCCAAGCACCATTTCAGGGTATTGGAGAAATTCGATTAAGATTTAATTGATGAAAGTGCTAGTTGACAGTGCTTCTTCAACTGTCAACTAATTGCTGTCATCCCTCACGCTTTGTTTAACTGCCTCGTTGGCTACCGGTATTCTGTTGCTTGCTTACAAACGCTCCCGATTGAGGTTTTTGGATAAATTTGGAGTTATTACCCTGCTTATTATTATCCTTGCTTTTATTATCTTTTTTACCTTTCTTATTATTTTGATTGAGTAACGACATGGCCTAACGTTTTTTAGTTTTTAATAATCCAATGATCAAATTTAATGGATAAAGTAATTGGATAGATGTTAATAATATAGCCGCTATGGCAATACCATTTCCTGTCTGGGTAGCTAATAGCGCTTTTTTCAGCTGATCGTTCCCGGTATAGCGTTCTATTAACTGATTGCTCCATAAACTTCCGGCAATGATGATAATGAATAAAAGAGCAGAACCTATAACATGGATTTTATAGAGTTTCTGCGAAAAAAGGAGGTGATCCGTAAATGTATACAACAGCCAAAGCAATGACAGGAAAACGGCGCCAACCATAAAGATCCGGCTGAAGGGCACTATATAAACGGTATCGTATAGATTAACGTCCAGCGTTCTTTTGAGCGTTAGAAAGGCTGACAGGAAGAACAAAGCAGACACCATCAATAAAAGATTATGTAAGGGGTGCAATATTTTCATCCTGCAAAGCTAACTAAGCAGGCAATTTAGCCGCAGGAAATTCTTCAATCAGTGTTAGTGGATAGCCGACCAGCTTTTTGAGGCCAGATCTGTGATAGAAATCGCTTTTTGGGCCGCATCATAAACCACTTTAAAGGTATAGTGGGCGTTACCGGACATGCCTTTGGGATCAATTACCGTTGCTTTATACACGTCGTTACCTATTTTTACAGATACTGCCGGTACGGCTACAACAATAGCTTTGTAAAACCCCGGTTTATAGTTCCAGGGTTTGGTTTCTTCGCTCTGGAGCAGGGTGATTACCGCATCATTGGGAACATTGACCGTTTCAAAGTCAATCAGCGTATTCCGGTGAATGAACCGGCCATCCTTAATATGAACGGACGGGGTTTCATAATTAATAGCGATTAACGCATCTGCATTTTGGAACTTACCTTCATCACTCTGATCCGTAATATCAGGAAACATTTCTGCAACTGGTGATGTAGCATATACCTGCCGCTTAAGAGAAGAATGGTCCAACTTATAATAAGTGGGAGAGATAAGGCTGAATCCTATATAGTTGAATGAATAGCCCGGAGGCTCATAGCGAAGCGAATAAGGAGTTCCAGTTGGCGTTGCATGGAGCGTATCGGCAGATAGGGTAAAAGTGTAGGGAAGGCTTCCTCCTGTTAAGATCCAGTTAGCTCTTTTTGCCAGGTCAATATCTTTTATAGCAAACGCAGCCGATTGAATAGGGATTTCCACAACGCGATCGTCAATTTTACTCTTTTTACAAGAGAACAAAAACAGGGCTGCTGCAAAAAGGGGCAATGGATAAAATCGTTTCATGGCTGTGTAACGATCCAGCTGCCTGAAACGCAACAGCTTGCATTAAAAAAAATCGGAATAAAGAATGAAGGCGGAATCCGCTTAAAAAGTTAAATTTGCAGACACACCAGTAAACAAATATGAGCGTAGATAAGCATGTAGAAGAGGAAAAAAGCCTCAATTTTTTGGAAGAAATAGTAGAGAACGATCTGTTGGCAGGGAAATATCAATCGATAATGACCCGATTTCCGCCTGAGCCTAACGGCTATTTACATATTGGCCATGCCAGTAGTATTTGTCTGAATTTTGGATTAACACAAAAATTCGGCGGGGGCACCAATCTCCGTTTTGATGATACCAACCCGGTTACGGAAGATACGGAATACGTAGAAAGTATTAAAGAGGATATTAAATGGCTGGGCTTTGAATGGAAGAATGAATTGTATGCGTCTGATTATTTTGAGACCTTATATGGATATGCGATAAAGTTGATCAATAATGGACTGGCTTATGTGGACGACAGTACCAGCGAGGAAATTGCACAGCAAAAGGGAACGCCTACGCAGCCGGGCCATCGCAATCAGTATGCAGAACGGTCTGTAGATGAAAACCTGCAGTTGTTCGCAGATATGCGTGCCGGTAAGTATCAGGATGGAGAAAAGGTATTAAGGGCTAAAATTGATATGGCGTCCTCCAATATGTTGATGCGGGATCCGATTTTATACCGTATTAAACATGCCCACCATCACCGTACCGGCGATGCCTGGTGTATTTACCCGATGTATGATTTTGCACACGGGCAAAGCGATTCGATCGAGCAAATCACGCATTCAATCTGTACCATGGAGTTTGTGCCGCACCGCGAAGTATATGACTGGTTGATTGAAAAGCTGGGCATATTCCCTTCGAAACAATATGAGTTTGCAAGGAGGAACCTGAGCCATACCGTAACCAGCAAAAGAAAGCTGTTGCAACTGGTGAATGAAAAATACGTATCGGGCTGGGACGATCCGCGTATGCCAACTATCGCGGGTTACCGCCGCCGCGGCTATACGCCCGAAAGCATCCGTGATTTCTGTGATCGTATAGGAGTGGGCAAACGCGATAATATGGTAGACCTGGGGCTGCTGGAGTTTTGTGCCCGTGAACATTTAAATAAGATCGCTTTACGAAGGATGGTGGTATTCGATCCGCTGAAAGTAGTGATCACTAATTTCGAAAAGGACAGTGAGTTATTAGTGGCTGAAAATAATCCTGAAGATACCAGCACCGGCAACCGTGAAATTACCTTTAGCAACGAATTGTATATCGAGCGGGAAGATTTTATGGAGCATCCTCCTAAAAAATATTTTCGCCTGGCGCCGGGTCAGAAAGTTCGTTTAAAACATGCTTACATTATCCAGTGCGATGAGGTAATGAAAGATGCGGCAGGTAACATAACACAGTTGAATTGTACTTATATTCCCGAAAGCAGGAGCGGCGCTGATACCTCTGGTATTCATGTAAAAGGGACCCTGCATTGGGTAAATGCAAAAGACCATATCAGTATACAGATTCACGAATATGATCGCCTGTTTACCGTTGAGAACCCGGCGAACGAAGAGGGCGAGTTTCAATCTTATATTAATGCTGATTCTTTGACCGTATTAAATGGCGCACTGGCCGAACCTGCATTGAAAGAGGCGGTTGTCGCAGACCGTTTCCAGTTTTTGCGTAAGGGGTACTTTGTATTGGATAAAGAGAGCCCTGAAGATCTTCTGGTTTTTAACCGAACGGTTACTTTAAAAGATAGCTGGGCGAAGACAGGTAAATAGCATTAGCATCGTTTTTGCATATAGTTCATAACTAATAAAATATGGTTATGAATGTAAGCAGCCTTAATAGTATTGATGCTAAAGAATTCTTTCTGGGGCAGGACGAGTGGGTCTTTTTGTTTGAGGTCGTTGTACGGTGCTTCATATCCTTTGTGATCGTTTTATTTGCGCTAAGGCTAACCGGTAAAAAAGGAGTGAGGCAGCTGACTGTTTTCGAATTGGTGATTATCCTCACGCTGGGCTCGGCTGCGGGCGATATGGGCTTTTACAAAGACGTGGGCGTATTGCCGGCGATACTTACGATCATCAGTATTATCCTTTTCTACAAATTAGTTACCTGGCTGCTGATCAAATCAGATAAGTTTGAAAGATTGATAGAAGGGCGTCCGGTTACTATTATCAGGCATGGACGTTATACAGAAGAAGTCGTTAAAAACGAAAATATTTCGTTTGACGAGTTTTTTATGGAACTACGGCTCGCAGGTATTGAACACCTGGGGCAGGTAAAATACGCGATACTTGAAGTAAACGGCGATGTAAGCGTCTTTAAAAAAGCGCCTGAAGAAATTACGCCGGGTCTTCATATTTTACCCGATAAAATGAAAAAGTTTTATACGGATTATTATCCTGCGGATGGATTATACGCCTGTGTATGCTGTGGATATACAGAGCATAAGAAGCAGGGGCCGGTGGCTGTTTGTAAAGATTGCGAAGGAACGAAGTGGTCTGAAGGTTGTGATACCCGATGGCACTGATATCAAAAGAGAAATCCACGAAATTGCTTTCGCGGATTCTCCATTTAACCTCCGATTAAAAAAGCCAGATTGTTATGCTATACAATATTCATTCATGTTACATTTACGTATACATAGAACTGAGGCAAAGTGTATAGCATATTTTATGAGGGTAGAACTGCTTATTGACTGATGCTTCAATCAGGCAGGTAACAGTTTAATGATCATGTCCTTCTTCTGCATGAATTTCGAATTTTAGTTCCAGTTCATTAGTACCTGCAAATGCCGTAGCATAGTCTGTCCGGTTCCAGTCCAGCCTTGTAATAGCAGGCTTTACTCCTGCGTTTAATTTACGCATCACAAATCTTACATCTTTTTCTCCCTCATTGGCATGTCCTACCAGGAAGTAGGAGATGACACCGGTTGTATTGGTTGCACCAGATACCGTTGTTCCATCAGCGTACTGTAGTTCGCGTGTCTGAAATATGGCGCCTTCTCCTGCAGGAGAATCAGGGTTGAGAATAAAATCGCCTCCAATTAAAAAAGCTTTATAGCTGGCTGCTGTTGTTGCATTGGCAATATATCGATTTTGAGTTTCGGCACCGCCTGCATCGTAGGTTTTCAACGCTATTTTGTAAATACTTTCCGGCTCTAAATGCAGGTGACCGTTAGATATAGCTGCCCCCTTTTCGTCGAACAGGATCGTATCTGACGCACCTTCTACTGCTGCGCCAAGGCCATGAAAGTGGTCGCCATGTCCCTCTACGCCATTACCAGTAACACTGGTGAAAATAAGTGCAGCGCTGGGGTTTTTACGTTCTATTTTCAAGTCCGATTCTGCTACGGTAACATTACCCGATCTGTCGGCTACTTTAATGTGCAAATGATAATTTCCGGCTGCAGCGCTGGCAGGTATTTCGATATGCTCATGTAAGGTCGCATTTTTATTGCCGGTATAGCCGTCGGTAAAAGCCTGGCTGAATTCCCAACCCGCTCCGGCTTCAGGATGGATCTCTATTACAATATTTTCTATGGTGGCGGTTGCGGCTACTTCAGCTTCAATATGCAGGTCTGATCCTGCATAAGCTGTTTTATTATTACCCGAACCCACTTCCAGGCCTGTTACAGTTGGCTTGGCAACAACGTCGTTGTCTTTATTACAACTGGTTACTGCTATTATGAGCAACAACAAAACACTTACGCTACTGAGAAATTTTTTCATACTGTTTTTTTGTTTAAGAACGATAATTATGATTGATTTTTGAAAATGTGAGAAGATTTTTATGGTGGCATCGTTCTGTGATTAAATGAACAACGATTATTTAATTTTTATGCTAAGTCCTTTAATGGTTTGCCAGCCTTCTTTGTCGGTTACACGGATCAGGAAATGGTAGTCCCCGGGGTCGGCATCGGCCGGTATGTTAATGACCTGTTCCGCAACATACTGGGTTTGTCCTCCCGGCAGCGGAATTGTTTGTATCAGCACCATGGGTTTTACCGGTGTTTTTACAGCTTCCATGTCGCAGCCTGTTACCTCGGTGCTATGCGAGTGGTGATCAAAATTGTGGTGAATATCGATGCTTACGGATCCCAGCTCCTTATTGTCGCTTACATGGATCTTAGCTGTAAACGGCTGGCCGCGCTGCAGCTCGCTGCATTGTTTCGGAAAAGCATTGCTGGTAAGTACATCAATTTCAGGATAGGTAGTGTCAATGGCTTCCTGGTCTTTCTTCGAACAGGCGGCGAGCAGTAGCAAAAAGCTCAACAGTCCGGTAAGTAATTGCTTTTGTTTCATAATTATGGAGATTGATAAATTACAGTGGAGCAGCTGGTTTAAAGCTGAAGGGTATGCTTAGCGACAATACCAGGTTTCTTCCCTGTTCCGGTAAACCAATCAACCTATAGAAGCTGGTATGGCTCAGGTACCTGGTATCAAGGGCATTTTGCAACTGGAGGCTCAGATTGATCTTTTGACCTTGCAGGGGAAAGCTGGTGCCTGCCTGCAGGTTGAGCAGGGTGTATCCATCCGTTTTCTTTTCGGGAGGAACTATATTGTTTTGGGGCAATGT
>JBQGCI010000547.1:0-2426 GCA_052038405.1 Acinetobacter pittii
GAAAGCAGCTGTTAAGCCTTTTCAGGCGCAAATGCGTGAGTTAACGGCCAATTATCCTCAATACAGGGAAGCGAATGACACGGCCGCTATGCGGAAAATTGAAGAAGATTATGATGTGCTGCAGAATAAAATGAACGAAGACGTATACGGAGCCTATGTTAAAGCGAATCCCTCATCTCCTTTAGCCCTGTACGCCCTGGGGCAGTATGCGGGATATGATATAGATGTTGCCAAGATTGACCCTCTGTTTAAGACATTACCGGTAGCCACCCGTAATACAGCTGCCGGACAGCGTTTCAACAAAAAAATAGCTATCGCCAAAGCTACCGCAATCGGCGCTATGGCGCCGGAGTTTTCACAAGCTGATACTTCGGGAAGGATGGTGTCGCTCGCCTCTTTTCGTGGCAAGTATGTATTGGTAGACTTTTGGGCCAGCTGGTGCGGTCCCTGCCGTGCCGAAAACCCTAATGTGGTTGCTGCTTTCGATAAATACAAGGATAAGAACTTTACCGTGTTAGGCGTTTCTCTGGATGATGAGGAAAGAGACGGTCAAAAAAAATGGCTGGCTGCCATTGCCAAGGATCATTTAACCTGGACGCATGTTTCTGATTTGAAGTTCTGGGACAACGCGGTGGCTAAACAATATGGCATACAGGCTATTCCTCAAAATCTTTTGCTGGATCCTACAGGTAAAATTGTAGCGAAGAATATAAGAGGTGAAGAATTACAGGCTAAACTGGCGGAGCTGATCAAATAGCCAGCCGGTAATAATATGATTAGATGATGCCCCTGTTAAAGGGGCATTTTTGTTGGGTGAACGTTTGTTGATTTCTTGTGATAAGTTGGAGGGGTATAACTTATGCAAACGATTGATCAGTTTTTTTCTGTGACAACGTCTATACATTTGTCATCGGTCTAACAATTATTTTATGGGTAAGGTATTGTCATTTTGCTGTTTGTTGTTGGTAGTAAATGTTCTTTATAGTCAGCCGGTGCTATTGCCGGTAGGTGGTAATGCCTGGGCTTTAGATAACTCCGGCAACCTGCAGATCAGGAATAACGGGGTGAGCAGGTGGCAGGAAGATCATACAGGATTTACCGCATATATCAAGTTAACAAGGCCGGGATTGGTAAAGGTTTGGCTGGAGGTAGATAAGGCAGGTTCGTCATCCGAATTAACTGTTTCGATTTCAGGTAACACGAAAGCAGTGGTTGTGGGTGGTGCCGATACTTCTTATTGGGCAGGTGAATGGAATGTGAAAGACAGCGGATACCTGGCTATCGTAGTCAAAAGCATTAAAAAAAGTGGTTCTGAATATCCCCGTATCAAAGCACTAAGGCTGGACGGATCTGCTGTAACAGCCGGTGCCGGCTATACCAAAAACAACGAGGGCAATTTTTTTCATTGGGGTAGGAGAGGCCCTTCCGTGCATATGAATTACCAGTTACCAAAGGGAGTTGACGCCGAGTGGTTCTATAACGAAGTGACGGTTCCGAAAGGTAATGATGTGCCGGGGTCTTACTTTATGGCCAACGGTTTTGGTGAGGGGTATTTTGGCATGCAGGTAAACGGTCCTTCATAAAGGCGGGTATTATTTTCTGTTTGGAGCCCCTTCGAAACCGATAATCCGGCAGAAATTCCGGCAGATCAGCAGATTAAGTTGCTGAAAAAGGGTGAGGACGTTTATACGGGATCTTTTGGCAATGAGGGTGCCGGAGGGCAAAGTTTTTTTCAGTACAATTGGAAAGCCGGTACAACCTATAAGTTCCTGTTGAAAGGGAAGCCTACGATACATAATTATACGGATTACACGGCTTGGTTTTATGCCCCGGAACGAAATGAATGGAAGTTAATTGCCAGCTTCAGCAGGCCACAGACGAATAGCTATTTAACTGGCTTTCAGTCATTTTTAGAAAATTTCTCGCCACAGCAAGGTATCTATGAACGGAGGGTTTATTTCGGAAATCAATGGGTAGCGGATAAAGATGGAAATTGGCATGAAATAGATCATGCAAAATTCTCTGCCGACAACACCGCTCGTGCAGCTTATCGGCTGGACTATAGCGGCGGGAGTGAGCAGGGTAAGTTTTTTCTGCACAATTTTGGTTTTTTTAGTAACTATACACCTATTGGGACGCGCTTCAAAAGAGCATTAAGTGGTAAAAGTCCGATCATTGATTTTGCCAAACTACCCTAATAATCTTCGTTCAAAGACCCTATCGGTAGTAGGCTATTGCTTAATACCCGGGATTTTGCGTTAGCTGACCATTGCTCAGCACAATTTGTCCGCTTGGAATGGGGTACAGGAAATAGTTGGGATCTGCGTTGATCATCATGTCGGTCAGTGCTAAGCCCGTTCTACAGAAATCAAACCATGCTTCTCCTTCAAACATAAGCTCCAACTCTTTTTCTTTTTGTACAGCAG
>JBQGCI010000548.1:0-2970 GCA_052038405.1 Acinetobacter pittii
GTAGCGCTTTCTCCATCCATATAACGCTGCCCTCGCTATTCAACGTACCGCTATCGATATAAGCGGTATAACTGCTACCATAATATTTGATCAGCTCTACACTTTTATTAAATGAAGTACCGCTTACATACATATGAGCATTGCCTGGCAGAGGGCTACCGGTTTTTGTATGTTTGTTGTACCTACGTTTTAGCAAGGCCTCAAAAAAATCGCCTGATCCTGCAGCGATACAGGATGCGTCTACCAGGGAAGCCCATTGATCCACTTCTTCACCGGTTGCTGCCGAAGACACTATATTCAGGCCATTGAAAAGCCTTTCACCCATATTGAGCACTGTAACAGGCTGACCTAACATTTCAGCAATATCTGAAGACTGAATGGCAAATTCTGGATCTTTTGCAAAGCTGGTATGGCTGATCGCAATACCATCGATAAAATACTGTCCGTTTCGGATCGTTCTGCCTAAGGAGGGATTAGCCGGTAAGATCAGGGCTTTTTCCATACCCATTACTTCCATCTGTATATGCAGCTCATCTGCAACATAACCTCTTAAAACAGAATCGGTCTTTTTGAATATATAATCCGGCTGCAGCTGTATAGCCACCTGTGTAGCTGTTTTCACAGCCTGCAGGGCATCATTCTTTTTCATCGACCGGCTATCCGTTGAAATAATATATACATCGGCATCCCCATGCAGCGACCCGTCGAGGCAAAGCGAAACCTTTAAGCCGTAGCCCAGGCTGATGCCTGCGAGCTCGGCTGCCCCTGTAAAATCATCTGCAATAACAACGATCATAAAGTGAGTGATGAATGGTGAATGGTGAATGATGAATAGTGAGTGGTTGCTGATTATTCGTTATTCATTACTTATTGTTCGCCAGTTGAACAGCGCTTTCTATCGCCAGTACCATGGCATCAGGGCTTGCAATACCTTTACCCGCGATTTCAAAGGCAGTACCATGATCCACCGATGTTCTTATTATCGGCAAGCCCAGGGTGATGTTCACCCCTTTCACGCTTTCCATCTGCTGCTTCTCGGAGTTCCACTTGAAGCCGGCTAATTTGAAAGGAATATGTCCCTGATCGTGATACATGGCAACTACTCCCCCATAAGCTCCCGTGGCTGCTTTGGCAAACATAGTATCCGGAGGTACAGGTCCTTCCACATCATAGCCACGGCTGCGCGCTTCTTCAACCGCAGGCAATATTTCCTGGTCATCCTCCGTGCCAAATAGCCCGCTATCACCGGCATGAGGGTTTAAACCGGCAACCCCGATTTTCAAATTGGTCTTACCCAGGCTGGTAAGCCCATTACGCAGCAACTCAATTACCTCCAATATACGATCTTTCTTAACCAGGTCACAAGCCTGCCTTAATGATACATGCGTACTTACGTGAATCACATTGATATGATCCTCCACCAGTAACATGGCATATTTTTTTGTATTGGTGTAGTGCGCATATATTTCGGTATGGCCCGCAAAATGATGACCGGCTTCATTGATCGATTTTTTGTTGATCGGTCCAGTAACCGTAGCATCTACTTCACCTGCCAACGCCAGCTGTATCACTTTCTCCACCGACCTAAAACTGGCTTCGCCACACATGGCATCGATCTTACCGTATTCCAGTTTTGACGTATCCACATTTTTCAAATCTACTATATCGATCGTGCCGAAAGCGAAACCGGCATCCGCCGGCTTTTCAATACGATTTACTTTTACATCCAGACCTAACTCAGCAATGATCTTTTTAAACACAGCTGCATCACCCGCAATCAGCGGTCTGCATATCTCGTATATTTTTTTATCTTTTAAAGCTTTTACGGCAATCTCCGGACCAATACTGGCCGGATCACCCATTGTAATAGCTATTACCGGTAAACTGCTCATTATTACTAGTTGAAATTTATTTGCTTTAAATGTTTTACTAATTCCGCTGCCTGTTCTTCGCCCTGCGGTTGCAAAGGTGGCATCACCACAGCCTGGCAAAGTCCGCGCTCCCGCATCAATGCTTTTAATGCCCAAAGGCTTTCTCCCAGTGTTCTGCCAGACTGGTACAAATTACCTCCTGTGTCGCTATATTGTTGCATTTCGTAAGCCAGTTCCTTATTTTCTGCCGCAACAGCTTCGAGCATTTTTTGATAAATGCCCGGGAACACGTTGCCTGTACTCGGTATCAGGCCATCGCTTCCGCCCAGCAACGCGTCAGCTGACCTAGCTGCCCATCCCAGGAAATGACCAAAGTCGTTGCGATCTTTCCATAACTTCAATGATTGCTGCAATCTCTCGTCACTACGCTCCGAATCTTTGGTCGCTACTATATTAGGATGATGACTCAACTCATCGATTATGGACAGTGGAATGCTCATATGCGTAGTCGCAGGTATATTGTAGATGATCAATGGCACGGATATCGCATTGGCTAAATCTTCAAAATATTGTTTCATCTGCCTTTCCGTCAACAAATAGTAAGAAGGCAAGGTGGCAGCCACTGCATCTACGCCATGATCACCGCAATAGTTTGCAAACTCAATAGATTCGCTGATGATATTCGAGGAGATACCTGCATAAAGAACAGTGCCCGCTTTTTTAAATGTAGCGGCAGCCGCTACATAATCTTTCTTTTGTTGCAAAGAAAGAGAGGGCGCTTCCCCCGTAGTTCCCAATATAAAAGGTGATGCATTATGCGCGTAGAAATTATTAAATATTTTTCCTACAGCTACCTCGTCAATAGCAAATGCTGGCGTCAGCGGCGTTACGGCCGGCACAATTATTCCCTTAAATTTCTTTTTTATACTCATTGATCTATTTTTATCTTATTTCCTGGAGACAGGAAACAAGGTATTTTATCCCATTGCTGTCTTATAAATCGCTATTGCATCCTGCTCTGAGATTTCCCTTGGATTATTCTTTAATAATCGCTGTACTTTCATGGCGTCTGCTGCCATTTGAGGAATCGCATCCTCCG
>JBQGCI010000549.1:0-2979 GCA_052038405.1 Acinetobacter pittii
ATTTTTCATCGCCCTCTGTAACCTGTATGCAATCAGAAATAATATTAAAAAAAATGTGATTTTGTCCACTGCTTTGTGAACTACCTTCTATTGCGCAGATGAAATCATGTAGAAATTGTGAAAGAATATTGAATTCTGCGGACTCGCTATTTTTGATAAGTACCGGGATTATTACGGGAGACCAGGACGGTTGGTTTTCATATTTAAACTTATTGATAACTAATTCTACCAGATACTCATATGCTTGAAGTGGATCGTTGCTGTCCTTTTTGGGCCAATGATGATATTCATGGATTTGATCTAAGATATCCTGGGTACTTTTAACTTTCTCCATATTGAGCAGTATCTTGACCACTTGAAAACACTTGTAAGATGTGTCGACCTGATCAGATATGATATTGGTAAATTCCTGGGCGAAGATGGACCATCGGATAGATTCTGTTTTCAGACATCTGGAAACGCAACTGTAAAAATGATAGTGATAGGTTGAAGATTGAAACGCTGTCGGCGAAAGACCCTTAAAATAAGTTCGCTCTTGTGTAAAGTTGAGAAAGTTGATAATACTTTCAGTCATTACACGGGCCGGTAACTGCTTATCTTTATCAAGATTAAATATGAAGTTGGGATTGGCATTATCTTTGGCGCCCGCTAATCCATGTTGTACTTTGCTCTTAAAACTGCTCCCCAAAAGCTTTATGAATTGGTCATTAATAGCGCCCGGTAGCTCTGTTGCCAGAAGGCTCAGCATGGATGTATTTTTCAGCAAAAAATTACACAGCGCTAAAGAAAATGGACTGCCCATTTCCTTGTTAGCTGCACCGATTGCCTGATCCAAAGTGGTTTCTTCGAATGAGCAGGGAAAAATCAGTTCCTTCGCTCCCGTGCCTTGATTATGTACCGTTATTGTTCCCAGTTGTGCCCCACCCGCATAACAGGCATCTATAATACCGAGAATGCTTTTGAAATTACTTAATTTTTGTGTTTTGCCGGCACTGGAGATGTTGGTAAGCTGTAGTATGTGTTGTACCTCTAGGGTGGTGTCTTCATCTCCAATTTCGTAGTCAAATGGTAAAAAGCGGAAGTCAGTTCCATCCATGCCATGTCCGGCGAAGTAGATAAGCAATTGGTCATTGGAAGTCATTTGGCTTACCATTGAACGTATAGAACTCTTTATATTTTTTTTAGTGGCATCCTGGTTGTAAAGGCAGGTGATATAACGATCTTCAAATATCTTGCAGTCCATATCGTAATTTGTATTATCATAGATCCGTTTTCCCGGTACATCTTTGCCCTTGCTCACTTTATAAAGGCGGTATCCATACCTTGTCATCAAAACCCTTCTTAAGCGGTCGGCATCTCTTACCGGGTTCTTCAGTGGTTCAAGGCCTGTTGTAGTTTTATCATAGTTGTCAATAGCAATGAGTAGCAGGTAATTTTCTCCTTCCTGCTCATCTTCCGTAAAAGCGGATCCGCTGCCCCGTACATTCTTTTCATCCGCGGCAGGCTCAACTGCCGGCGTCGGTGGTGCAGCGCCCGCTGTAGGATCGGCTTTTGGGGTAGTGGCAGGCCCTTTTCTACTGTTTCCTGGCATAGCTGTTATTTAGGCAATAAATGCTTCTTTTAAAAAGGGTGATGCAAAAGGGGACTCGATGACTTTTTGCTGAAAATCGTGGTTACTGACCAGCTGGTTGATCTGCTGCCCGCTGCTGAGATCAAGCTCAGAAAACAGCCCGAAGAAAACGGGATCGGTTTGCAGGAGTTGCATCAGTTCAATCGATAACTCCTCAGGTGCCGGGATCGTGCCGGTACTTCTGAAAAGTTTACGATTCTTAAAGAAAGCGCCTGCCAGTTGTGTAATACCTGCAAATGAAGATTCAGCAGGAGGCGATATGTGAATATGGCTTTCATCCGCCACGCCTATCTTTAATGCTTCATGTGCCCGGAGTATACCGTTACCATAATATTTTTTCCATTCTTTAAAAGTATCCTCTTTAGCGGCCGAGTTAAAGAGAGCATACCTCACGGCTTCAACCTTTTTCCACTTTTGTCCCTCTTTATAGTATCCTTTATTTTCCAGTTCTTTTCTGTGATAGGCAATCCAGAGCGCCGCTGCTGCTGCAACCTGCGGGGTAGCGCTGGACGTTCCTCCGCCGCTTCTCAGGAATTTATTCCCATCCGCTGCCCAGGGGGTATTAGGGGTATAAGCTGCCAGGGCACGGGTCATGGAGCTGGCCGGTCCCCAACTGCCCTGCATATACTTGGTGAAATCACCTTTCGCTTTATTTAAATAGGCCTGGTCATATGGTTGGTGATTGTACATGGCGCCGGTGGCGGCGATAACCCGGTTAAATGCTGCGGGGTATAGAACACATTTGGGTAAAAGGGTTTTAGGAAAGCCGGCATACCAGCAGTTACTGGCAGCCGATACGATAACTACGCCGGCTTCGTAGGCTCGGTTTACCGCCCGGGCCATGCGCGGGCTCGGTTTGCCGGCCATACTCATAGATATCACTTCGCATCCCTGTTCGACAGCATAGTCCAGGGCATCACAAAAGTTTTCCGAGTTCAGGATGGCAACAGAATCGCTGATACGGATCGGGATAACCCTGGCCATAGGTGCGCCGCCGATAAAGCCGGAAAACTCGCCGTAAGTGGTTGTGCTGTCCACGTCATTACCGGCCAGCAGGCAGATGGTTCCCAGGCCATGTCCGTCATTACCGGAATCGGGCCGGTCGATCGCTTTATTCACCAGTTCATCTTTGCCGGAAACAAAGTTGCGTTCCAGGCCGGATTGCAGGTTTTGGGGCAGGCCGGTATGACCCGGAAGATATCCGGTATCCAGGTGGGCGATGGTAACATGAGCGTCTGGGAGGTCCATCACCATCTTTGCAGCGGCGGATAACTGGGAGTGGGCCTCATCCAGGTGCCAGCCGATCTTTACCGCCGGTTGGTCCAGTGCCGGCGGCCAGTCGGGAATAT
>JBQGCI010000550.1:0-3122 GCA_052038405.1 Acinetobacter pittii
GGTATGTACATGGCACCCTTCAGGCACTTTAGCACGATAATTTTAAAGAATGCCTATCTAAATAAAACAGGCCAGGCCCGAAGGGCTGTAAGAAAGCATAGAGAACGCGGCCCCGGAGGATTAGCATATTGTTTCACTCAGAAGAGGAAACTTCTTATTAGATTCGAATATGATCCGGATAAATGGCGCGCGGTACAGTCAATTTAAATTGCACCAATCACTGGCCAGTTGATGGGTTCAAATAGGTTTTTCTAATCCAGGTTCGGTTAAAATGATAATTTACCCCCCATTTTTTGATAAATACCCTCCCTGCCATGCTAGGATCTGGCTTAATATTGCAATAGGGGCAATTGTGACACGCATTACGGATGCACTAATTTTTAGATTACTATGTTAGTTTCGAAGGATCGTAGTAAAGCCTGATGGTTTTATGGCTACGCTTACACTGCCGGAAAAATAATTTTGATAGATCGTAATTAAACAGACAGGATGCGTTTTATACCAGTTTTACTTTTTTCATTGGCTTTATGGGTCTTTCCGCAGGCAATCAAAGGGCAGTCCTTTGTTCACCCCGGTATTCTTCATAGCCGGGATGACCTGGCACGAATGAAAGCCGCCATACAAACCGGAAAAGAGCCTGTTTTCAGCGGATACGGGATTTTTGCAAAAGATCCGTATTCACAATACAGTTATAAGATCAAAGGACCGCTGGATGCCGTAAGCCGTAACCCTACAGTAGGGCAGGGCTTTTATGATAGTGACGCGAATGCCGCCCATCAAAACGCCATCATGTGGACTATCACCGGCGACAACCGTTATGCGCAGAAAACTATTGAAATAATCAATAGCTGGTCAGCTACATTAAAGGCTATTGGAGGGCGCGATGCGGTACTGATGGCAGGCCTGGGCCCCTTCAAGATGGTAAATGCCGCAGAAATTATTCGCTATACCAACGCAGGCTGGAGTAATGCTGATATAGCAAATGCAGAAAAGCATTTTAAAGAAGTGGTTTACCCGGTGATAAAAGATTATGCGCCATTTGCCAACGGCAACTGGGACGCAGCTGCATTAAAAACGGCCATGGCCATCGGCGTATTCTGTAACGACCGGGCCATATTTGAGGATGCATTGCGTTATTATACAAAAGGTGGTGGAAACGGAAGTATATTGAATTATGTCATTAATAAAAACGGGCAGATCCAGGAAAGCGGGCGCGATCAGCCTCATTCCCAGTTAGGAATCGGTATGCTTGCCGAATGTTGTGCCATTGCCTGGAACCAGGGATTGGATTTATACGGTTTTGAAGATAACCGCCTGCTCAGGGGTTTTGAGTACACTGCAAAATATAACCTTGGAAACGATGATATGCCTTTTCAGGAGTGGCTGGACAGAACAGGTAAATACCATCATTATACCATTTCGGACAAAGGGCGGGGATCATTGCGCCCTTTATATGAGCAGGTATATGCCCATTACGTGGGAATAAAGCAATTGAAAGCGCCTTATGTAGAGGCTGTGGTAAAGAAAATACGCCCGGAAGGTGGCGGCAATCCGGGGGCGGATCATCCGGGCTTTGGTACTCTGTTCTTTGCAGGTGGAGGCTTAAAAGACGATAAGAAAGAAAGGAAAGTGGATATCCGCTCCTTTGCACCGGGTGGCTTAATAGCCTCGGGAACAGGGCAGCATATTGAACTGGAATGGGTTGGCGCTGCTTTTCCCTGTACTTACTCTGTTAAACGTGCGTCAGATCCTCGTGGAATGTTCCAAATAATCGCTAAAGGACTTGTGGCCAACAGGTTTGTTGATGAAAACGTTTTGTCCGGCAGGCAGTATTTTTATACGGTTAGCGCAGAACATGCAGGAGCACAAAGCCAATCTGCGTTTGCACAACCGGCGATGACAGGTTTGCCTGCAGGATGGTTGCAGAAAGACGTCGGTAATAACAAAGCCGGAAAAACTTTTTTTGATGGAGAAAAGTTCCGCATAGCAGCTTTTGGCAATGGCATTGGCGAATCATCAGACAGCTTCCACTACACCTTCCTGCGTTTGAAAGGTATTACTACATTTTCGGTCAGAATTCACGCCCAGCCAACCTCGCAGTTCTCTAGCATAGGCCTGATGTTACGCAGCGATACCACTTATAACGCCCGTTTTGCAGCCCTCACCTTATATCCCGGAAAAACAAGCCAGATCGAAGAGCCCGAGTGGCATACCCGGCTGGAAACCCGCGAACGGACTGCTGGTAAAACCCTGTTGGCCGCCAAAGGCAATATCTTATCGGCTCCCGCCGTCACTTTTGGGCGCCTTACCGGTTACTATTGGCTGAAGCTTGAACGAAAGGGCCGGAAGCTTGTAGCCTATACATCCGACAATGGAGCCCATTGGATTGAAATAGGGCATACCAATCAACCGTTTGATGATCAATCGCTGATAGGTATTACTGTTAGTTCGGGAATGCCTAATTCTACCAGTGTTATTATTGATAACATAAAAATCAACGGCAAATAGTTACCGGTCAGGTAAATTATTTATAATACGATATTTCTTCTGGTCACCGGAGACACGGAGGGTGGTTATGCCGTGATCGTGTTTCACCATAGCCATCGGGCTAAAAACTTATCAAACTAAAACGAGAGTGGTCCGGAGGGCTACAATGTGAACGGCATTAGCCGGAGAAAGAATGCATGCACAGTGCGACCCCGGATGAGGACGAATGTTTAATGTAGGGCCTTGCAGCTGCCTTAAAGGAGAAATGATATACCAGTACGAACCCTCAGGGTTCAGCAGAGTTGTTGGGTTATCTGTTACCCTGGTGCAGGGTGATTCATATTCAAACCCCCTGGGCCCCGGAGCTCGATTAAACGGTGAGTAGCCAGTTTCTAAAGTGGTGATAGTACTACTGAGTTTGAAGTGTGCGACGCCCGCCTGAATGGAATGGGCAGGCAAGGAAGTTGACAGGAGCACTGAAGCTTAACTCTTCAAAATGGCTCCATGGCTCCGGTTAATTTTTACGCTGGGTTGATGGAAAGGCAGTGTAAAAAACGGATTCGGGCGTATTATTATGCATTGTAAAGTCGGAAATATCATTTTACCCACCTTTTTTTGATATATACCCCCCCTTT
>JBQGCI010000551.1:0-9711 GCA_052038405.1 Acinetobacter pittii
AATTTCTGAGGCCGGCAAACCTTTAGATTGTAACATCTCTGCGAGGTAGCTTCTGTAGCTGCCAGCTCCCATTACCGGTATAGCGGACGGCGCAAAAGAAACGCCTCCATAAACGGCCGCATCAATTTTAGTGGCTTCTTCGCGGGCTCTGGCAGTTGTTATAATAATAACGCCATTTGCCGCCTTAGCTCCATACAAAGAAGAACCGTCTTTTAAAACAGTAATATCATCGATGTCTTTCAGATCGATAAACGAGAGTGGGTTATTATAATATCCTGACACGAGAGAATTGCCATAATTGCCGTTGTCATAGTATACCCCGTCAACAATGATCATGGGTTGGTTGGATGCGAAAAGGGAGCTATAACCTCTTAAAAACAGATCCGCTCCAATACCGGGTGTCCCTGATCTGCGGATAGACTGAAGCCCCGCTACACGGCCCTGCAGGTATGCATCAGGTGTTTCAGGGGTATTAGCCCAGGCGCCATCTGTTTTAACCGAACTGGCCGCATTCGCTATCTTACTACGTATCAGGGTGCCGGAAGGGAGTGTGATATCTTCGTAAAAAGACTGGAAGCCGGTTTTCTGTAATTTGATGACAATATGCTTATTTCCTTTTAATGCAATCTCTTTGGCCTGGTAACCATCAGCAGTCACTAATAACGTTATATCGTTCCAGGGAGCATCGATGGTGAACCGCCCGGATGTATCGCTTATAGCGGCTGCAAATTCTTTATAGGTGATGTTGGCTCCCGCCACAGGTTTGCCTGTAGTGACATCGTTAATGGTTCCGGAAACAGGATTAGCCATTTTTGCAGTAGCGGCCAAAGCAGGCCGGGGCGTTTGATCTTGCGCATCGGCCGTACTACATAACACCGGGAAACACATTACCGGCAGGATCTTCACTATATTAAATAATCTTCGCATAGTCTGTTATAAGTGATAATAGTCGTAAATATTAACCAATCTGTTTTCTTTAAAACACAGGTTCAAATCTCAGGTAGTTCACCGTAAGATTAAACGGACGGGCAGTTGCAGTTGCAGGAGCCACTACCCTGATGTGTCTGGTAGCCGGGTTCAGGGTATATGCTACTCCGGCGGGACTGCTGGCCGGGTAAGATAACAACCAGTTGTATTCATCATTGGTGAATTCACCAAGGTAGAATTCTGTGTAGGTATTGGGTGCTACATTGACAGCATTTTCGAACCTGAGCGCCAGCGTATCTGCCTGCCTGTTGAATATCCGAACGGTATGGTTCAGTGTGGAGTCTGTGCCATAAGTGCCATCGGCCTGCGGTGAGATTACTTTATCATTTAAAGACATTAAGTATACTTTGTATTTGGTTGTGTAAAGCTGATTGGTATAATACTGCACATACCGGTTAGCACCACTGCTACCCATATTGAGGTAGATATCTTTAAAACTTTTCCCTGTGAGCGGGTTCATCCGGTCCCGGTAAAAAATAGTAGCCGAGTTAGGAACCGAAAAGGCATACGGATGTTCTCCTTCCACATACACCACCGGTATCTTTTCCTGTAAGGTAATGCCAGAAGTATTCATCAGGTAGGCTACACCATTGCTTAACTTCTTTACTGAAAGGATGGAAGACCGATCCATTGTGATCTTTACACCGAACTTTGATTCGAGAACTGCCGGTAAATTGGCTTCGGTATATAAACCTCTTACTGCGAAATCTTTTACAGCAGCCCATGACGTGTTGTTATCGGCTGTATCAGGATCTGCTCCGTTAAAATAGGGACGCAGTCTCGTTTTTTCTGCAGTAAACGCATCATTTGTAAGCAGTATATAAGTAAAAAGACTGTCTTCGTTAGCTACATCTAACACTTTTGTTTTAAAAGTGTTGATATTAACAATACCTGTGCCCGGTTTATATACCGGCTCGCCTGTAGCAGGATTGATACTGTCTAACTCTGCCAGGTTAGGATCCTGGCCTACATAATTGAGGGTGGAAATATAATCATTCTGCAGAAAACTGCTCCTGGTGTCCAGTATGTATTCCCATACGCTTTGCAGCGGGGCGATGGCTTTATCAATTTTATGCAAGACTCCGTTGCGTACATAAATGTCTCTTTCTGTAATATTCGCTTCGTCAAATTTTAGGGCCATAAAAAATACCCTTTTACCATTAAGCAAGGGCACCCTCAGAGAATCAACTGCATCACGTGTGAAGTATGCGTTAGTTGATATGTGGTTTTGCAGGAACGCTTTTAATTGAGCCGGGTTGGATGTTACAGAGCCGGGTAGGGATGCCAATGCGTCATTGCCCGGTGCAAAAACGGTTATGTTTTTAGAGGCATTGAGCAGGCTGTCCAGTCCGGTTTGCTGCACATAATTGGCAAAGCTGCTTAACTGGGGATCTTTTTTTATATGTTCCATCAATGTTTCAGATAGCTGCTGTTCGGGAAGCGCAATATGATCTTCCCACCTTTTACAGGCCTCCATCGTTACAAGAAAAGTGACACTAACTACCAGAAACGACAATCTTTTCATCTGATTTTTTTTTATATTCAACTTAAGCACTTCTGCCCGAAGCAAAAGATTTATAAAACGGTTCCGGTTATTGAAACCGCTTTTAGCTGTTCTGTAATTCTTTATTCTTAATAAACAATGCTACCATCCGGATCAAAGCGCGGGCTGGTTTGACTAGGCCAGTCAATAGGTATAAAATGTACCATGTCGAAATTACAGTCGGCGTTCTGGCCAGACAATAACTCAAATTTGATTTTATGACGACCAGTAGATGTAACGTCAACAATACCCAGCATACGACCCACGGTAGAACCCGATGGCTTGCTACCTCCCCACCATTTCCATCCGAGCGCCGCCAGGTTGGCTTCATCTTTCGGTTGTACAGAAGATATCTTTTTATGGAACTCAATCAGGGCGCTGGTAAGGGGTATTCCGTTAAAGGATGCCTGAACGGCGCTCACAGTACTGTTTTGGGTATAATAACAGAACCAAACTTTGTACTTTCCTTTTACGAGCAGTGGCGTGGTAAATTCTATCCAGTTGTTACCAGAGCAGGTTCCGGTATTTTCGGTATTACTTGAGGAACGGCCCATGCCCATTTGCCAGTAATCTTTCAGGTAACCTCCTGATGCAACACGATATTTCAAACAGCTTTTTTCCCATTTCAGGTCTTTGAAGGTATTGCCGTCACCAAAATCAAATAAGTAGGTCTTTTTACCGTAGATGGCGCTCAGCCTTGTGAGCTCAGGTTGTGTTGAGCACAGGTCCCAATAAACGGCAAACGGTTTTCTTTCTTTAATTGCAATGCCTCCCATAGCATGGTGTAAAACACCGTTAACAGCGCTTCTGTCGCTGGTGGCTATATTCAGCTCCACGCCCGGCTCATGTACCAGCCCATTGATGGTAGTATAGCTGTCATCGTTGATCAGCACTTTGTTATTAATGAATTTATTGGTCAAAACCTCAAGGGGTGCCAAAGTTTCATGAGAGGTAGCAGTTACGATATCTGCCAGGAACTTAATATCAGGCAAGATATGGTAGGCTGTATATAAGTATAATCCATCAGTAGGAGCAGCAGGATTGCCCGATTTGGAATACCGGGCTTTAAGCGCTTCAAAATTATGAATGCCCGAGTCCAGGTAAGTCTGGTTTTTTTCGGCAATCACGGTATACCATAAAGTGTCGCCATTGGCCACGGCCTGTGTATTCAGTTTATTGAAAAGACCTGTTGCTTTTAAAGCCTCTGTAAAGATGGAATATTCTGGATCCTGTTCCAGTAATTTCGCTAACGTTAATTCTGTTGGTTGTAACACGTTGTCAATTACATGTATAATGCCATTGCCCAGCTCAATGTTTTGCTGTAATACCTTACCCTGGCGGTTGACAATATAGGATGAGATACCGTCTACATTGGTGACGCTCGTGATCAGGTACTGGCCATAGTCGGTAATAGAGGATAATTTGCCATCATTGAAATTATAAGTGTATACTTTTTCTCCGAGGAGGTGAAACTTCAGGATGTCCTGCAGTTGCTCTTTTGTGAAAGATTCCAGGGAAGCTATATTTTTCTCACGCATATATTTGTCTACCGCTTCATTGGTAGGGGCAAAGAAAGTATAGGTGCCATAGGTATTGAAAGCGGTAGTGTAACCTGCTTTATCAATCAGGGTCACCAGTTTGGAGAAACGCGATAACGAATCATTTTGAAGATACTGCAGCATATTGGGATCGTTGGAAGTGGCTTCCTGCAACTGCGTTTTCTGACAGCTGTTTAAAAACAGGCCTGAAGCCGCTGCAAGCATTACGATAAGTAAATAGGCAAACTTTTTCATCCTCGTTAATTTTATTGTTTATAAAATGGATTTTGAACTAACTGCTTATTAGTTTGCAGTTCGTAAAAATATATAGGGAAATAGTGACTGTTGTGATCGAGCATTTTAGCCTGTGCCGTTCTAACCGAGCTGGCCGGCACAATACCGGCAACCATTTCCTGCAGGTAGGCAATATTGGCATAGTTGTTTTTCTTTATGTAGCGTAATACGTCGTACCAGCGTTTGCCCTCAAATGCAAACTCTCTGGCACGTTCCTCTAAAATATACAGGGATAACTCCTCTTTATTGGCTACACCAGGATTGTTATTGGTTGCTTCAGGTGCAGAGGCCCTGTTGCGTACCTGGTTCACCAGTGCCAATGCCTCTTCGCCACGTCCGTCCATTTGTGCCAGTGCTTCTGCTTTCATGAGCAGTACATCGGCATAGCGATAAAAGAACCAATGGGTGTATGAATCAGCCTGGGCAATCATATCTTCGCCATTCATACCAATATATTTCCAAATGGCATTGTCTTCAGCTCTTACCGAAGCTCCGTTGGAGCGGAGGTCTGGCAAACCTGTGAAAAAATCGATTTCCGTGGTAAATATCTGATCCATTACGCGGTTGGCCGCTATATACCTGCGGGTGGAGGGGAGGGCATGCATGTCGAAGAAAGGGTTCAGCTTCTGCTGATTGAACTGTATTTCAAAGATACTTTCATTGGAGTTGCCGGTTCTGTATAAAATATTATACCAGGCGGCACTTGAGGCTATCAGGCCAAACCGGCGGGAGTTGATCACTTTGTCGCAGGCTGTAACGGCTGCTGTGTAATCTTCCATCCACAATGCTACATCCGCCTGAATAGTATTTACCGTGTAACGGGTAATACGTCCTTTGTCCCGAACATCCCCATAGGTAGGCACCGCATTAGGCTCAGCTTCCGCGAGGTCCTTTACAATCTGCGCCAGCACTTCCTGTTGCGTACTTTTGGCCAATTGAACAATGTCTTCATCGCTTGCCGTAGATCTTAGTTTCAGCGGTACATCACCAAAGCTTCTCACCAGGTAGAAATACATCAGGGCTCTCAGTGCTTTGGCTTCAGCCAGGTATCCATCCAGGGCCTCCTGCGTAAAGGTCTGGTCTTTCTGTAGCACCGATGGCGCATAGTCTAAAACGGTATTACAGTAGTTGATAATATTGTAAATAGGTCTCCAGTCTGTCAGGGGGTTATTTTGCTGGGTACTGATATTAAATATTTCAATTTCTTCTGCACGCGTACCAAGGGAAGGCGTTACCATATCAGCCCTTATTTCGCCCCATACAAAAAATGTTTCAGCCGCCCCTCTGGCCGATGCACTGCTGGCATTGCCCATTAATGAAGCATAACAGCCAATTACTGCAGCATGTACCTGCTCTTTGGTTTGCCAGTAATTTTCCCTGATAATTCCATCGGGAGGGATCAGATCGAACTTTTTGCCGCAGGAAGAAAATCCTGCAATAAAGCATACACTTAAAATAAACAGATATATAGAACTTTTCATCATTTCGTTTTTTCTTAGTGTTTATACATTAAAAGGAAGCGGTTAAACCAAGCGTGAACATTTTCACCGGAGGGGTCATCGAATTATCAGTAGCTACACGGAAGGGGTCAGAACCTCTCATGGACACTTCCGGATCCTGGCCTGTATACTTAGTTAGTGTCATCAGATTTTCTCCCGTTACATAAGTGCTCAGGTTTTTTAATCCAATTTTAGTAAGAAGCGACTTATCGAAATTATAACGAAGGGTTATGGTTCTAAACCTTAAAAATGACCCGTCCTCCACATACCTTGAAGATCCGAGCCAGTTATAACCCGACTGGTATAGTGCGCGTGGAATGTCAGTCACATCTCCCTCTTTACGCCATCTTCTTTGCACTGCGGTGCTTTGATTGTCATAGCCGAACATATTGGTGGTCGCCATTTCTGTTCCGTTAATGATCTCGTAACCCGTACGGAAGTTAAAGAAGGTGGATAAACGTAATTTGTTTTTATACCCCAGGTTGATACCAAAACCACCAAATACTTTGGGATTGCTATTGCCGAGGTAAACGATATCGCGATAGTCGATCGTACCATCCTTGTTCACATCTTCATACATAGCGTCACCCGGCTGAAATACATAATCTACAATAGGGTAGTTGAAGCGCATATATACCTGTTCTCCATTTGGACGTACTATAACATTGCCTGCTGCATCGCGGGCAAGTGTGGCATCTCTATCCTGATATACACCCAGGTACCGGTACCCGTAGAATGACCCAAAAGGATTGTTAATCTGCATATAGGTAATATATTGGCCATTGGCTGCACTGTTGCCTTTTTCCAATGGATAATATTCAGATATTTCGCGAATCATATTCTGGGCAGAAGAAATATTAAAGTTGAAATCTACCTGCCATGTTTTGCTGGTGTAAGGTTTGGTATTGATGTTCAGCTCCCAGCCCTGGTTGTCCATCGTACCTACGTTCATATTGACAGCATTGTACCCGTTAATAGAAGATATCTGGAGGTCTTTAAAGAACAGGTCGATAGTCCGGTTACGATATATTTCTACATCAAGGTTGATCCGGTTCTTAAACATGGCGAGGGAAAGACCCAGGTTGGTACCCACCACTGTTTCCCATTTCAATTGTGTCAGGCCCATCCGGCTGGGATAAATGCCTGATTCACCCATAAAATCCCAATTAAAATTGTCGTACAGGTTATAAAAAGTATAATCGTCTTTAGGGGCATTACCACTACGGCCATAACTGAACCTGAAACTTAAATCGTCAATCTGCTTTACATTTTCCAGGAATTTTTCTCCTGATACACGCCATCGGGCAGACAGGGTAGGGAAAAGACCATAGCGTTCGGATCTTGCCAGCTTGGAAGTAACATCACCGCGCAAACCTGCATTGATGATGTAACGGTCCATAAATGCGTATACTCCATTTACCAAAACGTTGGCATTTGCTGTTTTATTGGTACGTGCCGATAAATTAGAGAGGGCGCCGTTTACACGGGATGGAATAGAAGGATCCTGCAACTCAGATGATGGTGTGTTGGAGGTGCGTGCCTGGTAAGACACGCTGGTTCCATCGTAAGTCATCATGTTTACCAGCCCTGTGAAATTGTGGTTCTTGTTTTCAAACTGTGGTGTCCATACCAACGATGATTTGGTTTGCACGTTGAAGTTGTCGTTATCGCCATCATAAGCGAGGTTTACGTTGGTGTTCGTCCAGGGCAAACCAGTAGCGGTTTGCGGCAGGAAGCTTTTACTTTTAGTGCTGCTCATGTCAAACTGTACATCAACGGTTGCTACCAATGTACGGGGAATGATGGAGTAGCGCATGAAGAACTTTGGAATAATACGCTCCTGCAAAACCTTGTTGATGGCTGCATTGGCCATTGCCACCGGGTTAACCGTTCCGCTCACTTTATTATTGCTGAGTCCGGCGTACTGGCCCTGAATGTTTGAGAAAGGAGAAAAATAATTAGGTGTCAGGTTACCATATTCATCGTATTCGTAAATGCTCATATTGGGCATTTTTCTATAGGCAACATCTCTCAGGTTTTCAGCATAGTTGCGGTTGTTATCGGTGGTAGCATAAGAGACGTCTGTTCTGATATTGATCCTGTCGGATACATCGTAGTCGAGGTTGATACGGGCAGTTAACCTTTTCAGGTAAGTGCCAACGGTCACCCCATCCTGGTTTAAGTAGCCTACTGAAGTGAAGTATTTGGCTTTAGAGCCTCCACCCGTCATAGAAAGATTGTGGTCCATCACATAACCGGGTCTGGTTATTTCGTCTACCCAGTTACTGTTTTTGCTGTAATTATAATAATAGTAAGGATCATTGGGGTCAAATTTAAATTCGTTCACCGTTTGTGTGTTCAAGGGTATACCGTTGCGGTTCATAAAAGCTTCAGGGATCAGCGAAGTGTATTGCGATCCGCTCAGCATAGGAATGGCTTCAGGCCTGGGAGATACCGTTCCTTTAAAAGTATAGGTAAGTGAAGGTTTTCCGCGAACACCTCTTTTGGTGTTAATAACCAATACCCCACTGGCTGCTTTGGAACCCCAGATCGCAGTAGCCGCCGCATCTTTTAAAATGGTAATGTCTTTAATATCTGTGGGCGCAATATTCAGCAGGTTGGCATATCCCTGGTCATCGGCAGTACCAAAGTTAAAATCGGTAGGGATGTCGGTTTCAAAAGGCATACCGTCCACGACGATCAATGGGGTAGTAGATGAGTTGATAGACGATGTACCCCTGATACGTATTTGCATGCCGGCTCCGGGGTCGCCCGAATTGGCTGCAATATCCACCCCTGCCATACGTCCCTGCAATGCCTGGTCGATAGATGTTGCCTGCATTTCCTCCAGATCTTTGGCATTGATTTTTGAGGTAGCCAGGGTGTTGTATCGCTCAGGTATTGGGAGCATGCCGTTGTCGGTTCGGGCAGAAGATACAACAATTACCTCTTCCATGTCATTGCTGGATTGCTCGAGCGTAATATTGAAAATCCTACGGGTATTAATAGCCATATCCTCCCTGCTTTTATAACCAATGGCAGAGAAAGTAAGACGGTGCTTCACGTCGCTTACTTTGATGGCGAAGTTACCATCGATATCAGTGGTAGTGCCCCGTACGGTACGTTGCTCATTATCTGTTTCCGATACCGATACGCCCGACACCGGAGCACCCTGCTTATCGATGACCTTTCCGGTAAGCACAATGGCATCCTGGGCGAAAGCTTTTTCACCAACAACCATTAACAACAGCGCAGCGCAAAGCACAAAAATATTTTTCATGTCAAATCTTCTCATGGCAAATCTTGTATCTGGTTCTTTATTAGTTGTTGTACTTAAGATAATTGTCGATCAGGTGGATCATACTCCTGTTAGAAAGATGATTGCTTTGCGCAATAATCACATTAGCGGTTCTTCCGGAAGCATCTACTATCGAAAGTGCATTGGCTGAATTATTAATCTGCAGTCTTAATGCAGTTCCCTGGTCGTTTTTTAAAGCAGTTTCAAAGCTCCCGGGAAATATAACATCGTCGGGAACCGCTGTATGCGAAGCCAGAAAATGGTATTGCAGGAATTGTCGTACCCGGTCAATATCCGCCGGAGTAGTCGGGTTAAAGTTGGGGCCACCGGTAGTGTTGTTTTTTGGTAGCAAACCATCATTCACAGCCTGCTGAATAGCGGCATTGGTAGGTACAAAGATGGTACTGAAACCTGTAAGCCCTATTATTTGCATCGTAGCAGCGGTGTACGCCTGTGTATTGTTGGAAAGCAGCTGCCAGAAATAATTGAACTGTGAGCCGGCGGCTGTACCCAGCTTATTTAAATGAAAGCCAATGCCATTTTCGGAATAGC
>JBQGCI010000552.1:0-2241 GCA_052038405.1 Acinetobacter pittii
ATCTGACGCCATATTCAACAACGAGTATGTATATTTTTCCTCTTATTCCACCAGCTGGCTGGCTCATGCCAAAAAATATACCCACCACATGCAAGGGCGTTTTGGGTTGGACTCGAGCTCATTTGTGATTGAAATAGCCAGCAATGATGGCTACCTGCTGCAATATTTCAAAGAAAAGGCAATACCGGTTTTAGGGATAGAGCCCACCGCCAATACAGCAGCTGCTGCTGCCGAAAAAGGCATTGAAAGTGTTATAGACTTTTTTGGAGTAAGGCTTGCGCAAGAACTGGCAGCCCAGGGCAGGCACGCCGACTTACTATTAGGGAATAATGTGCTGGCGCATGTACCCGATATCGTGGATTTTGTGGGCGGCATGAAAATATTACTCAAACCCGGCGGTGTTGTCACGATGGAGTTTCCTCATCTATTGCAATTGCTGCAAAACAACCAGTTTGATACCATCTACCATGAGCATTTCTCTTACCTCTCCTTTTATACAGTAAAACGAATATTTGAGTCGCAGCAACTGGAGATGTTTGATGTAGAAGAACTGCCTACCCATGGAGGTTCATTACGAATTTACGCAAAGCATAAAAATGACAGTACCCATATCATCTCCGGCAACGTTAATCAAATGCTGGAAAAAGAAGTACAGGCTGGCCTAACGGATATACAGACGTATCAAAATTTCCAGGAAAAAGCATTTCAAATTAAAACAGATCTGATCCGCTTTTTAATCGATCAAAAAAGTTCAGGTAAAAAAGTGGCAGCTTATGGCGCTGCTGCCAAGGGAAATACCCTACTGAATTATTGCGGCATTAAAAACGATTTGATCGATTTTGTAGTGGATGCCAACCCCCATAAGCAAAATAAACTCTTACCCGCCAGTCACATTCCTGTTGTGAATGAAGAGGTGCTAAAAGCAGAGCGACCCGATTTCATCATCATTTTACCCTGGAATTTGAAAGATGAAATCACGGCTCAATTAAGTTATATAAACAACTGGGAAGGGCAGTTTGTAGTAGCCATACCACAATTAACAATCATTAAATAAAGTGAAGGTTTTAGTTACAGGTGCAACGGGCTTTATTGGCCACTATGTGATCAACGAGTTGTTAGAACGGAACCATACGGTTGTGGCTACCTCTTTACATAAAGAAAAAGCCGTGCAGGCGAGCTGGTTTAACCAGGTAACCTATATACCTTTTAACATTAATGATATAGCTGAAGACAACAATCTTTTTCATTTTTTCGGGCAACCCGAATGTATTATTCATTTGGCCTGGGAGGGACTTCCGAATTATAAATCGGATCACCACCTCAAACGAAACCTGCCCCTGCACCAGTTATTTGTAAAAAAGCTGGCTGCAGGCGGCGCAAAAAATATCAATATCACGGGCACCTGCTTTGAGTACGGCATGCAGGAAGGATGTTTGTCCGAAGAGATGCCTGCACAGCCCGGCAACGACTATGCAATAGCCAAAAATCAGCTCCGGCTTTTTGCGGAAACACTTACACAGCAATATCCTTATGCCCTGAAATGGTTGCGATTGTTTTATATGTTTGGAAAAGGTCAAGCTGCCAACTCTTTAATTCCGCAGTTAGAAAAGGCTTTGCAAAGTGGTGAAGCAAGTTTCAACATGAGCGGTGGCGAACAGGTACGCGATTTCCTGCCCATTGAACGGGTAGCCAGATATATTGTAGAAGCGGGTTTGCAAACTGAAATAACAGGTATTATCAATATCTGCAGTAACCAACCTGTAACAGTTAAAGATTTTGTTATAAATTACCTGGAAGAACGAGCACAGCGTATTCAGCTGAACCTGGGCTACTATCCTTATCCCGATTTTGAGCCGATGCGTTTCTGGGGCTGTAATCAAAAATTATTACAGATATTAGCAGTTGATACAGATTAATAAAACCATCATCTTGAACAACCTGTTTTCGATCATACTACCAGTGCGCAATGGCGGTGAGTACCTGAAAGAATGTGTACATAGTGTTCTTTCGCAAACCTATTCTCAATTCAATTTACTGGTGCTGAACAATAATAGTAGCGACGGCACGCTGGAATGGCTTAGATCCCTGAAGGACGACAGGATCATTATTAAAAACGCTGATACCGATTTGTCTATGCCCGATAACTGGGCCAGGGCGCTTGAGCTGCCATTGAATGAATATATTACCTTTATAGGACACGACGACAGGTTACACAAAGATTATCTTCAAATAATGATTGAT
>JBQGCI010000553.1:0-2124 GCA_052038405.1 Acinetobacter pittii
TCCTGAACTATTAAAGAAGTTTTCAGCTCATTAGGTAAGGCAGACAAGTTGTTCACCGCATCGGATGCATATCCGGTACTGAACACCGAAAAGCCTAAAAGAAAGACTACCAAACGGCGGTATAGTTGCTGCCTGCTATTATAATGTTTACGGGATCTTTCATAGTGGATCAACAAGTATTCTGAATGGCTTTGCTGATCTGTTCGTGTAAATAGACATTGATTTTTTTTCATAAAACAATTGTTTTCGATTTTGACGTTTTAACAGAAATATTCCAATACGGTATCAGGCAGGCATTAATGCCCGCTAACACCACTGACTACAGTGAATGAGTAATAGAGATATGGTTAAAAATTTCCTGAGACTACCATCCAGGGTTTTGCTTCAACTGCCCGTTAAGCAAAATCTGTTTGGTGGGTAAGGGTAAGAGATAATTTTTCTGACTAAAAGAGCGTTGCGAACCAGGTTGTAGTAGTTTAAAACCATTCTCCAGCTGATTCGCCGGTATATTATAAAATTTACTGGCGTAGTTATTACAATCAATACTGATCGTTGGATTACTCCACTGGGTGCCGGTTACCTTTATGCTTAAGACAGATTGAGGCAGTTCTGTTTCAGCAACTTTCCATCTGCGCAGGTCGTCCCATCGAAAGCCTTCGAAAGCCAGTTCCACTGAACGTTCCCTCCTGAGTTCCGTTTTCATATCCATGCCGTTTGACTGAACAAAAACATTAGTTAAATGCGGCATACCGGCCCGGTCTCTTAATGCATTGACCGATATATTAAGATCAGCATCTGAAATACTTCCATCCCGTTCCAACAGCGCTTCCGCGTAAATCAGCAGTACTTCTGCAAACCTCATTACATGCCAATCGAAGGCGCCTGTGCCATTAGGACCCGGAGTCGTTATTTCAGAAATAAATTTATAGAGCATGTACCCCGAATTAACATTCCGGTTATTATCAACACCCGGCCATTGCGGACGAGCCGCATCATATTGCGGACGTATAATGTTTTTGGCTGGTAATATAAAGGATTGTAACATCCGGGGGTCGCGGTTGTAATATTCTGTACGGCATGAGTCATACCCTTTAAATAAGGCGGACTTATTGACAGGCAATCCATCGCTGCACAGATACATATCAGCCATTTTTTTTGTAGGATTCAGATTTCCCCAGGAAACACCATAAATCCAGCCGTTGGGATTGATATTGAGACGGTACCTTTTGGTAAGTACCGACTCCACGTTGTCTTCGCTTGTTCTGTCAATAAACAAATACCGGTAGCTATCTTCACCCTTATTCCTGTAAAGACTGTAAGCCTTACTTTCTATCACTTTTTTAGATGCTGTTATAGCTTGCGTCAGGAGCGGTGAGGGATTACCGGATGCATGATACTTGCGCCAGCTGCCCTCAAACAGGCATACCCGGGCCTTAAAGGCCTGAGCAGCCTCTTTACAAATCCTGCCTTTCAGCGCTACCGATTTAACAGGCAGGTACCCGATCGCCCTGTCCAGGTCGGCCAGTACAGAATCTATTACAACCGACCTCAACGACCTGGCGTTATATATTTCCCGGTCGGTTTGCTGAAGCACTTTGCTGATAATGGGTACATCGCCAAACAGCTTCACTAACTTAAAGTAATCATAGGCACGGAAGAAATAACCTTCGCCTAAAAAGGCAGCAATATCATTTTTTATCGGAGACAACTCACCCTGCATGATGAGCTTATTCGCGTTCCTTATATTCCGGTAGGCATTGTCCCAGCGACTATCTTCTTCCGGTGCAACGTTGGAACCCGAACTGACCACGTCTACACCTGTTCCGAAGGAAATATCAGACATATTATCATCGTAGCCGGGATCATCCAGCGCATTCGCATAAAACCAGTTGGCAGCCAATTGAAAATCATTGTTGGTTTTCCAGTAGGCAGGATCTGTCATTTCCGATTGTGGTTTCAGATCCAGAAATTTACTACAGCCCCAGGAGCATATACAAAATATTGCTAGTGCAGGCAACAATACCCGATGTCTCTGCTTTAAATCAGCTTTGTTCATTTTCGTCACTTTTAAAACTTAATAATAGCACCGAACGAAAAAGTTCTGTACATGGGATAGTTGTCTTC
>JBQGCI010000554.1:0-17391 GCA_052038405.1 Acinetobacter pittii
GGCGCAAGATAAATATTCTGGGCCATTTAATCGGTACTTTTTGTTTTTTTATAATGAAAGGGGGGGCAACAGGCGATAGCGGATACTGATTGCAGGATTGATTGGCCTATTGACGTGAACCTGTGGTCCGGAGTCTAATTCTTACCAATAGCGAAGGATTACCCGGTTTTGAGCGTCAAAAGGGCTAATGAAATTTTTTATGAAATTAGCCGGTTTTTTGTCATTTTTCTTAGTGTTCGGTATGGTGGTCCAAGCCCAAACGATCAAAGGCACCTTGATGGACCCCGTGGAAGGCATTGTAGTAAAAGGAGCCACAGTGCAGTTACTCAATTCTTCCGACAGCACCAATATCCGGTCTGCCAGCTCCGACTCCTCGGGAACTTTTCTTTTTACCAATATTGACAAAGGCAATTATATATTAAAAGCCACTTCTATCGGCTTTGAAACATTTTTCCGATCGATTGCGCTTAACGACTCTATTCCCTCCCTCGACCTCGACGACATCTACATTCCGAAGAAAACAACCACCCTTGAGGGAGTGGTTATTGTGGCCAGTGCACCGGCCGTAAGCCAAAAAGGCGATACTACCCAGTTCAGCGCAGGCCAATATAAAGTAAATCCCGATGCCACCGTAGAAGACCTCATTAAAAAAATGCCGGGCATCACGGTTGACAGAAGCGGTAACGTAACCGCTCAGGGAGAGCAGGTTAGGAAGGTAACAGTAGACGGCAAAGACTTTTTCGGAGAAGACGCAACCATGGCTTTAAAGAACCTGCCTTCAGAAGTAGTGGACAAAATACAGGTATTCGACCGGTTGAGCGACCAGGCCCAATTAACCGGATTTGACGATGGCAATGCGGTAAAAGCTATTAATATTGTTACCAAAAGCCTGGTAAACAATGGCCAGTTCGGTCGCATTTATGCCGGCTACGGAACAGACAGCCGCTACCAGGGCGGAGGTAATATTAGTTTTTTTAACGGAGACAGAAGGCTTTCGTTCGTAGGTAACTTTAATAATGTGAACCAGCAAAACTTTGCTTCGCAGGATTTACTGGGTGTGACAGGCAGTGGGGGAGGCGGAGGCCGTGGCGGAGGAGGATTCGGTGGTGGAGGAGGATTTGGCGGGGGCGGTAACAACTTCACGGTTGGTATGCAGCCGGGTATCAGCAAAACCAATGCTTTCGGCATTAACTATAGTGATAAATGGGGTAAAAGAAAAAATTTTGACCTGGCTGCCAGTTATTTTTTCAACAATTCAAACAACACCAACGAAACCAACCGCTTAAGCCAAACTGCTTTCACTACAGACAGCATACGTTTTTCTGGAAGTAACGCTATCTCAAATACTAATAACAATAATCATCGTTTCAACCTCAGGGCTGAGTATAAGATAGACTCAAGCAATACCATATACATTATCCCGTCTATTAATTTCCAGGACAATAATGCCTATTCATCGGGCTCTAACTATACTTACAATCAAATAAGAGGCGTTATTGATTCCGTAAATAGTTCCGTCAGCCGCTCGAACAGTAATCGTAACGGATTCAATATCAACAATAACATTATGTATCGCCATTCTTTTGCTAAAAGAGGGCGTACACTTTCCCTGGGACTGGTAACGGCGTTCAATGAAAATACCGGACAATCATTTAGCTACAATGCCCTGAGATACTACAACGACGGAGAAGTAGTCGACTCATTACTGGATCAGTATAGGAATAGCAATACCAACGGCAGCCGGTATTCAGCCAGAGCCAATTATTCCGAGCCAGTAGGTAAACAGGGCCAGCTTGAATTTGAATATGAATACGAAGTGCAACATAATAAAGCCAATCAGGAAACTTTCTCAAACGACGGATCAGGCAATTATGATATTTTTCAGCCACTTCAGTCTAATAAATTTGATAACACGATTACTACTAATACGGCTGAAGTTGATTATCGCTTGGGCCGCTCCAGAGATAACCAGCTGTCGGTAGGTGTCGACTTTCAAAATGCAAAACTGGAAGGAAATCGTATATATCCGCCGGGAGCTACGCCCGTACGCCAGCAATTCAATACGCTGTTACCCAATTTCCGGTGGTCTAAAAAAGTTGGACTAAACAGTAATTTCAGGCTGTTTTACCGCGCCCGCAACGACTTCCCTTCAATAGACCAATTACAGGATGTGCTTGACATCACCAATCCGCTTAACGTAAGTAGCGGCAATCCGCTGCTTAAGCAGGCATACACCAATTTTGGCTCTGCTCGCTATTCATACGTTAACCGTAAAACAAACCATAGCTTCTTCGTTAATATTTTCGGACAACTTACCAGTGACTACATCACGAACGCCGTGTATTTCTTAAATTCAGATTCACTGATACAAAATGTAAGTGTAAAAAGAGGATCGCAATTTTCCAAACCCATCAACCTCAACGGCTATAAACAACTGAACGCCTTCGTAACCTACAGCTTTCCCATTGCTGCAGTGAAGTCTAATATTAATATTAATGGAGGCCTTACCTATGTCGACAGGCCCGGATCTATCAATGACCTTATCACGCAAACCACTAACAATACATGGAGTGGCGGAATCGTTTGGGCCAGTAATATCAGTGAATATGTTGATTTTAATATTAACTATAATGTAAATTTCAGCAATGCTAAAAGTGAATACCCGGCTGAATTGGTTGCCCAAAACCTGGTTCGCAATACCAGCAACCGCTTTATCAACCAGTCAGGTGGTGCCTTCCTCAACCTGCTATCTAAAAATGGATGGTTTTTACAGAATGATGTAAGCAATCAAGCTTATAGCGGACTTTCTGAGGGATTCAATATATCTTATTGGTTATGGAATGCCGCTGTTGGAAAGAAATTCCTGAAGAACAAGGCCGGCGAATTAAAGCTTTCAGTGTTTGACTTACTAAAGCAGAACCAGAGTATTAGCAGAACTATTGATGCCAATAATACGATTACGGATCAGCAAAGTCGTGTACTTCAACAATATTTCATGTTGACATTTACGTATAGCTTAAGAAATTTTGGTAAAGGGAGAGCCCCCTCCTCCGGCAGTAATGAAGAACGCAGAGAATGGCGCGGAGGTGCTCCGGGGGGTGGTGTGCCCGGCGGCACTGGCAGACCTGGCGGAGGACCCATGTTTTAAGGCTTTCACAAATCGTATAGGAAAAATGTAGTAATATCGCTGCCATAATTTTGTATCAAACTAAAACTTTTGGTTAGCGAGGAAATACTGGTAGAACAATTAAAGAAGGGAGAAGATGCCGCCTTTAAACAGATTGTAGACAGTTATCAGAACATGGTCTACAATACCTGCCTTAGTATTGTGAAAAGTGAGGAAGATGCAGAAGACCTGGCCCAGGAAGTATTTGTGCAGGTGTACCAATCCATTGGCTCTTTCAAAGGTGAATCTAAGCTCTCTACATGGTTGTACCGCATCGCTACCACGAAATCGCTGGATCACGAGCGGAAAAAGAAAAGAAAAAAGCGTTTCGGGTTTGTAAAAAGCATTTTTGGCGACGAAGCACAGGTTGAAGTAAATCCGCCGGATTTCAATCATCCGGCAGTAGTGCTCGATCAAAAGGAAAATGCCGCCATTTTGATGAGAGCCATAGATAAGTTACCTGAAAATCAAAGAATTGCATTCATTTTGAATAAAATGGAAGGGTTGAGCTACCAGGAAATCAGCGAGATCATGCAAACAACCGTATCGGCAATCGAGTCGCTGTTACACAGGGCAAAAAATAATTTAAGGAAAATATTAGAGGCATAAAATCGTTATTTTACAAGGAAAATGAAAAAATAGCGTCAAAAAGATATAAACAGACATGGGAAGGCCTGGCAAACAGGCAGGTAATTCCCGGCGAACTATAAAAAACCCGTCTGCAGCATGCAGGCCCAAAAACAATACGGATGAAGAGATCCAATCTGGAAATAGATGAAATTTTAGACAGCCTGAACGGTGTAGGGCGCGCCGAGGCAAGACCCTATATGTACACACGGGTTATGGCCAGGATCCGGGAAGAAAATAGTTTCTGGACAAAAACAGTTGGTTTCATTGCCAGGCCGGCTGTAGCCATTGGATGTGTTCTGGCAGTATTGGCTGCCAATGCCTACACGGTAATGAATTCAACTTATTCGGAACCCGAAGTTTCTGCTATAACTGCTGCAGTTGTATCAGATGGTTTACAAAATGAAAACTACATACTGGCCGTTAACGATGTTAATCCCTAATAAATGACGCAAAGCCGATCTAATAACAAAGTTCTCGTATTTATTGTCTTTCTTCTTTTATTGACCAATATAGCCGTATTGGCCTATTTTCTTTTTTTATGCAAAAAGCCGGCAAAAAAACCAGATAATAAAGATGGATTTGCAGCTGTATTACGAAAAGAAGTAGGCTTTAACGACGAGCAGGTGGCTAAATTTAACGAATTGAAAAAAAGCCACTGGTCAGATGCGAAAGCGAAGATGGACCAGATCATACACATTAAGAATATGCTTTTTGATCTGACCAAAACCCAGGACACTGTAGATGCCAACGTGCTTCAATGGGTAGACTCCATCGCCGGCTTGCAAAAACAAGTGGAAATCAATTCCTTCAAACATGTGGTGCAAACCCGGAAAATTTGCACGGCCGAGCAACAGGTGGCTTACGACTCCCTGATGAAAAAAATAATCAATAAAGGAAAGAGCCGTAAACCGGGCGATGCGCCCCCTCCCCCCGACCGATAGGAATACCTCTTTGCAACTTTTGCCGGATTTTATCCTCTTATAGGTATGGAATCTTTCAAAATGAAACCAGGCACGACCGATTTTAAACACAGGATCAAGCGTATTACGCCTGTATACGCCGGCCCGGAAGGGCCTGACCACACATTTAAACCTTTAAAAAGTTTGCGGATGACAACCAAAACAACGTTCGTAATACTGCTGTTACTAGTTTTAGGTTACGCCCCGCTCAGCGCTCAAAACAATTCAGCTGGCGAAGATATCAAAGCTAAAGTGAGCCTGGCTGTGGATGCTTTGGATGAAGCGTTTAAGTTGGACAAATCTAAAAAACAAAATATAGAAGAAATTTTCAGCGGGTTTTACCAGGATCAGCAAAAACTAAAGAACAATATACAGAGACCTGCCTCGGGCCTGGCCCAGGGATTATCCAGCCAGGATTTTCAGAGTGTAAGAAAGAAAAATGAAGCGTTGATCGCTGAACGCGACGATAAGCTAAAAAAAGAACTAACAGAAGATCAATACAAAAAATGGAAAGGCGATATTGAGCCTTCGCTTCACAAAAGAAAAAAATAAAAGGATATTTACATTACCGCAGTGTGAAAATAAGCAGCTTATCCGTTCCCGTCAGGCTTTCATGATCCTGTACCAGTGCCAGTTTATTTCCATCGGCACTCCACACAACAGCATGCAGATCTTTTTTAGGAATGATCATTTCAACCCGGCTCAGATCTTTTGTATTTACTAAAAAGGCACCCGCCTCTTGTGTCAGATAAAACATCCATCGCCCGTCAGGACTTAAATACCCCCTGAAATAATCAGGGTTCAGCGGCTTTTTTTCTATGAGACGGTCCTTTTTATACTTCACTAAATAGTTGGTATCCTCGGCCATAAAATGTTCATCATCTAAGAATAACAGTTCCTGGCTGGCATTTACAGCATACTTATAATTCAGGTTAGTGAATTTACGGATGCCAAAATCGTGTAAAGTGTCTTTTCCTGATAATAACAGATGCTGGTATTCGCTGGCCATGCCAGTTCCCGAATCGGCAGGGCTGTATATGATATAGGCGAGTTGATTGCGAACCAGGTAAGGCTCCCCCATTAACTCGTACAAGCGGTACCTGATACCAGGCTGGCGAACCAGTCTCGTTCTTTTGCTGGCTAAATCTACTTCGCTGAAAGACACTGCACCGCCGTACGGACCGTTAACCCGGTCGCCTGTTTTGTAAACGAGCTTTAAAGAATCCACAAAAAAAGGATCCAGCAAATAACTATTAGCGGGCTTTGCAACCTCTTCAATTTTCCGGGTAGATTTATTAAAGATCTTTATGGTATTGCCCTTATAGGTTTCAGCGTATAGCTTATCCGGCCTTTGCAGGGGTGTTTGCTGGAATGCATAAGCTAAACGATTGTCATTTGTTGAAAATGCTGGTCCCCATCCATAATCAACCAGCGTGAACTGCTTGTTTTTATAATTGAGTATACTGATCACGGGGTCGAGTTGCCGGGCACCGGTGCTGCTTTTGGGGAGATAACTGGCCGTTGCCCCCGCTACAAAGGTCTTTTGCGGGTTAATACTACTATCCTTCCCGCTTAAGCGTCGTGCGAACGCTATTTCGGTGGTAGTTCTGCCAAACACAGGGTTCAATATATAATATCCCTGTTGAAACCATTCACCTGCTGGCTCCACTTTAGGAGGCTGTGCATACAAAATATTTGCGGCAAGCAGTAACAAAGAAAAAGTCAATACACACACATGCTTCATCATTCTGATATCTGTCAATTTGTAAGTAAAACGAATTTTTAATGAATTTATTATACCTATATGACAGCAGAATGCGGTTACAGTTTCATGCTGTTGTTAATTTAACAAATGCTTGATTGATATAGGCGTATTGCCTCGCCTTATTCAGGCTGAAGTTGCACAAGCATCCACTGCCTGGCAGTATTCCTGTCTTAATTCCTCAGTTTTTTTGACTTAAAAGTATTATAACGGACACATGCTGTTAAAATATTCAGGCATGCCATCACTAAGAACTTAACTAATCTTAACTGCTCAATGGTTTAAACCTAAAAAGTGATCTACCCAATACACCTATTGCAGCCTGTTTTAACAACCTAAACAGGTACAGCTTTACCCCTGTTACCGTATATTAAATTTTCAACAGGAAGCAAAATTTAATATTAAGTAATTGTTATGTTTTGTAACTTTAAAATAGTTGCTCATGAAACAGTTGCTGTTCATATTATCATTCGCCTTGTTGCCCTTTTGCGTATGGGCTAATGAGAAGCATGTTTCCTTTAATTTTTATGGGGATAAGGTTTCGTTTATCTTCAACGACCAGAACTTTGTTGATTTCAATGAAAAGAATTTCACCGATGCATCTATACAGCAATTTTACAGTGAAGTATCAAAGGCCGATTATAGCAGCATACTTGCTATGCTCAATAACTACAGACAAGTACAAAAGGCCGATGACTGGCTTTTTTATCAACTCGTTAGAAAAACTGCAGAGCAAATAAGTCCCAAGGCAGAAAACTATCTCAGGTATACGCTATACAAGTGGTACTTCATGGTGCGTTCAGGCTATGGCACTATACTGAGTCAAAACAGTGGAAGACTGTTATTTTATATTCAATGCGATGAAAATATTTACAATGTCCCCTACCGCATGAAAGATAATAAACAGTATGTATGCCTCAACTACCACGACTATGGCAGCAATATCGACTTTAACAAAGAGCCGTTCAAACCTGTTACCATTTATTTGCCTTCATTTACCAGAACGTTTTCTTATAAAATAGATAAGTTACCTGATTTTAATGAAAACGACTATATAGACAAAGAGCTACAGTTTACTTATAATTATTCCGACTATAATTTTAAAATCAAGATCAATTCCCAGATCAAAAACCTGTTTAATAACTACCCGGCCGTAGAATACAAGAACTTTATCAATATACCGCTCAGCAACACTACCTATCAGTCGCTGATTACATTGTTGAAAAAGCAATTGAAAGGATTGGATGTAAAAAGTGGCGTTGACTACCTGATGCATTTTACCCGATACGCATTTGCATTTGATGCAGATACCAAGGTATTTGGAGATGAAAAAAGATTATCACCAGAGCAGACCTTATTATCGCCTTACAGCGATTGCGAAGACCGGGTAGGATTATTCTTTTTCCTGGTGAAGGAAATATACAACCTGCCGATGATCGTTCTTGCCTATCCCAAACATGTAACGATTGCTGTAAAATTCGACAAACCGGTAGGGAATGCGATAGAATACAACGGTGCCAAATATTCTGTTTGCGAGCCTACACCGCAAAGGGTGGAGCTGGGTATTGGCCAGCTGTTACCAGAACTGAAAAAAGAACACTTTGAAGTTGCTTACGCTTATATGCCCGATAAATAATACGCCACAGCTGCTCTCAGCCTTTCTCTTTTTTTGCGGCAAACAGGGCATGGTTGCTCGCTCCATCAGGCAAGGCTTTATCTTTTTAAGTGTAATAGAAATGTGTACATCAATATGAGGGCTTATTCAATATACCCACAGCGGGGGCCTCGTAAGCAGCATGTTCCTTCTTTAGGCGTACCACCTTTTATTGCTTCTCATACTTAAAGTAGGGTCCTCCGGCAACTGCCAAGTTTATTGAAACCACCTGAGTGGCCGACAGCGGAAAAAGAACTTCGCTTTTATTCTGAATATTGTAATAAATATAATTGTCGCTCATACCGGCCGCCGGGTTGTTATCGGTATATTTTAGTAACAGAGCAGTATACGCGTTATAGGCAGTGTCTCTGAATACTCCTTTTAATTCCTGGTGTGAATAGGCAGTGCTCCATCGCTTTTTAAACGTGCTGTCTTTATAAAGATAAACTTGCATGGTATAGCCAATAGCGCCACCGGTTTGGGGCTCCTGCCATCCCGAGCCAAATTCAACCACCTTATAGATGGTAAGAATATTCATTTCCTCCTCTTGAGTATGCTCGTTATTTTTTGATGAGGACCTGATGGGTTCGGCCTTTTTGCACGACAGGCCAATAAAAACAAATCCGATAACTATAAACCATGCTTTTTTCATACCTGCATTTTTAATCAAAAACCGGGCAAAGTTAAGCATGCAATGTCGTGATTCATTTTTATCGTATTCATTCCTCGAAGAAAATATAAGAGGTTCGGCTTTTCAGCAAAACTGCCTTACAAAACCAACGGCGTAATGATACAGTGCTTGCCCGCCACTTCTTTCAAAAAAAAACGAACCTGGCCGGATAAAAAATTACAGAACTGTCATAAAACGTAAAAAGCGCTTCGATTGAAGCGCCTTTACTATGTGAAACCGAAATTATCAGTAAGTTGTATTTTCAGCGTCCCAGTTAGTCCAACCAGCAGTCCAATCAGCTGAACCATCAAAAGCACCTTTGTAAGCTACCGACTGGAACCCTGTAAATCCTGCAAAGTTAGCACCGGTAAGGGCAGGAGAACCCGCGCTTAACAAGAAGCTTGGCTTAGCATTAAACTTAAACGCATCTGCAATTTTAGCGTCTGCAACAGTGGCCAGGATGGCGTTATCAGTAGTTAACTGTGCAATAATGCTCGCATCAGTAGCTTTAATGGGTATCGGGCAACCTGCAATTACATTATTTTTAAATGCCAAAGTACCTGCTTTGTAATTTGCCGAGGTGGCGTTACCTTTTGTATCATCAATGTAAATACCAATAGGATAACCTACAAAAACTGAGTTAATGATAGACTGAGTTGAATTACGGCGTATTTGCGCTGCATGCTGGAATAAAGGATCTACTGTATTACCGGTACCATTCAAGGGACCAACAACCGTAATATTAGAAAATACAGCGCTGGTTTTGGGGGTCAATGCAGAACCATCTCCATCATTATCTGACTCAAAGCCATTTGACCCCGAAACGTCAAATGCTGTGGGATTTTTTTGAATTAGAGCAAACTGAACTTTACCAGAAAAACCAAAATCCGTATCCAAATCATCATCTAAAGTTTTTACTGCAACCAGGTGATCCGCATTAACCGTACCGCCGAACCACTCAAAAGCATCGTCACCCGCCGCATAAACCTGTATATTGCTTATTTTGGTACCAGAACCTACGCCGCCCATAGTAAGTGAGTTAATTTCGTTACCTACGCTGAAGGCTATACCTGCAAACTCGATACGTACATAAGTTAAAACACCACTATTATCAGCAGCATTGCTACCTCCATATGTTACATAAGACTCTTTACCGGTAGGGAAAGACAACCCTCCTTCTATTTTAGTTTTGGCAGCACCCTGGTTAGTGGGCGCATCGCCCAGCAAAATAACACCGCCCCAATCTCCTGCTTTTCTGTTACCGGCTGCCGCATTTGAAGTAAAAACAATCGGCCTTTGAGCAGTACCTGCGGCATTGATCCTGGCCCCTCTCGTAATGATTAACGTGCCCTGAGATTGCTTGTCGCCACGAATAACTGTACCAGGCTCAATGGTTAAAGTAACACCTGGCTCTACATATACAAATCCTTTAAGTAAATATTTTTTATCTGCTGTCCAGGTAGTGTTGGTGCTGATTACGGAAGGAGTCGGGGATGCAACATCTGCCCCAACTATTACAACTTCTGTAGGCTTAGGCGGCTCCACACTCTCGTTTTTGTCTCCGCAGGCTGCAAAAAAACCACTGACAGCCAACCATAAAATTGCTACATTCTTTTTCATTTGTTTTGTTTTAGAAATCCTTGGATTTTGAATTACGAAAGTAAATAGGGTGTGTTACCAAAAAGTTACCTTAATGTTACCCGTTTATTATAATTTATAAGTGTACGTAACTGATATATTAGTGCCGGGCCTGTACTCCTGCAACAACCAGTCTTTATCCTGTCTGTTAATATTGCCTTCAAAAGAAGATCCGTCATATTTTCCGTTATTGTTCTGATCGAAATAGAACCTGAAAGGTGCATTCAGGATATCTCTTGCATTGAGTCTTAGATCACTATGCTTACTTATTGAATAAGATAGTTGCCCGTCAAGGATGTTTCTTGGTTGCTCATACACCATACCATACTGGTTGCCACCTACCATGCTGATACGTTGGCCAATCCGGTTGAATAACACGGTTGCATTGAACTTACTGTCATTTGTTTTATAGCTCAGGCTTCCATTGATCATATAAGGAGACTGACCCGTAAGTTCCCGCTCAGTCACACTATTACCACGGGGTAATAACAAAGGCTGATCGTATTTCACTTTAGACTCAATAATCGCTACGTTAGTATAAAATTCAAGGTTCTTCAGGCTTTCGCTGATAAAGCTTAGCTTCTTCCTCAGCTCAACCTCAACACCTATTATTTCTGCCGACGGGAAGTTAGCTGTTGTAACTTCAAGTGCGCTGTTTACTTTATATATAGACGACTCTATAGTATTCTTAAACTTCTTATAGAACAAAGAAGCTGAAATAATCTCTCCGCTTGCAGGGAACCACTCATACTTTAAATCGAAATTATTAATCTGCGAACGTTCAAGGTCAGGATTACCCAGAAGGTTGGCTCCAATTTCAAAATCATAATAATAAAACGGAGCGATCTCTCTAAACTCCGGACGGGCGAGGCTTCTGAAATAAGATGCCCTGATATTGTTTTTAGGGTTCAGGGAATAGGTAAGGTTCGCTGAAGGCAGGATATCTGTCCAGGTCTTATCGAACTTCATTGCCGGAGACTTTACATCAATACTGTAGTATTCATAACGGGCGCCCCATACAGCACGTAATTTATCGGTAAACTTATTGTCAAACATCAGGTAACCGGCATAGTTATTAGCCTTGCCTGTGTAACGGTCATTTGCCTGCGTAAGGTCTTCCAGAAAATAAGCACTATTACCTATTAGTTCCGGTGCAAATAACGTTTCAAGCGGGCGACGGATGTTTTCGGCATAATCCGGATTTCCCGCTACATTGATCCGTGGGCCAATCAATCTATTCTCATCTTCCCTGTTGCGGATTGCGGCAAAACCGCCTACTTTTATATGCGTTGCCTTGAAGAGCGCTACTTCCTTTTTAAGATTGAAGCTTCCGTTATAAATTTTTTCATTCAGATCACCGAATAAACGGTTATTGGCGCGATTTAAAGTAATCAGGTCGGCGCTGAACGGAGCGTCACTACCCATACTTTTAGAGTAGCCGACTTTTCTCTGATCGGGCCTGTTGTTAGTGATCAGGTTAAAGGATGCAAGATAGTCCAGATCCAATCCTTCTGCCAGCCTGTTTTCTCCTTTAAAGGTAGATTTAAGCAAGGATTTTTGCACCAGGTCGAACGCATTGAACCGAATATCGCTGGAACGTCCGATATCTACACCCTCACGTTGAAGCAGGTTATCGTCAAATATGCGGTTGTAAATATTCTTTAAAGAGTATTTGCCACCTTTATTTTGATAAGCCAGGTTTACCAATGCACCCAAATTAGTATTATAATTATAGGTATTATCTACATAATTATAGTCATCATACTGCCTGAGCTGGTTAGGCTTGATATATTCGGAATGGTTATAAGTAATACCTGCCGTATATCCCAGTTTAGAGCCATTTTCAAAAATCCTCAAATCACCTCCATTGATCGAAAAACCTACTAAGGGTAACGCTTTTCGGTTGCGTATCTGGAAGTCATTGTTAAGAGACGCCAATGCGGTATTTGCCTGCGCCTGTGTCATATCATTAATGATAAAACCGGTAGTTGGAAAATCTGAAGGTAATTGACGCGCTCCATCATCAAATCCCAGGAAATCTGTTGAAGAACGATAGCCTGATTTATAGTCTTTAAAGGTAGACGCGGTATTGTAACCGGCACCTAAAGAAACATCAAAGAACTTTCGGGTAGGAACCTCTTTAGTAATGATGTTAATTACACCGCCCGCAAAATCACCTGGAAGATCCGGAGTTCCCGATTTCGTTACGGTAATATTATCGATCATCGATGAAGGGATAATATCGAAAGAAAAAGCCTTTCTATTAGGTTCTGTACTTGGCAATAGCGATCCGTCCGATAGTCCTAAATTATACCTATCGCTCAAGCCCCTGATAATAACAAATTTATTATCCTGAATGGTTGTACCACTTATTCTTTTTAAAACCTCACCTGTGTTACGGTCAGGCGCTTTTCTGATCACCTCGGCAGAAATACCATCAGAGATAGAGGCTGCAGTTCGCTGAGCCTGATACAAAGAAGCCACACTTCCAACTGTTCTTGATCTGGCACTAACCGTTACAGATTCCATTTCAGTTGCAGCAGGTTGCATTACTATTGTAAGGCCGGAATCGAACGACTGCGTTTGAGGATTTACAGTAACATGCTGCTGTTTAAATCCCATTGCAGTTACTTTTATAACAAAGCTGGCTGTCTTTGAGTCGATGCCAATGCTAAAGGCGCCATCTCCCTCCGAAATGGCACCCCTGTTGGTACCTTCAATCTGTAAAGTAGCTCCTGCAACAGGTTCGCCTGAATGATTTAATATTTTTCCGGTAAGTCTGGTTTGCGCTATCAAACCATTAGTGATGAGCGTTAACAAGATAATAAGCAGATACCTGTATTGCATATAAGAAATTTCCTGCAAAGGTGAATCCGCTATGTTACCAGATCGTTACCGCCATATTACGAAATTGTAACGTTAATGTTACGCCAGTATTAATTATACTTATTTTTGTGCAGAACGTTATATTAAGGGAGGATTTAAAACAGTACGTTCAGGAAATACTCAAATTCAATATTAAGGAATTATTAAATCCTCTATTTTTAAGTAATAGAAACATCTAACAAGTACTTTTGCCATCAATTTAAAACAATTTGTTATGGGTCTTAACTCAATACTTAAAATTTTCACACCTGCCAGCACTGTATTTTTTGAGCTTTTTGAAAAAATTTCTGAAAACGTTGCCAAATCAGGCGCTTTACTGAAGCAAGTGGTTACCGAGCCCGATTATGACAAACGCAACACCCTCGTAAAAGCGCTGGAAGATGTGGAGCATGACAGCGATGAATTGACTCATAATGTATTTACCGAATTAAGTCGCAACTTTATCACTCCCTTTGACCGGGAGGACATTCACGCCCTGGCTGCCGCCCTCGATGATATTGTTGACTTTACTTACTCTGCTGCTAAAAAGATCAACTTTTACCGGGTTAATCCCAACGACATGGGTATACAAAAAATGGCAGAACTGATCGAACAGGGATCTCAACACGTTAAAACAACAGTGGGCGAGTTGAGAGATATGAAAAAGATCCGTCTGATAACAGAAGCCCTTGTAAAAATAAACAGCATCGAAAACCAGGCAGACGATGTATTTGATATGAGCATCGAAAAGCTGTTTGACAGCGATATCGATGCCAAGGAACTGATTAAAAGAAGGGACATCTACCAGGTAATGGAATTGGTTACAGATAAATGCGAAGACGCGGGCAATGTAATTGAGTCTATTATTATTAAATACGCTTAAAGAACAAAATTTGCCAATGTGCTAATGTGCCAATTAGCTAATAATTGCATTAGCACATTAGCTCATCATCACATTAGCACATTAATATATGTTTACTTATCTCGTTGTCATTATTGGGCTGGCGCTTGTTTTCGATTATATTAACGGATTTCATGATGCAGCTAACTCTATTGCCACAGTTGTATCTACAAAAGTGTTAACCCCGCTTCAGGCAGTTGTTTGGGCTGCGTTCTTTAACTTCCTGGCTTACTTCATTTTCGATCATGGCGTAGCCGAAACCGTAAGTCAGATTGTTTACCCTGAGTTTGTTACTTTAAACGTATTATTTGCGGGTATTTTAGCGGCTATTCTCTGGAACCTGCTTACCTGGTGGCTGGGAATTCCTTCTTCTTCTTCACACACGCTTATCGGCGGATTTGGAGGAGCAGCTATTGCGCATGCCTACCTGTCGCACACCGGCGACGGACTGGGAATCTGGGAAATAGTAAACAAGAGCAAGATCCTGCCTACTGTAGCTTTTATTATACTGGCGCCGTTACTGGGTATGATCGTTGCCTTTTTTATCTCCATTTTCTTTCTTCATTCTTTTAAAAAGAGCCTGTTCATGAAGGTATTATCGGTAGCCGTCATTGCAGGAGCCGTTTACCTGTTTACAGTGGTAACTCATAGTCCTTCGCAGGAAATACCTAAACTGCAAACCGAAGCGGTAAAAGCAACTGCCACCTACGAGCAAACCGTTTTAGCAATCAGCCCTTCGGAAACCGATATTTTAAAGAAAAGAGAGCTGGATGCATCGAAGGGTAAGATGATGAAAAGCAAAAAAACGCTGGAAAATGCGGAGAAACTGATCAATAGCAAAAAGCCCTATTTTTTAAAGTATATCTTGTTCGGCCACAACATGAAATGGTTCCTGCTTACATTTATACTGGTAAGCATCGCTACATTCTCCCTGTTCCTGAGTTCGTTGAACTTCTCGAAAGCCGAACGCTGGTTTAAAAGAATGCAGCTGGTATCGTCGGCAGCGTTCAGCATCGGGCACGGGGGTAACGATAGCCAGAAGGTCATGGGTATTATTATGGCAGCCTTTGTTGCCTACGACTCCTCCACCTACAGTCTTGATGTGATGGTGTACTGGGTTCCTTTGGCCTGTTACACAATGATCGCATTGGGCACCTTAAGCGGCGGCTGGAAGATCATTAAAACGATGGGCACCCGCATTACCAAAGTAACCCCTTTTGAAGGAGTTGCAGCCGAAACAGCCGGGGCCATTACGCTGTTTGCAACAGAAATGCTTAAAATTCCTGTCAGCACCACGCATACTATTACCGGTTCTATCATAGGTGTGGGCGCTACCAAGCGCTTATCTGCGGTAAGATGGGGAGTAACCGTTAACCTGATCTGGGCCTGGGTATTAACCATCCCTATCAGCGCCATATTGGCCGGACTGGTTTATTTTGTGATTCGAATGTTTTAACTTTTAAACTTCTCATTGATTATTCAATAAAAAACGCTGACCTTTGCGCCGGCTCAAGCGCAAAGAGGTTCTTGTTTTCAGCTGGTTGCCGCCATTAGCAGTCTACCGCCCCACCGGGATGGCATACACTAATACCAGACCCTGGCTGTATTACCTCAACATTTGATGCCTGATGCTATCATTATCTACATAAATATACATCCATATGGCAAAAATTTTAGTAACCGGAGGTTGCGGTTACATTGGATCTCACACCGTACTAGATCTAATTCAAAATGGCTACGAAGTTATTACCATTGATAATAACAGCCGCTCTAACCCCGGGATCTTAAAAGGAGTGGAAACCATCACCGGCAAAGCAGTGAAAAACTATAAAGTAGATCTGTGCAGCTATGATGATACCTATGCCGTCTTCCAGGAGAATACGGATATCGCCGGCATTATACATTTCGCAGCTTACAAGGCAGTAGGCGAGTCGGTAGAGCAGCCATTGATGTATTATGAAAATAATCTTAATTCTCTGATTAATATTTTAAAATGTGTGCGGGAATTTAAGGTTCCTCATCTGGTTTTCTCATCTTCCTGCACTGTTTATGGCAACCCCGACTCCATACCGGTTACCGAGCAAACTCCGGGTAAACCGGCAGAAAGCCCTTATGGTGCCACCAAGCAAATGGGTGAGCAGATCCTGGTAGATTTTGCTAAAGTGGTGTCAGATACCACCATTATCTCACTAAGATATTTCAACCCGGTAGGCGCTCATCCGTCTAATGAAATCGGAGAGCTGCCTGTTGGCCGCCCGCAAAATCTGTTCCCGGCCATTACCCAAACAGCTATTGGCAAACTTCCCAAAATGACTGTTCACGGGGCTGATTATGACACCCGCGACGGAAGTTGCCTGCGTGATTTTATACATGTAAGCGATATTGCACATGCTCACACGCTGGCCATTCAGTTTGCTGAAAATAAAAGGAACGCTTCTAACTACGAAATATTCAACCTGGGTACCGGAAACGGCGTAACCGTATTAGAAGCTATTAATGCTTTTGAAAGGGTGAGTGGAGAAAAACTGAACTACGAAATAGGCCCGCGCCGTGCAGGTGATGTTGTTGCCATTTATGCTAATAATGATCACGCGGTGAAAAGCCTGGGCTGGAATATACAATACGGACTAGATGACATGATGTCTACCGCATGGGCATGGGAGAAAAAGCTCAAGGCTCAGGCCGACATCTCGCAGGATTAGTATATAAACTAAATAGCCGCAACTCCAAAGCCATGTAATGAAGAGGTATCTTTTACATGGCTTTGGAGTTACATGACCATCAATATTTTTAATTTTCACAAAAGTTTTATTAAACTTGTTTGAGTTTTAACGATTTTGTGGCCGTCGACTCCTGAACAGGGTGTTCAAACCAATAGAATGGCAATTACCTGATCCACTCTATTACAAATACAACCAACTGAATGAAAATATTATTGATAGAAGATGAGCCCAGCGTAGCGAGCGTCATTAATAAAAGCCTTAGTGAAAGCGGGTACAGCATCTCCATTGCGCCCGACGGAAATACGGGGCTCGACTTTGCCCTAACGAACGATTTTGATGTAATTGTTCTGGATATTATGCTGCCAGGTATCAATGGAATGCAGCTTTGCAAAACCATCAGAGACCATAAAATTGATACCCCTA